>NZ_CP108036.1:7555232-7869665 GCF_036170895.1 Streptomyces erythrochromogenes | reverse complement strand
ACCTCGAAGCTGAGCCGCGATCGGGCCAAAAGGCCAAGGCCCGACTCGCCACGGATGGTTGTTCAACGGGCTGCCTGATCCGTCGCCTTAGTTGAGTATAGGAACGCATCATGACTGATGAGTCGAGAGATCCTGCAACAGGAAAGCACTCATGCACGCCAATTCCTGTCGGAACTCACGTCATTCCGATACCGCCCCACGTGGGGGAACATTTGAACTCGCTGGCGGGAGGTCAACGCCCGTCAGTACAGGGGACACGGGTATCGATCTGCCGTTTGAGCGGCAGCCTCGAACTCCATTTGGGCGACGTTGATACTTCCACATCAGAGGAATGATCGCACCCGCCGCTAATCGACACCCCTCAGTTCACATCTGACCCACAAGCAAGCTGGCTACACAGAGACCTTGTCAAGGGAACTCCCGTAACCAACTCCAGCCAGTACCACTGACCGTTTGGGTTAATCTCCAGGAAGAAGTACTGGCCGTCCGGTGTAAGGACGAAATCAATCGCCCCAAAACGAAGTCCCAGGCGCCTGACCAGCTCCGTGCAGAACGAGTTCAGATGCTCAGGCAAAGTCACGATGGAGTGTGGGAGGTCGTAGACCTCGGCGCGACGGAAATCTACACGCGCTTCTTCGGACTCGGCTGACTTGATCCCAACGGCAAAAACTTCCTCACCAAACACGGTGACGCGCACGTCCATCGTCTTCTGTATGAACTCCTGCAGGAACGTTGGCCCGAAGCGAATGGACTCCACCTTGTCGAGGTCGTCGGCTGAGAGCAAGTGAGTGTAGAGCCTGCACCATCGATCAGAGTAGGCGATGAACGGGTCTGTCAGAACCTTGACGACGACCCCTTCGCGGCACGAGGAGATGAATTCCGTAGCGGAGTCGACGTCATTCGTCACCGTGTAGCGAGGAATGGTGAAGCCGATATCAGCGGCCACCTTGAGTTGCGAGACTTTGACGCTCGCGGATCTGATCGCCTCGGGGCGGCTGACCCAGCGCGAGCGCATGCCCGCCCACGCCGCACGAAGTAGATGGTTGCACTCCGATCGAATCCACTTTCCCTCTTCCGCTGTCAACTGGTCCGACAACGCAAGCTTCCCTGGCCGTCGGTACCATACGCTCTTGACGCAAGACAGATCCAGAACGTTCCCGTCCCAGCTAAGAGACGTTTTCGTGCCTGCGGCTGCACTCTCGATCGTAATCGTCGACGACGCGGGATACATCGCCGGATCATAGATCCTGAAATCTTCGCCCCGGCGTGACAACTCGGCCGTGACTGGCGCGATGTGGCCATCACAATCGGGTTCGGAAATGATGAGAATCAAACTTCCAACCCAATGTCAGAAAACTGCACGTCAGACCCGTCCGCCGTAACAGAGAGGTCTCCGGTCAAGGGGGCGCGACCCTGGAAGAGGAGGACGGAATCGCCCTCCTCAAAATTCTGCCATTCTGCCGCAACCCTCATGACGAACGGAAGTGGCCGGTCGTCATGAGGGGTTGACTTCGGTGAGAGCGGCACCTTCACTGCTCAGCGTCGCCACAGTGAACGTCGCCCCCTGCAACGTTTGTGCTCGCGCATGCCGTGCCCTTTCTCAGGAGCTTGTCGTATTCACTCCCAAGCGCCGCCTTCAGAGCTTCGTCCTGTTCTACCGGCAAAATGAGCAGGTATCTTCCCGAATTCTCTTGTGCGTCCGTCATGATGCTGCCTTCCTGACTAGACAGTCACTCTCCTTCATGCTAGGTCCAGCGCCAGTTGCGCGCATCTTGGTCTGCATTAGCGGTGCCCCGCCCGCACACAACTCGGACCCCACGTACAGGTAAGGGCCCAAGTGGTACGGGGCGGGGGCTGATCAGCAGTGGGATCAGCATCCTGCTGCGGGCCGAGGGATACCCGTACTGGGCCGGCCCGGGCTCGACGTGGACCCCGAGTCGACCCGGATCGATGGCCGGTCCTGATCTGCGGACGGCACACCGACCCCGAGATGCCAGTTGCACCCTCTCGGCACGGCGGCGTTCTTGCACGGTCTCCTGAGCGACACGGCGTTTCGGCAGAGGGAGACCAGCACAGAGCTGAGCGAGAAGGTGTCCTTCGTCAACTGGCGGACCGCTAGAGCGAGATGATCCGAAGGAAACGGCCGTCACGATTGAGCCGGCGGGGACGGCCTCCCGCCCAGCGAGGGTTCAGGCATGCGAGCCCGATCTCGTCCACCTCGTGGATCACGTCGCGGACGGTGTCCTCGTCCTCCTGGACCGGGCGGGCCATGCCGCGGACGGTGCCGCCGCCAGCCGAGGCCAGGAGCATCATCGCCCGCCGAAACCGCACCGAACTCGTTTAGAGGTACCAGGCCTGGTAGTTCGCGCCGCTGCAGGTGATGAGGCGGACGCCCTGGGAGACGCTGCCGTCCAGGCACCTCCCGGACTGGACATGCTTGACCACGTACCCGGAGAGGTTCGTGGTCCACTGCTGGTACGCCCCACCGTCACAGGTGACGAGGCGGATGCCTTGGGAGGCACTTCCATCCAGGCACTTCCCAGACTGGACATGCTTGATCGTGGCGGCCGACGAAACACTCACGATCCACTGTTGGTAGGCCCCACTGTCGCAAGTGACCAGGCGAACACCCTGGGAGAGGCTGCCGTCCAGGCACTTCCCGGACTGACTGTGCGTGATCGCGGTCTGGTACGCCTCCGCAGTTGCTGATGCCGGCACGGTCTGAGCCGCGCCTAGCCACGCAGCCGCCACCGTCAGCGCGGCCACACGACGCGAGACCCGTGACCCGAATACCCGACGCATTCGAACTCCCTCCGACGAGCCGCCTGAGCGGCGGCACCCTGTGATCGTCCGGGAGCGAACCTAGTGACAGATTCCCAGATTAGACAGAGCGCATGGGCGGCAAGCCGCGACTTCACCACGTCGGCACCGACAGACCGTCAGCCTCCCACCAGTCGGGATCCGGCGTGGTCGAGGGCGGGCAACTTCGGGCCGGGTGCGGTCAGTCACGGCGCCCGACGGTGTGCGGATGGGCGATGCCGAGCATCGCGTGGTGCACGCCATCGCCCTTGAGACGGCAGTCGCGCAGGAGCTTCCAGGTCTTCATCCATGCGAAGGCGTGCTCGACCCGAGCGGAGCGCGGTGCCGAGGCGTGGTTTACGTGGAGCGCTGCTGCTCCGGGGGCCGGAGCGGCAGCGGTCCTCGTGCGGTCGGCAGGCGCGGGTCAGGCCGCGTTCCGGGGCGTCCAGCCGCGTTGGGCGTAGGACAGGATGCCCGTGAGCGCGATCCTCAGCAGGGCGCGCAGCTCGACGTGGAGCGGGGCCCTGGACTCCGTGTCCTGGGTCCAGCGGTAGAGGAGGCCCAGGTAGGCGTCGCGGAGGAGGTTGCCGGCGAGCAGCGGGTCGACGTCGGCGGCCACCTCCCCGCGGGACTGCCCGGCCGCAATCACCTGGGTGAACACCGACCCGGCGTAGTGCGGCTCCTCCAGCAGCGGCTGACCCGACTTGACCCACGCGGTGAGCATCACCCTGGTCAGGTCCTGTTCCGCCTCGTTGAAGTCGGCGAGCGTGGACATGCACCGTTCCAGCTGCACCGTGACGTCGTCCTCCAGCGCCAGGGCCTTCTCCATCGCGCCCTCGAGGTTCCTGCGCCGGTGCTCGGCCCACGTGGTGACCAGGTCTTCCTTCTTCTGGAAGTGGTTGAAGAAGGTCCCCCGGGCCACATCGGCCCGTTCGGTGATGTGGTCGATCGTGGTGCCGTCGTACCCCTGCTCGGCGAACAGTTCCACCGCGGCGGTGTAGAGGTTGTCGTGCATGCGCCGCCTGCTGCGTTCGCGCCTGCCGACCGGTGGCACGTCGCGGGTGTGCTCGACGGTCATAGGGTGTCTCCTCCTGCGTCCCTGAAGGGCTCGTCACATGATTCCCGTTGACGGGTGGCGAGCCCCCGGACGCGTGGGCTGCACGCCACACTCACCCATAGGTGAACCATAGTTCATTGATGCATCAGAGTTCAACGTGTGCGGCGAGGGCGGATTCGATTCCCGCCACGGTTTCCCCGCCGAGCAGCCGACCCAGTGTGAAGTCACCCCCGAACTCCGTCATCAGGATGCGGCGCAGTTGCATCGCCATGAGCGAGTCCAGGCCGAGGTCGGTCAGTGGCCGCCGCTCGTCGAGACGTTCGGCGCCGGTGCCCAGCACGGCGGCGACCCGGGCGCGCACACCCGCGCCGGCGGGCGAAGCCATCGTACGGACGGACGGCGGCGCTGCGGCGGTTCGCGGCGCGGTCGGGGCGTCCTCGCGCGGCTCCAGGGCGATTCCCTCGAACGCCGCGATCACGTGTCCGTCACCGCTGCTCAGCACCACGTCGCAGCGGGCGGGCTCCTCGCCCCGCCCGGGGTCCGCAGGCCTCAGGAAGCGCGCGGTGCTCCAGAACTCCCCGTCCGGGTCCTGTCCGAGGAGCACCCGGTCGAAGGAGACGGGCAGGAAGGACGGGCCCCCCACCCGCCCCGCGCCGTACCGGGGCCACGACGCCAACATGGCCAGGAGTCCCGCCTCCGCCGCGACGGCGCCGCCCCCATCGGTGTGCAGGCGCGCCACGGCCTCGCCCTCGCGCCGCCACAGCTGCCGCACGGCGCGCAGCTCCGGTGCCACGGTGTACCCGTGGCCTTCGCCCCGCCGGTAGAACTCGGGCGCTGGCACGTACTCCCCGCACCGCGTCAGGGCGCCGTCCAGGTCCACCGGGTCCCGGCGGCCGCCGGACCGCGCGGTGCCCGAGACGCAGCGCACGTCCGTACCGGCGGTGTCCACGACCGCGTCCACCGTGAACCGGTACGCGTCCTCCGCGCCCACCGGCTCCAGCGCCACGCGCAGCGCGGTCCGCCGCTCCTGCGGGGAGCCGGGCGCGGGCAGCGGCAGGGCGCCCTCCAGCCGTACGCCTTCCAGTGTCACCGGACCGTCGTCGCCCGTGAGGTCGCGGACGGCCTCCGCGATCAGTCCCAGGTACAACACCGGAGGCACCAGGGCTTCCCCCGCCACCTCGACACCCCGGCCGAACGCGGCCGTGCCGAGCCGGGACAGCCGCACCCTCCGTTCGTACCCTCCCGGGACGACGGAGGGTGCCGGGGTCGGTACGGCCGGCACGGTCGGCACGCGGAAGTCCTCCGTGTGCCACGCGTACGCCGGCAGTGGCGCCCAGTTCCCGCCGCCCGCCGCCCGGTCCCCGTACACGCGCTGCCAGTCGACCGAGGCGCCCAGGGCGTGGGCCCGGCCGAGGGCGCACAGGGCGGACAGGGCCTCGTCCTGCTGCCGGACGAGCGTGCTCACGACGGCCACCGGTACGCCCGCCTTCTCCTGGCAGTCCGTCAGGGCCTGCGCCAGCAGCGGGTGCGGGGCGATCTCGACGAACACCGTTTCGCCGTCCTTGACGACGTGGTCGACGGACTCGGCGAACCGCACCGGCTCGCGGAGGTTGTCCCTCCAGTAGGCGCCGTCCAGCGTCGCGCCGCGCACGGCCTCGCACCGCACCGTCGAGAACAGCTCGATGCGCGGTTCCCTGGGCCGCAGCTCCCGGAGCCGGGCCGGGAGCTCCTCGCGCAGTTCGTCCATCACAGGGGAGTGGGAGGCCACGTTCACCTTGACCGGGCGGTTGAAGACGCCGGACCGGTCCAGCTCGGCCGCTATCTCGGCGAGCGCGGCGGCGTCACCGGCCAGGACCGTGGCGCGCGGGGAGTTCTCCACGGCGACGCACACGCCGTCCCCCTCGTGGTGCGCGACCAGCTCACGGGCGGCTGCGGGCGCGAGTTCGGTGGCGAGCATGGCGCCCCGCCCGGCCAGCCGCCGCATCAGCGTGCTGCGCCGGCAGATGACCCGGGCCGCGTCCCGTACGGACAGCGCCCCGCTGACACAGGCCGCGGCCGCCTCGCCCATGCTGTGGCCCAGGCAGATGTCCGGTTCCACACCCATCGCCCGCCAGTGCGCGGCCAGCGCCACTTCCACGGCCCACAGCGCGGGCTGCACCACCTCGACCGCGTCGGGTATCTCCTCGCCTCCGCGCAACAGGTCCGCGACGGACCAGCCCAGCTCCTCCTGCACGGCCTCGTCGCACTCCTCGAGCGCCGTGCGGAAGGCGGCGGAGGAGATCATCAGTCCTGTGCCCATGCCGCGCCACTGCGACCCCTGCCCGGGGAAGACGAAGGCGACCCGCCGCGGTGCGCCGAACCCGGCCTCGTGGACACCTCCGTGGGCGGAGGGCTCGTCGGCCGCCAGTTCGCGCAGGGTGCGGGCCACGTCGTCGTGGCTGCTGCCGACCGCCCAGAGACGGAACGGATGGGCGTCGCGGCCGGTGGCCGCCGACCGGCACAGTTCGCGCAGGGGGTGGGAGCGCCCCGCCCCGCCCGGCTCCAGGTGCGCCGCGTAGCGCAGGGCGAGCGCGCGCAGGGACGCGGACGAGCGCGCGCCGAGGACCAGCAGCTCGGGCGTAGCGGCGGGCGGTCCCGCCGCCGGGTGCGGCGGCGCGGCCACGACGGCCCCGGTGGGATTCGGTGCCGCGCCGGGCCGCGTCCCGGGCGTCCGCCCGGCCGCGTCCGTGCCCGCGTACTCACCGACCACGACGTGCGCGTTGGTGCCCGAGATCCCGAAGGAGCTGACGCCCAGGACGGCGCGTTCGCCGAAGGGCTCCAGCGGCCTGCTTTCCCGGACCACGTCCACCGGGAACCCGGCATCGGAGATGAGCGGATGGGGATTCGTCACGTGCAGTGAGGCGGGCACCGTGCGGTGGCGGACCATCAGGACGGCTTTGATCAGTCCGGCGATGCCGGCCGCCGCCTCGGCGTGTCCGATGTTGCTCTTCACCGAGCCCGTCAGCAGCGGGCGGGCGGTGTCCCTGCCCGTCAGTGCCTGTGCGAGGGCGCGGAGTTCGACCGAGTCGCCGACGGTGGTGCCGGTGCCGTGCGCCTCGACGTAGTCCAGTTGTTCGGGCAGGACACCCGCGCTGCGCCAGGCCGCGGCGAGCATCTCCACCTGTCCCGAGACGGCAGGCTGCAAGAGCAGGCCACTGCCGCGGCCGTCGCTGGTGACGGCGCTGCCCAGCAGCAGCGAGTGGACGGGATCGCCTGCGGCGAGCGCGTCGGACAGCCGCTTGAGCACGACCACGCCGACTCCCTCGCTGCGTACGAAGCCGTCCGCGGCGGCATCGGCGAACTTGCAGCGGCCGTCGGGCGAGAGCATCTCGCCCTGGGAGTAGGCGATGGCGTCGCGCGGGGAGAGGATGACGTTGACTCCTGCGGCCACCGCGAGGTCGCACTCACCGGTCAGCAGGCTCTGCCGGGCGGCGTGCACCGCGACGAGCGAGGAGGAGCAGGCCGTGTCCAGGGTGATGCTCGGCCCGCGCAGGTCGAGGGCGTGGCTGACCCGGCCCGACGTGACGGCTCGCAGGCCGCTGCCGGCCAGGGCCCGCACGTCGCCGGAGCCGACCGCGCCGAGCACCTCGCCGTACTCTGCGGTGGCCTGGCCGACGAAGACGCCGGCCCTGCTGCCGGCCAGGGAGGACGGCGGGATGTGCGCGTCCTCCAGCGCCTCCCAAACGACCTGGAGGAGCAGCCGCTGCTGCGGGTCCATGGTGCGGGCCTCACGGGGCGATATCCCGAAGAAGCCGGCGTCGAAGCCGTGGACGTCGTCCAGGAAACCGCCCCGCAGGGACCTGAGCCTGCCCGGCGCGGGAGCGGGCCCGGAGTAGAGGGATTCTGCGTCGAACCTGTCCCGAGGTACGGCGGTGACCGCTTCGCCGCCCGTCGAGAGCAGGTGCCAGAAGGCGGCGGTGTCCGCTGCCCCAGGGAACCGGCATCCGGTTCCGACGATCGCCATCGCGCCAACTGTGTCCACTGCGGGCCTTTCTGATCTAGGTGCAGTCCAAAAGTACACGCCAGGTCAAAGTTGCCCTCAGATCCCACATGAAGAGCGCGTTAAGCCTGTGCAACCAGGCGCGCCACGCCCCATGCCGCAGGGGCGAAGGCACAGTTCAGCACGGTCGCAGCCGACACCCCTGTCTTCGTCAGGACATGGTCAAGATCGAAACTAGCCTTCGGTAAAGAGTTGAATCGCAGTACATGTTTGTGTTTGAGTCCTGCTCGTGAGTGGCCGGTCCGGCTTCCCCCGCCCGGACCGGCCCCTTCTCCCAACCCCGAAACCCCGCAACAGGAGTGACGCATGCTTGGAATCAGGCAGCTGGGAACCCAAGGCCTCGAGGTCTCCGAACTCGGCCTCGGCTGCATGGGAATGAGCCAGTGGTACGGCGCCACCGACGACCAGGAGTCGTCCGCCACGATCCACCGCGCCCTGGAGCTCGGCTACACGCTCTTCGACACGGCCGAGGCGTACGGCCCGTACGACAACGAGGTGCTGCTCGGCAAGGCGCTCAAGGGGCGACGCGAACAGGCGGTCATCGCGACCAAGTTCGGCTTCCCCATGAAGCTCAAGGACGGCACCACCGCCGAGGCCGACAGCCGGCCCGAGCACGTCGTCGAGGCCGTCGAGGCCTCGCTGCGGCGACTGGGCACGGACCACGTCGACGTGCTCTACCAGCACCGCGTCGACCCCCGCGTCCCCATCGAGGAGACCGTCGGGGCCATGGCCGGCCTGGTGGAACAGGGCAAGGTGCGCTACCTCGGTCTGTGCGAGGCCGGTGCCGCGACCATCCGCCGCGCCCACGCCGTGCACCCACTGTCCGTGGTCCAGAGCGAGTTCTCCGTCTGGGAGCGCAACCTGGAGGCCGACGTCCTTCCCGTGCTGCGCGAACTCGGCATCGGGCTGGTCGGTTTCTGCCCGCTGGGCCGCGGCTTCCTCACCGGCGGAGTGCTCCGGGCCGAGGACTACCCCGAGGACGACTTCCGCCACCACGACCCGCGCCTGCAGGGCGCCAACTACGACCAGAACACCGCCGTCGCCGCCACCGTGCGCGAGCTGGCCGAGGCCAGGGGACTCACCCCCGCGCAGCTGGCCATCGCCTGGGCGCTGCACCAGGGCCCGGACATCGTGCCGATCCCCGGGACCAAGCGGCGCACGTACCTGGAGGAGAACACCGCTGCGGCCGCCGTCCGCCTCGACGCCGGGACGCTCGCCGCCATCGACGCGGCGGTCCGCCCCGACCAGGTCGCCGGACCCCGCTACAACGAGCGGATGATGGCCTACATCGACCGCTGACCACCCGCGGCCGCTCTCTCCCCGCTTCCCTCACACCGGCGTTCGAAACCCCTCCGGGCCGTCCCGCCCGGATCCCAGACCTTTTCGGGAGCAGTTGTGGACATACCGTATTGGCAGGAACACTGGCACGAACGGCGCGAGCCCTTCGCCGAGGAGTGCAGGCAGGCCCGTCAGGACCTGCTGGCCGACCTGAAGGACCCGGGCACCGCCCAGCGCCGCGTGCTCGCCGATGTCATCGACATGAGCGCGGGATCCGTGCACTGGCGCGAACGCGGCTACGACGTGGTGGCATCGGACCACGACCGGTTCCGCTCGGTCCTGCCGGTCATGCGCTACGAGGACTTCGTGCCCGAGATCGAGCGCGAGACCCGCACCAAGGGCGGCATCCTGACCTGCAGCCCCGTGATGCGCTGGCTCAAGACGAGCGGCACGACCGGGACCCCGAAACGGGTCCCCTACACCCTGCACTGGCTGCTCACCTACCGCATCCCGGCCATGAAGGCGATGTGGGGGACGTACCTGGAGCACCACCCCGAGCTCCTCGACCACCCCTACGCCACCCTCGACACGCAGACGGTCCGCGAGGACGTCCTCGACTTCGTCCACGGCATCGAGCACCAGGCAGTCAGCAACCGGCACCCGCAGATCAACAGCCGCGACTGGAACCCGCCGTGGTTCGAGTCCCCCTGGTTCGGCCCGGACGTGCCCACCGGGCACGAGGGCCGCATGTACCACCGGCTCCGCCACCTGGTCGGGAAAGACCTGCACTACATCTCGGCCATCAACCCCAGCACCCTGATCTCCCTGCGCGACCTCGTGGAGGTTCACGGCCCCGCCCTGGTGCGCGACCTGCGCGAGGGCACGCTGGAAGGGCGGCCGTACGGCGAACCGGACGAGCGGGCCGCAGCCCACCTCGAACAGGTGCTGCGCACCCCGGACTTCACCTTCAAGGACCTGTGGCCCTCGCTCACCCTCTACACCTGCTGGCTCTCGGCCTCGGCAGGACTGTACGCGGCCAAGCTCGACGCCGTGTTCCCGGGCGTGGCCAAGCTGCCCTTCATGAGCTGCGGCACCGAGGGCGTCACCACCATCCCGGTCGACGACTCCCTGCACAGCCAGCCGCTCGCCGTGGGCCAGGCGTTCTTCGAGTTCGTCCCCGCCGAGGTACCGCTCGGCGAACTCGTGAAGGTCGGCGGGCCGATCGACACCCTGCTGGTCCACGAGGTCGAGCAGGGCCGCGACTACCACCTCATCATGACGCAGGGCAACGGCCTGTACCGGCTGTGGACCGGGGACGTCTACCACGTGGACCGGATCGCCGACGGCACTCCCTGGGTCCACTTCGTCCACCGGGACGGCGTCTTCCACTCCTTCACGGGCGAGAAGATCACCGAGGCCCAGGTCACCGAGGCCATCACCCGCGGACTCGCCGCCTCCGGGCTGCGCACCGGGCTGTACATGTGCGGTCCCCGCTGGGGAGAGCTGCCCGGCTACGTGGTCGTGGCCGAGGTGCCCGAGCCCTCCCCCGAGCTGGGCCGCGCGCTCTCGACCGCCGTGGACGACGCCCTGCACGAGATCAACATCGAGTACGCGTCCAAGCGCGACAGCGGCCGTCTCGGCCCGATCGAGGTCCACCCTGTTCCGCCCGACGCCATCGCCGCGTACGTCGAGAGCCGCCGGCAGACGGGCAACGCCACCCAGTACAAGTACAAGCCGTTCCAGCGCGACACCGACTTCGTCGATGTCGTCAACGGCCGCTGAAGGGAACGTACCGAGATGATCGAGACCAAGAGGCCCCCGCAGAACATCCGCCGGGAAATCATCGGCCTGCCGGTCGAGGGCGCCGAACTCGCCCTCCACCTGTGGCGCCCCAGAGGCGAGGTGAAGGGTGCCGTCTTCTACTTCCACGGCCTGCAGTCGCACGCCGGCTGGCTCTGGGAGGTCGGGCCGCAGTTCGCGGACAACGACGTCGCCTTCTTCGTCCTGGACCGGCGCGGCAGCGGCATCAGCGGCGGCGCCCGCCACGAACTGCCCTCCGCCCGTACCGTCCTCGACGACTACGCCGCGGCCGTCGCACACGTCCGGGCCGTGATCGGGGACGAGGCGCCCCTGTCGCTGTTCGGCCACTGCCTGGGCGGCTCCTTCCTGGCCGCGCTGCTCCACGACCCGGCCTTCACCACGCGCTACGACGCGGCCGTCTTCTGCTCGGCCTGGCTCGGCAAACTGCACGCCACCCTGGACGAGGAGCAGCGCCGCGAACTCGCGGCCGACACCGCGGAAGAGCCGTGGGACGCCGGTCTGCTCGCCCGGGACTTCACCGACGAACCGCGCCACCAGCACTTCATCGACAACGACGACCTGGCCGTGCGCCGGTTGACCCGGCGTTCGCGTGCGGTCCTGCTGGAGCTCGAGCGCATGTACATGGAGCCGGCGCACACTCCGCCCTCGGTGCCGGCGGCCTTCGTCTCGGGGATCACCGACCCGATCGTCGACCTGGACGACGCGCAGCGCACCTTCCTGCGGATGACCGCGAGCGACGGTGCCCTCATCCGGTTCGCCACCGACAAGCACTACCTCTTCTACACCGACGTGCGGGCCCGCCTGGTCGACTGGGCCTCCGCCTTCACCCTGCTGCAGGGGCTGGACCGCAATGTCTGAGCCTGCCACAGCCGAGCTGTACCGGGTCGAGCTGCCCATGGCGGTCGGCTTCGACCACCCGGCCCACAGGCGCACCACCTCCGACAGCCTCGTCCTGCGGCTGACGGTCGACGGCTGGTCCGGCATCGGGGAGTGCGCCCCCCGGCGGTACGTCACGGGGGAAACGTCCGACCTCGTCGCCGACGCCCTGCGCGCGCTGCCCCTGGAAGCCATCGCCGCGAGCCTGCGCGACACCGGCCCGGCCGCCCTCCTGGCTCTGCTGCTGAACGAGGGCGCGGCCGCACACTACGCGCTGCCGGGCGGCAACAACCTGCACTGCCTGGTGGAGACCGCGCTGCTCGACCTGATCGGCAAGCGCCTGGGCCTGCCGGGCACGGAGCTGGTTCCCGGGCCCGGCGCGGTGAACGGCGCGGCCACCGCGTCGCTCCCGGTCTCCCAGGTGCTCGACCTCAGTCTCGACGTGGAGGAGTTCCTCGACACCCGCGGCCCGTTCCACTTCGTGAAGACCAAGGCTTCGTCCGCCATCTCCCGGGACGTCCGCACGGTCGCGGCGATCAGGGACCGCCTGGGTGACCGGGTCCCGATCATGGTGGACGCCAATATGAGCTGGGCCCCCGACGCGGCCGTCGGCCACACCCGGTCCCTGCACGAAGCCGGAGCCACGTTCGTCGAGGAACCACTGGCCAAGGGGGCGTGGCGGCAACTGGCCCGCCTCCGGAAGGAGGGAGCACTGCCGGTCATGCTGGACGAGTCCGTCCGTACCGCGGCGGACGCCCGGGCGGCCGTGGCCCACGGCGCGTGCGACGCCTTCAACATCCGCATCGCCAAGAACGGCGGTCCGGTCGCCGCGGCCGGCCTCGCCGCGTTCGCCCGCGAGCACGGCCTCGCCTTCCAGATCGGCGTACAGGTCGCCGAAGTGGGCCCGCTCATCGCCGCGGGCCGTGCCCTCGCCCTGCGCAACGCCGACGCGCTGACCGTCGAGGGCGGCCAGTCGGACCGCTTCTTCCCCGACATGGTCGTCTCCCCGCGGCCGGTCGTGGACCGGATCGGCAACACCGTCCGGGGCGTCCCCGGCACCGGCTTCGGGCTCGAACTGAACCACCACGCCACCCGCTGGGCCCGGGCCCGCCGCACCGAGGGCGACCCGCTCTGGCAGGTGACGGCTCCCGCCACCACCCACACCGCACGCAGCGAGGACCACGCATGACGACGCCGGCTCCCACCTACTTCTCCGACCTGGTCGTGGAGTTCCTGCACCAGCAGGACATCGACACGGTCGTCTTCAACCCCGGCGCCTCCTTCCGCGGGGTGCACGACTCGCTGGTCCACGCCGACAACGCGGCCATCGCCCCGGAGATCGTGATGGCCTGCCACGAGGAGATCGCCGTGGCCATCGCGCACGGCTACCACAAGGCCAGCGGTCGCCACATGGGCGTCTTCGTCCACGCCAACGTCGGCCTGCTGCACGCCTCGATGGCCGTCTTCAACGCCTGGTGCGACCGGGTCCCGCTGTTCGTCCTGGGCGGCAACGGCCCCGTGGACGCGGGCAAGCGCCGGCCGTGGATCGACTGGATCCACACCTCGCAGAACATCGAGTCCGTCGTCAAGGACTACGTGAAGTGGTGCGACCAGCCCATCGGCCAGCGCGCCACGGTCGAGTCCCTGACCCGCGCCTTCAAGCTGATGAACACCCCCATGCACGCACCGGTGTTCGTCGCCCTGGACTTCGACACGCAGGAGCAGCAGCTGGAGGAGGGCGTACGCCTCTACCCCGCGACCGCGACCGAGCCGACCCTGCTGCCCCCGCTCGACCGGGAGACGGTCGACGACCTCGCCCGACGGCTGCTGGCCGCGCGCACACCGGTCCTGGTGGTGGACTTCTCCGGCCGCGACCCCGAGACGGTGGCTCCGCTCGTGGCACTCGCCGAGGCTCTCGGCCTGGCCGTCATCGACCGGGGCAACCGCCTCAACTTCCCCTCCAACCACCCCCTGAACGTCAGCCACACCGGCACCGACGAGATAGCCGGTGCCGACCTCGTGATCGCCCTGGAGGTGCAGGACCTCGTCGGAGCCCTCGGCTCCTTCCTCTCCCTGACCGACCAGGGACTGCCCGAGAACGGCGCCGACATCGTCACCATCGGCTTCAACGACCTCCTCACCAGCAAGTGGGCCGCCGACTACCAGCAGCTCGTGCCCGTCACCCGGTCGGTCGCCGCGGACACCCGGGCCTCGGTCGAGGCGCTGCGCGCCGTCGCCGAGGATCCCCGGGGCCCCTTCGCCGCTCCCGGCTTCATCGAGCGCCGCGACCGGCGTGCCGCCGCCCTGGCCGACGTACACGGCCGCAGCCGGGCCGAATGGGCCCGCCAGGCGGAGGAGTCCAAGCAGCGCGAGCACATCCACGTCGCCGGCGCCGTCGACGAGATCCACCGGGCGGTCCGTGACGAGGAGTGGATCCTGACCAACACCGGCAGCCTGACCGTGGACGGCTGGGTCAAGAAGCTGTGGCCCCTGGAGCGTCCCGGCAGCTACCTCGGCCTCAACGGAGGCGGTGGCCTCGGCTACGGGCTGGGCGCCTCCGTCGGTGCCGCGCTCGCCCACCGCGACGACGACACCCTGTGCATCGACCTCCAGTCGGACGGCGACTTCCTCTACACGCCCAGCGCCCTGTGGACCCTGGCCGCGCAGCAGGCGCCGCTGCTCGTCGTCGTCATGAACAACCGCCTTTACCTCAACTCCACCCAGCACGCACAGCGGATCGCCGGCAACCGGGACCGCGACATCGACCGCGCGCACATCGCCACCAGCTTCTACGACAATCCCGTCGACTTCGTGACCATGGCCCGCTCGTACGGGATCCACGCGCTTCCCCGCGTGGAGAAGATCGGTGACGTCGCCCCCACCGTGGGCGAAGCGGTCCGTCACCTGAAGAACCACCGGGCACCGGTGCTGGTCGAGATCCTCATGGACTGACCTGCGGGTCCACAGGGTTCCGGTTCCGATCCCGGGGGCCTTCCGCACCGCCTCCCGCACACCCGCCGTACCGCCTCGCCACCCACCCCCCACCCCACACCCCAAGGAGTTCTCACCGTGACGGTGCTCTTCGAATGCCTCCACGACCAGGTCCGGCACGTGGGCCTGGGCATCCCCGACGCCGGTGAGCCGCTGCGCCTGCACCGCTTGCGAGAGGACGACGACCTCGCCGCACTGCTCGCCGGAGCACCCGACGAGGAGGCGCGCACCGCCGCGGTCACCGCCCTGCTGGCCGACCGGCCCCTCGTCGAGGTGGCCGCACAGGACCGGCACCGGGTGCGCCCCCGACCGCCCCTCCTGCCCGCCCACATCGGCGACGCGCTCGTCAGCGGCTTCATGATGACCCACAACGTCAAGATCGACACGGGCACGCAGGACCAGCCGAACTGGTTCGTCAAGGGGCTGGGGGACATCCTGCGCGTGCCGGGGGAACCCCTCTCCGTCCCCGGCGGTGCCGTGGCCGTGTGCGAGGAGGCCGAGGTCGTCCTCGTGTACGTGGGCGACGCCCAGGGCGTACCTCGTTACGCGGGCCACACCTTCGGCAACGACCTCACCGACATCGGCCGCTTCAAGCGGCACGCCGGACACCTCTCGTACGCCAAGCTCTGCGACGCGGGCATCGCCCCGTGGCTGCACCTGGGCCCGCCGCCGCGATCGGCCACGGGCGAGGTCGTGATCGAACGCGGCGGCTCCCCGGCATGGAAGGGCTCCTTCACCACCGGCACGGACGCCATCCACTACGACGTGGCAGCCATGATGGACCGTCTGTTCGCCCACCGCTCCCTCCACCGGCCGGGGCGCGTGCACTACGTGTACATCGGCGCCGACCGCAGCAGCTTCCACGACGGCTTCCGCACCGCCGACGGCGACCGGGTCGCCATCGACGTGACCAGCCACGGCGTCCGGTTCGCACACCCGCTGGCCTGGACCGGGCCCGCCGAACGGCCGGCCGCACAGGAGTGGGGACGGTGAGCGCGGCGGACGTCCCGCGCCGGCTGAGCGACATCGAGGCGGCCTTCGCGTACACCCACGCCCTGATGGCCGGCACCACACAGGTCACCACCCGGCTGTCGCTGGGGGAGGCCGTGCCGGACGGTGTCGTGGAGCGGGCGGTGGCGCGGTGGGAACAGGACGTGCCCCTGCTGCGACTGCGCATCGAGGAGCGGCCGGACGGTCTGTGGTTCCGGGAGGCGCCGGGTGCGGCGGCGGAGCGGGTGCGCCGCGGTGCGCCGCCCGGTGCGCGGACCCCTGACGACGTCCTGCGGGCGGAGCTCAACGACGTCCTGCCCACCGGGGGGCCGCTGTGGCGGCTGCGCGTCGTCCGCGAGGCGCGGGAGACGCACCTGTTCTTCACCCGCAACCACGCCATTTCGGACGGGCACTCGACGGGAGCGGTCCTGCGGGCGCTGCTCGATCACCTGCCGGGGCCGCCGTACGGTCCTTCCGGCCGTCGTGCAGGTCCGCCCCCGGAGGCCGCCGGGGCGGGGCCCTTCGAGGACGTGCGCCGGCTGCCGCCCGACGCGGACGCGCTGGAGTACCTGCCGCCGGCCGTGCCCGCCCCGGGTGCCTGTGCACCGCCCGCGGCCGATCCGGCACCTGTACCGTTCGACGCGACCGCCCGGTGGGCCGATCGTACGGCCGACTTCACCGCGCTCGACCTGTCCGCGGAGCAGACCGGGCGGCTCCGCTCGCGCTGCCGGGCCGCGGGGGTGTCGGTCAACCAGTTCCTGGGGGCGGCGCTCGCCGAATCCTGGACCCGGGTCACGGGTCGCGCGGACGTCCGGTTGCTCACCGCGGTCTCCCTGCGGGGCCGGTATCCGGGCCCGCTGCCCGACGTCGGCTGCTTCATCTCCGTGGCCGGCGTCGCCGTGGAGCCGCACGCCGCCGGGACCACCGAGACGGCGCGGAGGTACGGCGCGGCGCTGCGGGCCGCGGACGCACGGTGGCGGCCGCCGAGGCGCGGGCACGCCGAGATCCGCCGGGCGGTGGCCCGGACCGCGGGGGCCGCCGAGGCGTCCGGGATCTGCCTCACCAACGTCGGTGTGGCCGACACGGCGTTCGGCGCGCACGCGGCCCGCGTCACCGGGTTCCGTACGGTCGTCAACCGCACCGGCGGCAACTACGGGCTGGTGCTCCACGCCGCCACCTTCGCCGGGGCGCTCTCCCTCGCCCTCGCCCACGGGGTCCCGGCCACCGGTCGCGCGACGGCGCGCGCTGTCTCCCGGGAGCTGCGCGCACGCCTGTTGCAGCCGGCCCCGGCGCCCACCGGGTCGTCCGTCGGGGTGCCTCGGGTCAGTCCTGCCGCAGGGCCAGGTCCAGCAGACCGGGAAAGCGCGCTTCGAACTCGGGCCGCCGGAGCCGGTTGAGCCGCTTGGGGCCGGCATCGCGCTGCTCCAACAGCCCGGCGTCCCGCAGGACTGCGAAGTGCCTGCTCAGGGTGGCTTTGGTCACCGGCACGTCGAAGCTCCCGCAGGAGCGTTCCCAGTCGTCGGCCCCGGCCAGTTCGCGCACGAGCGTGCGCCTGACCGGGTCGGCGAGTGCGAGCAGGGCCGCCTCCAACGGAACCTCGGCCGGGTCCGTGTGGACCGGTGGGAGCCGGTGTCCGGGGCCGGGGGGCGTGTCCGCTGCCGTCATGGCGGTTCTCCGTCCGTCGGGGTGACCGGAACCAGCGGTCACCGATTGCAGAGTGTTCGATGATCTGCGTACACTCCCGAGTGTTCGTCTCGTAACGAACATTCTACGGGGGTCCGGCCCCGTCCCGCGCACCCGTCCCCCCGCACGGACGGCCCGCCTCCCCTCTCCCACCCCAATCCCCCTTCATCCAGCACGGAAGGACGAGCACGTGACTCGCCATGAACCCGCCCCCGGGGCCCGGCCCGGACCCACTCTCTTCGCCGCCTGCCTGGGCTTCGTGGTCGTCATCCTCGACGTCAGCGTGGTCAACGTCGCCTCCAAGGCACTCACCGCCGAGTTCGGCGACAGCCTCGCCGGCCTGGAATGGGTGATCAACGGCTACACCCTCACCTTCGCCGCCTTCCTCCTCACCGCCGGCGCACTGGGCGACCGCTTCGACCCCCGGCGCATCTTCGTCGCCGGCTTCGCCCTCTTCGCCGTGACCTCCCTGGCCTGCGGCGCCGCCCCCACGCTCGCCACCCTCATCGCCGCCCGCGTCCTGCAAGGCGTCGGCGCAGCCCTGATCGTGCCGTCCTCGCTCTCCCTGGTGAACACCAACTTCCCCGACCCGGCCCAGCGCACCAGGGCCGTCAGCCTCTGGGCGGCCGCGGGCGGCCTCGCACTGGCCCTCGGCCCGGTCGTCGGCGGACTCCTCGTCGACACCCTCGGCTGGCGTTCGATCTTCTACGTCAACATCCCCATCGCCGCCGTCGGCATCCTGCTCACCCAGCGCTACGCCCAGGCCGCCCCGCCGCGAGACCCCTCGCGCCGTCGTTCGCTCGACCTGCCCGGCCAGTTGCTCGCCATCGCCGGCCTCGGCGCGCTGACCACCGCCATCGTCGAAGCCAATGCCCGGGGCTGGGGCGACGCGCTCGTCGTCACCTGCATCGTCGTCTTCGCAGCCGCCCTGATCGGCTTCCTCGCCGTCGAACGCCGCAGCGCCGACCCGATGCTGCCCCTGCACCTGTTCGGCCGGCGGGCGTTCAGCGCCACCTCGCTCATCGGCGTCCTGCTCAACTTCGCCTTCTACGGCCTCATCTTCGTCTTCAGCCTCTTCTTCCAGCAGGTGTGGGAGTACTCCCCCATCACCGCCGGGCTCGCCTTCCTGCCCATGACCGGCGCCATCATGGCCGCCAACCTGGCCTGCGGCCCCCTGGTCAAGAAGTACGGCGCGCGCAGCGTGCTGCTCACCGGCAACCTCCTCGCCGCCATCGGCTACCTGGCCGTCGTCCCGGCCGTCGGAGCCGACTCGTACCCGGCGGTCATCGTCCAGTTCCTCGTCGCGGGATTCGGGATCGGCCTCGTGGTCCCGGCCATGACCAACGCCATGCTCGGCGCGGCCGACCCGGCCAACGCGGGCATCGCCTCCGGCGTCCTCAACGCCTCCCGCCAGCTGGGCGGCCTCGTCGGTGTCGCCGTCATGGGCCTCCTCGTCGGGCAGGCCGCCACCGGACACTTCCTGACCGGGCTGCGCGCCGCCCTCCTTTCCGCCGTCGTCGCGCTGGCGGTCGCCGCCCTACTGAGCGCCACCGGAATCCGCAGGGCCTCCGCTCCCGCCACCCGCGCCGCGACCGCCTCGGCCGCAGCGAGCCGCTGAGCGCGGCGGCAACCGCAGGAAACGGCGCACCAGTGGGCCGCGGCCGGCCCCGGCCGGTGCAACCGCTGGCCGCGCCCCTCACCGGCGGACCTGCGGCTCCCCCAACCCGAACCGAAAGGCCCACCGTGCCACACCTCGTCCTGGAGTACTCGGGCAACGTCCGCGACTCCTTCGACCCCGCCACCGTCCTCGCGGAGGTCCACGCCGTGCTCACGACCGCGGGAGGCTTCCGCCCCCAGGACTTCAAGAGCCGTGCGGTCCGCCAGGACACCTACGCCGTCGGTGACGGCAGCCGCGAACAGTCCTTCGTCAACCTCGACGTGCGGACCTTCGCCGGCAAGCCGCCCGAGACCAGGGCCGCCATCGCCGAAGCCGCGCTCGCCGTCCTCACCCGGGCCTTCGCCCGGACGATGAGCGAGACCACCTGCGATGTCTCCGTCCAGGTCACCGAACTGGACCGCGCCTCCTACGCCCGGGCGCGCTCGGAACACGCCTGACTCCTCCACCACCCTTCCGCACCACACCCCAGGAGACGCACACCATGAACAGCTACGCGGGCCGGCGCGCCCTGATCGTCGGCGGCACCTCCGGTGTCGGCCTCGCCACCGCCCGGGGGTTCGCCGAGCGCGGCGCCGAGACCGTCATCGTCTCCCGCTCGCCCCACAAGCTCCAGGCCGCCCTCGCCGAACTCTCCGCCCTCGCCGGCACGTCCACGGCCACGCCCCTCGACATCCGCTCCGACACCGAGGTCGAGGAGTTCGCCCGGGCCGCGGGCACCTTCGACCACGTCGTCGTGTCCGCCGCCGAGACGCCCATGGGCCGCGTCGACGCGCTCCCGCTGGCCGACGCGTACGCCGCCATGGACAGCAAGTTCTGGGGCGCGTACCGCATCGCCCGCTCGGTCACGATCGACCCGCAGGGCTCGCTGACCCTGATCGCCGGCTACCTATCGCAGCGTCCCTCGAAGGCCTCCGCCCTGCAGAGCGCCATCAACGCCTCCATGGAGGCCCTGGCCCGCGGCCTGGCCCTGGAGTACGCCCCGCTCCGCGTCAACGCCGTCTCGCCCGGCCTCCTGCGCACGCCCCTGTGGGACGGCCTCGCGGCGGACGCACGTGACGCCATGTACGAGGCGGCGGCGGGCCGTCTTCCCGTGGGCCGCGTCGGGACCCCGGCGGACGTCGCCGCCGCGGTTCTCTTCCTCGCCGACAACCCCTACACCACGGGCTCCACGGTCTACGTCGACGGTGGCGGCACCATCGCCTGACACCCCGTGCCGCTCTGCTGCCCTGGTTGTCCACGCTCACGGCTCCGACGGTGGGGGGCTGCGCCGTCGCAGATCCTGCGGCAGGTCATGGGAGACGTGCTCGGCTAAGAGCGCATGTCCGGTGCGGTGCCGCGCGAGTACGTCCCCGCGCCTGCCGAGGACGATCGCGGCGACGCTCTCGCCGAGCGAATCCAGGAGCGTGAGCACGCGCAAGTGGGGGCTGCTCGACGGGCGGTTCTCTGAGGCCGGCCGCTCCCGGCCAGGGGTGGGCAGCCGCAGTGCCGCGCCGTTCTGAGAAGCGATTGCCGGGCAAGGAGCCTGCAGGCCGGACGGCCACGACCCCACCGTCGCGAGCCCGGACGCCGGATACCGGCGACAACTGCACGGTCCGACCGGCGGGAACTGACGCGCTGTCCGCACCCTTACCCGTTGCGCCGCCGGTGCCTATATTCGTCCCATGGCCACTCGTGACCCGGACCCGCCGACGGGAGTTGTGTCGGCGACAGCAGCTGGTGCGCGGCTGGTGTTCGTACCAAGTCGCCTGCGCGAGCTGGGTGTCGCGCTCGGTTCGAGCGTCCTGATCCCGTTGTGGATCGCGGCCCCCCTCCTTCTGGCGTTCCTGGTCGTCGTCCTGCTCACGCAGTCCGCAGTCGCCTGGGCCCTCTTCTGGATCATCCTCGGGCTGACGGTCCTGGCCGTGGTCGGGCTCATCGTGGGCTTGATGTGGGTGGTGCCGGCCACGATGGTCCGGTGGATCGAGTTCCGCCCGCACGACAGCGCGACGCACCTCGTGATCGCCCGTTTCCTGCGGTCGTCGACCGTCGCCGCGGCCGATCTGGAGCGCATCGTCGTGGTCGAGCGGTTCAGACTGGGGCAACGAAAGTCGATCAAAGTCGTGCTGCACACGGGACGCGGAGGAGAGATTGCCTGCGAGCCGGCCTTCCGCGCCCCGGTGTGCCTGGCCGACACGGAGGGCCTGCTCGCCTGGCTGACCAGCCGACTCGGCTCAGATCGAGCGGTGGTCGAGTACCAGAAGGAAATCGACCAGAACTTCTGCTGCCCGGACGAGTGGTGGACACCGTCGGCGCTTGCTGCCCTGTGGCAGGTGCCCGTCAGTGCAGTGGACGAACTGGCCGACCGCCACGGCATCCGCAACTACCGGTACACGCCACGGGGCGCTGCGAGGGACACGGTGACGGTCTACCACCCGGGACGGGCGCACGAAGTCGCCGAGCAGCTCCGCGGGGAACGCTCCCTCCGCCCCGAGGCTGGCAGCGCTGATGCCGCTCCCGGCGCATGACCAGACGCAGTGCTCACGGGATGCTGGTGAGTGGCCAGGGGTTCGGCCCCGCGCGCCGGACCGCCGCCCGTATGTGGACCACGGCCAGGACGGCGCTCATGTGGGCCTTGCCCTCGGTGTGGCGGACGTGGTCCCTGCAGAACCAGACGGCGTTCTCGGAATGCCCCTCGTGATCGAGCCGTGGCGCTGTCGGACGGAAGTGCACGAGCCTGAACGGGGGCGTCACCGCTGCTCCGCTCCATTCCACGGAAACGATCGCGGTCGCAAGTCCATGCCCGGTCCTGGTCCGGGCGCGCCCGTTCCTCGTGTCCGGGCCCGCTCCCGGACCGAAGTGGAGACCCGGTCGGCCAGGGCCTGTTCGCGAGGTGGCTGCGCCGGGACCTCGCGGACATCGTCCAGGGGGAAGTTCCCCGGCGCCGGTCGGCCGGTGTGCGGACCAGGCGGAGCAGCAGCCCTCCCCCGGGGGCGAGTACTGCCGCGGCGCGCAGCACCGTCTCTCGCCGACATGGGCGATCCACGGCACGTCGTTGAGGGAAGCTGCCAGGTCATCCGTCAGCAGCAGGGCGAGCCTCCGCAGTTCGTCCGGGACGGGATCGGCCACGAGGCGGAGCCAGGCCAGTGCGGCAGGCACTCGGACATCTGCGGGCTGTGCGGGATCGGCCCAGAGGGCACGGGCCCAGGCGCCGGTGCCGGTGCCGGTGCCGGTGGGCCGCCCGGCGAGGGCCAGGATTGAGCCATCGCAGCTCACGAGCGGGTAGATCCCAAACCCTGGCAAGAATCGGCGGGTGGGTTCACCAACATCAAGCATCCCGTAGCCGGCCGACTCCCACGGGACGGGCCACTCCGCCACCGGGCATCGCACCGACAAGACCCGGACCTCATGGACCGCGACGATTTCGGCAACCTTCAGCCTCGCACCGTCCAGCCCGCTGCGGGCCCAGGGGCTCTTGGGCAAATGGGGTCTCGGACGGCTCTACGGCTGGAGCGACGCAACTCGGTTAACGTGCGACGGCGTTCCCGCGCGGCCACCTGACCACCGCCACGAGGAGACCGCCTACGAGCCCGGTGCAATCACCCCCGACGGCCAGTGGCGCCCCATGACCGAGGCGACGGCAAGGCGGTCACAGCCCCTCGTCGGCCCCTGGACAGCGCGCTCGTGGAGATCGTCCGGCCCGCGTATCGGGAAGGCCCCCTCGAAGAACTCACCGGCCCCCGGGGCGACCCGGACCCGGTCTACCTCGGCCAAGCCCCGCCAAGCCCTCGCCAAGCCCGACATGACCGCGACCATCGACTACGCGGACGGCCCGCTGATCGGGCGGCACCCCGACAACTGGGAGCAGCTCCCGTACCCCGACAAGCCCACCGGACGCCGCAGGCTCTGCCGCCGCGTTCTGGCAAGGACACCGGCCCCGAGGCACCGTGCCCTCCCTCGCCCGCGATGCGTGTCAGTAAGGGCGGCCGACGGCCATGGCTCGATCCCTGCGGCCGCCCACTGGACGGGCCGGGCACGTGCTCGACGACGAGACGGATGTCCCTGCGGCCGAGGCCGAGGAACCCTGGAGGTCATCCTCTCGGGCCGGTGTCCGGACGAGTCCCCCATGCTGTGGCAGCAGCGGTGACCGACAGCGCGGCGAGCAGTGCGAAGAGTGCGGGGTAGCCGCCGAGGGGTCCGGCAAGGACCGCGCCGGCGAAGGGGGCAAGGGCGGCTGCGGCGTGTGCGGGTGCGCCGAGGAGGCCGGAGAGTCGGCCGTAGTGGGTGGTGCCCCAGCGGTCGGTGACGGCGGTGGCCTGGAGGAGGGTGAGGTTGCCGCGGATCACCCCGGCGAGGACGGAAACCGCGACGAGCAGGGCGTACGGGCCGGCCACGGCGGCGAGGGCTGCGGTGGTGAGGGCGCCGAGGGCGATCAGGGTGACGGTGCGGGCGGTGACGCCGAGCTGGCTGGCGAGGGCGCCGTACAGGGTGCGGCCGAGGGTCTGGCCGGCGCCGCCGAGGCCGAGAGCCCATGCGGCTTGGGTGGTGGTGTAGCCGCGTTCGATCAGCAGGGGGACGAGGCCGATGACGACGGCATACATCGCGAACGCGGACAGGGTGAAGGTGACGGCCAGCATCCAGAACGCCCGGCTGCGCACCACGCCTTCGTGGCCGCCGGTGACGTGCGGCGGGCTCGGCGGGGCCGGCGGCCACGGGGCCTTCAGCGCGATCGCGTGGGCGGGGACGGTCAGGGCCGCGAGGACGCCGGCGAGTACTACGTAGGTTGCGCGCCAGGACATGTGGTCGGCGAGGACCGCGGTCAGGGGTGCGAAGACGGTGGAGGCGAGTCCGCCGGCGAGGGTGACGATCGTGAGCGCGCGGATGTGGTCGGGGCCCCACCAGCGGGTGAGGGCGGCGAAGGCGGGCTGGTAGAGGATGGCGGCCATCGCCGCTCCGGCGAGGAGCCAACCGGCGACGAAGACGGCCAGGTTGGGGGCCGCGGCTATCACCAGCAGGCTCAGCGAACCCAGGACGGAGCCGGCGGTCATGACCGTGCGGGGGCCGCGGTGGTCCAGGACGCGGCCGACGTGGATCCCGGCGCCGGCGGAAACGACGAGGGCGGCGGAGAACGCCGCGGTGGTCGCGCCCGCGCTCCAGCCGGTGTCGGCGGTGATGGCCGGGTTGAGGACGAGGAAGGCGTAGTAGACGATGCCCCAGCTGGTGATCTGGGTGAGGCAGAGGGCGGGCAGGACGGCGCGTGGCCGCGACCGGACCCCCGTCCCGGTCGCGGCCACGCCGCTTTGAAGGCCGCCCACCTCAGCAGCCGCCGGAGGAAGCGGGAGCGGCGCCGATGGTGAGGGAGGCCGGGGCCGCGCAGCACCCGCCACCGGTCTCCTCCGCGGCGGCGGGCTCGTCGAAGAGGCCCGCGCCGCCGCACACGCCGGTTTCGGGGAGGGTGAGTTCGACGCGCTCGGCGGCTTCCTGGTCGCCAGCGAGGTGGGCGGCGATGGAGCGGACCTGCTCGTAGCCGGTCATCGCGAGGAAGGTGGGGGCGCGGCCGTAGGACTTCATGCCGACGAGGTAGACGTCCTTCTCGGGGTGGGAGAGCTCGTTCACGCCGTGCGGGTAGACGGTGCCGCAGGAGTGCTGGTTGGGGTCGATCAGCGGGGCGAGCGCGGTCGGGGCCTGGAGGCGCTCGTCCAGGCCGAGGCGGAGCTCGTCCAGGAAGGTCAGGTCGGGGCGGAAGCCGGTCAGGACGATGACCTCGTCGACGGGGTCGAGGCGGCGGCCGTCCTCCCCGACGAGGACCAGGCGGCCGTCACCGTCGCGTTCGACGGCGTCGGTGCGGAAACCGGTGACCGCGTCGGCGTGGCCGCCGTCGACCGCGGCCTTGGCCGCCAGGCCGAGGGCGCCGCGGGCGGGGAGCTGGTCGGCCTCGCCGCCGCCGAAGGTGGAGCCGGAGATCCCTCGGCGCAGGATCCACGTGGCGTGCGTGCCGGTGCCGTCGTCGGACGTGGCGAGATCGGCGAGGTAGGCGAGGGCGGTGAAGGCGGAGGCGCCGGAGCCGATGACCGCGGTCCGCTTCCCGGCGTAGCGGGCGCGGACCGCGGGGTCCTTCAGGTCCGGGACCCGGTAGGTGATGCGGTCCGCGGCGGCCTTCTCGCCGAGGGCGGCGAGTCCGCTGCCGCCTGCGGGGCTGGGGGTGGACCAGGTGCCGGAGGCATCGATGACGGCGCGGGCCAGGACCCGCTGCTCGCGGCCGCCTGCGTTCACGTAGTGGACGACGAAGGGCTGGGTGTCGCGGTCGGCGTCGACGATGCGGTCGCGGCCGGTGCGGGAGACGCCGGTGACGCGCGCCCCGTAGCGGACCTGCTCGCCGAGCACGTCGGCCAGCGGCTGGAGGTAGCGCTCGGCCCAGTCCCCGCCGGAGGGGTAGGTGCCCTCGGCGGGCTTGGTCCAGCCGGTCGGGGCCAGGAGCTTCTCGGCGGCCGGGTCGACGAGTTCGCCCCAGCGGGAGAACAGCCGTACGTGAGCCCACTCGCGCACGGCGGCCCCGGCGAGCGGTCCGGCTTCCAGGACGAGGGGCGTGATGTCGCGGTCGAGGAGGTGGGCGGCGGCGGCGAGTCCGGCGGGGCCGGCCCCGATGACGACGACGGGCAGCTCGGTGGTGGTCTCGCTCATTGGCATGTCTCCGGGTCTTCGTGCAGGCGGGCGGGTGGGCGGGGGCTTCAGTGGGTCAGCAGCAGCCGGCGCCGGCGGCGACGGCTTCGCTCTTGGCCTGCGGGGCGCAGCAGGCTCCGGCGGTTGCGGCGTCCTCGCTGGTGCCGCAGCAGGGTGAGGACTGGGCGGGCGCCACCTCGGCGGGTGCGGGGGCGGTGCCGCAACAGGAGCCCGTCATCGCGGCGCGGTTCGGGCTGGTGGGGTTGACCGGCTCGTTCATGAGGACTCCCTTGTGTTTCGAAGTTTGTCTATGGCTTGCGTGATCAGCATGGCACTTGTATCGACAGACGTCAACATAGACGTTCATCTAATTATTAGGAGTTGCCGCGGACCACGCGGAAGCCGTCGCCATCGGGGGCGGGCAGTCGGGGGCGGCTGCAGCGCATGCGCTGGTCAGGGCAGGGCTGAAGCCGGTGGCGCTGGAGGCGTCGGACCCGGGAGGAGGCCGTCGCCCATCCGACCGCCTACGCCGCCCGCCTGCAGGCCGGCATCCGCGCGGGCCGGCGCGTGACAGCGGTCCGGCCCGACGTCGCCGGGTCCACGGTCGACCTGGAGGGCGGCGGGCAACTGTGGGCGCGGGCGGCCGCCGCCTCGGGCAGCTTCGGCCGCCCGCACCGCCCTGACCTGCCGGGCCAGCCGGGCCAGCCGGGCCTGGAGACCTTCGCCGGCCAGGTCCTGCACCGGCCTGGACACCGCCCCGCTCGAACGGCTCCTGAGGACTCCGCCCGCCCCGCCGGTCCCGGACGACGGCCGCTACCGCGCCGCCCTCACCGCCGGCGTCCCGACCGGCGCCCGATGTTCAAGCGGCTCACCGACGACCGGGTCACGTGGCCGACGGCACCATGGAGCGGCTGGACGCGCTGATCCTCGCCACCGGCTACCGACCCCATCTGCCCCACCTTGCCGGACTCGACGGCACCCTCGACCCGGCCGGGCGCGCCCGCCACCGCGGCGGCGCCTCCCCGGCCCGTCCGGGCCCGGCGTCCGTCGGGCCGGAGCGGCAGCACGGCCTGTCCTCCAACACGCTGCGCGGGGTCGGCCGCGGTGCCGCCCGGGCGGCCCGCCGTCCGGGCGCCCATCTGGCCCGTGCCGGATCCCCTGCCTTCTTAGTTCGACGTGTGTCAACATAGACGTATGTCGAATGTGAAGGTTCTGCCGCTGCTGGAGCCCGACGCCGTCGCGGCCTGCTGCCCGCCGCTGAACGAGCGCCCGATGTCGGCCGAGGAGGCCGAGGTCGCCGCGAAGATGTTCAAGGCCCTCGGTGACCCCGTGCGCCTGCGCCTGTTCTCCGCCGTCGCCTCCCACGAGGGCGGGGAGGCGTGCGTGTGCGACATCTCCGACGTCGGAGTCTCCCAGCCCACCGTCTCCCACCATCTGAAGAAGCTGAAGGAGGCCGGGCTGCTGTCCTCCGAGCGCCGCGGGACGTGGGTGTACTACCGGGTCGAGCCGTCCGTGCTCGCCGCCATGGGCGCCCTGCTGGCCGGCGCCGGGAAGACGGCGTGACCGGCGTGACCGGCGTGCGGATCGAGGAACTGCTGCCCGAGCACGCCGAGCAGGTGCTGCACATCTACCAGTCGGGGATCGACGAGGGCAACGCCACCTTCGAGACGCAGGCCCCCGACTGGGCCGCGTTCGACAAGGCCAAGCTGCCCGGCCACCGCTTCGTCGCCCTCGACGAGGACGGCCGGGTGTCGGGCTGGGTCGCGGCGAGCGCGGTCTCCGACCGGTGCGCGTACGCGGGCGTGGTCGAGCACTCCGTATACGTCCACCCCGACGCCCGCGGCCGCGGCGTCGCCCGCGCCCTGCTGGACGCCCTGATCGCCTCGACCGAGACCGCGGGCATCTGGACCGTCCAGTCCGGGATCTTCCCCGAGAACACCGCCAGCCTCGCCCTCCACCAGCGCGCGGGCTTCCGCGTCATCGGCACCCGCGAACGCGTCGGCCGCCACCACGGCACGTGGCGGGACGTGATCCTGTTGGAGCGCCGCAGCACCGTGGTTGTGTGAACCGATCTGGGAATCCTGGTTCCCGACCGATCGGCACAGGTCCAGGATTCGGCCATGGCCGTTCCCCTCGCAGCCATCGCATGAGCCCGCGGGGAGCCGGCCCGGTTCCTGGAGCTGACCACGCTCTACCACCCGCCGAACCCTCCAGGGATGACCGTCGGCACCTCCCGCATGTCCAACCGCGGGGACCAGAAGGACATCCTGGCCGGCGCCCAGGTGGTCGAGCAGATTCTGCACCGTGTCCTGCCAACGCCGAGACGCAGCCGCCTACGGCTGATGCAGGACGACCGCAGCGACACCTACCGCAGCATCCACCGCGGCGCTGCGGCTGTCGCCGAGGGCTCCTTCGCAGCCCTCCGCAATCCGCACAGCCACGCCGACGGCCTGCTCGAACGTGCCCAGCACGAGGCGCTGACGGCAGGGCAGGATCAGGCGAGCAGGGAGGCGATCTCGCGGGCGGCTTCGCGAGCGGTGCGGCCCACGCCGATCAGGGTGGCGGAGGCCGGGCCGGTCCAGTCGCCGTAGCCGAGGAGGTGCAGCCGCGGGTCTTCGGCCGCGCGGGTGCCGACGGTGGCGATGCGGCCTCGGGTGCCGCGCAGGCCCAGGCCGGCGAGGTGTGCGAGGGCGGGCCTGAAGCCGGTGGCGCAGATGACCGCGTCCGCGGCCTGGCGGGTGCCGTCGGCCCGCTCGACCCCGGTCGGCGTGAGGCGGGTGAACATCGGGCGGCGGTGAGGAGTCCGGCGTCGCGGGCGGCGCGTACGCGCGGGACGGCGACGATGTCGCCGAGGGAGGCGACGCCGCCGGTGTCGGTGCGGCCTTCGTCGAGGGCCCGGCGGCGGGCGGTCGCCGCGTCGAAGAGGGCGCGGCCGTCGATGTCGTCGGCGAGATAGCGGGGCGCGCGCCGGTTGACCCAGGTCAGGTCGGCTCCGTTGTGGGCAAGGTCGGCGGCGATCTGCGCGCCGGAGTTGCCCCCGCCGACGACAACCACGCTCTGCCCGGCGAACTCGGACGGTCTGCGGTACTGCACGGTGTGCAGCTGGCGGCCCTGGCGGTCGCGCCGGCCGGGGACGGCGGGCAGGAAGGGGCGGGTCCAGGTGCCGGTGGCGCTGATGGCCGCTCGCGCGGTCCAGGATCCGGAGTCAGTCTCGACCCGCAGGCGGGGCCCGTCGCGGTGCACGCTCTGCACCCGCGTGCCGTGGTGTACGGGCAGTTCGTACCGCTTCTCGTAGTCGGTGAGGTAGCCCACGACGTGGGCAGCGTCGGGGTAGAGCTCGCCCGGCCGGGAGGGCATGAGCCGCCCGGGCAGGGAGGAGTACTGGGCCGGGGAGAACAGGCACGGGGAGTCCCAGGTGTGCTGCCAGGCCCCGCCGGGTGCCGCCTCGGCGTCCAGAATGACGTGCTCGATGCCCAGGCGGCGCAGGTGGTAGCCGGCGGCGAGCCCGGACTGGCCGCCGCCGATCACCACCACGTCCGTGCGCTGCGTCATGCCGCAGGCGTCCCGGAGTCGGTCTGGCCGCGCATGAAGATGACCGCCACCAGAGCCAGGCCCACTGCGGCGCCGATCAGCTGCATGCCGATGAAGCCGGGCACCGAGGCCGGGGCGATGCCCGCGAAAGTGTCGGTGAAGGCGCGGCCGATGGTGACGGCCGGGTTGGCGAAGGAGGTGGAGGAGGTGAACCAGTAGGCGGCGCCGATGTACGAGGCGACGGCGACGGGCGCGAAACGGAGCCGGTCGGTGCGGGCCAGACCGAAGACCAGCAGGATCAGACCCGCGGTCGCCACGACCTCGCCGAGGAGGAGGTTCCCGGCGGAGCGGTCGTGAGTGGACCACTTCACCAGCGGTTCGCCGAACATCGCGTCCGCGAGGATCGCGCCCGCGATCGCGCCGGCGATCTGCGACGGCACGTACACGGCGAGCTCGCGGGCGGTGACGCCGGCACCGCCGCGGCGGGCGGTCCACCACTCCGCCAGCGTGACGGCCGGGTTGAAATGGGCACCGGAGACCGGGCCGAGGAGGACGATCAGTACGCCGAGCCCGAAGACGGTGGCGGTCGAGTTGGCCAGCAGCTGCAGCGCGACGTCGTCGGTGACGTCGGTGGCCTGGATGCCGGAGCCGACCACGACCGCGACCAGGGCGGCGGTGCCGACCAGCTCGGCGGCCGCGCGGGCGATCAACGGGGTACGGGGCGTAGTCGCGCCGGGCGCGGGCTGCGGCGCCATATCGGCGGCCGTGACGTCGCTCGCGGCGGGCTCGGTGGCGGTCAAGGCAGGTTCCTCTCGGGCAGGTGAGGCAGGAAGCGGGTCATGAGCAGGCCCGCTTGAGATCCGCTTCTGCGGTGGCCCGCGCGGTCTGAGCGAGGTCGGAGAAGTGGCCGGCGAGGGCTTCGATGACCTCCGGGCGCAGGCGGTAGTAGATGTACCGGCCGCACGGCTCCGTCTCCACGACCCCCGCTTCCCGCACCCTCATGTGGTTGGAGAGGTTCGTCTGCTTCGCGCCCGTCTCCTCCACCAGGTGGGTGGTGCAGAGCGTCTCGCGGGCGAGCAGAGCCACGATCCGAAGCCTGAGAGGGTCGGCCAGAATCCGCATCAGATCAGTGTCGACTGACGTCATCATGGACTGATACTGTCACATCAGTTGGGGCTGACACCAGCCTGCACTGACCTAATTGGATCCTTTGAACGGGATCGCCATGCCCACGCCCTCCTCGCCCCTCCTGCCGGACGAACGCCCGGCCGCCGAGACCGCCCGCCTCGCCAACCGATTCGCCGGCCGCTTCGCGCCGGAAACCGTGCTGGACGTGCTCGCCGACTCCCACACGCGTCTCACCGAGCACGCCCGGGTCGGCCCGCACCCGGTCGTGCCGGCCGAACGGCTCGACGCCCTCGCCGAGGCAGGCGTGGACCTGGCCGACGCCTACCTCAAGCCGCTCACCGAAGAAGTCGTCCAGGCGTCCGACTACATCATCACCATGGGCTGCGGGGACGCCTGCCCGTACTTCCCCGGCAAGACCTACCTCGACTGGCAGCTCGAAGACCCGGCCGGCCAGGGCGTCGAGGCCGTCCGCCCCATCCGCGACGAGATCAAGGGCCTCATCGAGGGCCTGATCACCGAGATCGACGCCAAGTCGAAGGCCTGAAGCACCTGCCGTGACCGAGACGCCCCCACCGACGACGTCCACGACGTCATCGTCATGGGCTCCGGCCCCGCCGGATGAGCCGCCGCCCTCTACACCGCCCGCGCACTTCCCCGGGTTCCCCGACGGAATCGACGGCCCGGACCTCATGGTCAACGTGCAGGCCCAGGCCGAGAAGTTCGGCGCCGAGATGATCGCGGGCCGGCCGTCGGCGCTCGCCGGCCCACCGACGGCTGCGCGGGCTCCGGCTGGCCCTCGCCTACACCCTCATCACCCTGGCCTATGTCAGCGCGCTGTCCTGGATGGTGATCCGCACCGACGGACGCTCCTGGCGCGCCGCCGTGAGCACCTCACTGATCTACTCCACGGACGACAGCCTCCAACTCGACGGCCTCCACGACGACGAAAACACCCGCGGCACCCCCGCGTACGGGTGCTGCACGCTGCGCCCGGCGACACGCTGCGCCTGGTCTTCACCTCCCCGGGACCGGCCGACCCCGCCAAGGGCGGGGCCCGGCCGGCCGCGCTCGCCCGCACCGCGATGGAGCGCGACGCCACGGTGCGGGCCGAGGTCCCACTGCGGCTCGACCAGCTGGCCGAGCAGGCCTGCGAGGAACTGGCGGCCGGCCCGCACGTGGTGACCACCTCCCTCGACGCTTCCGTCGTCCCCGCGGACCCTGCGCTCGTCCGCATCGCCGTCCGCAACCTCCTCGACAACGCGCTGCGCCACGGCCGCACCCCGGCACCGCGCCCGCCGCCGCCCGCGCGGAGGTGCACGTCATGGTCCGCGGCGCGACCGTGGCCGTGGCCGACCGGGGGCCGGGCATCGCTGCCGCAGACCTGCCCGGCCTGACGGAACGTGGCCGTGCCCGCCGGAGGGGCCATGGGCACGGCGTGGCGAGGTCGGGGCGCTCGGAGCCTGGGTCATGATCGGCTGCGTGAAGACTTCCGGACGTCTGGCCGCCTTCGCGGTCGCGGGCCTGCTCGCCACCCTCCCCGCGTGCTCGGAGTCCGACGGCCGCGGTGGGGCGGGCGCCCGCACGGGCGCGGACACCGCTCGGCCGAAGGCGCATGGGGCGCCGTTCCGGGGCGGGCACCCCGGCGCCGCGGGCGCCCGTGACCCGTACTTCCCGGAGCTCGGCAACGGCGGCTACGACGTCACCCACTACGCCCTGACCCTGGCCTACGACCCCGGCAGCGGTCGCCTCAAGGGCACTGCGGAGATCACGGCGAAGGCCACTGCGGACCTCAGCGCCTTCAATCTCGACCTCCTCGGCATGCAGGTGCAGAGCGCCACCGTCGACGGCCGCGAGGCGCAGGTCCGGCAGGACGGTCAGGAGCTGACCCTGCAGCCGCGCGACCATCTCAGGAAGGGCGCCGCCTTCCGCAGCGTCGTGCACTACGCGGGCACGCCGGAGTCGATCACCCATGACCACGGCTGGCGCGAAGGCTGGTTGAGGACGGACAACGGAGCGGTGGCATTCGGTGAGCCGACGGGCTCGATGTCCTGGTTCCCGGGCAACCATCACCCCTCGGACAAGGCCTCGTACGACATCACCGTCACGGTCCCCAAGGGGGTGCAGGCGATCTCCAACGGGCGGCTTCGCGCCCAGCACACCAACGGCGACCGCGCCACCTTCCACTGGCACCAGGCCGAGCCCATGGCCAGCCACGTGGCGACCGTGGCCATCGGCAGCTACGACATCAGGACCTCCCGGACCCGGTCGGGCATCCCGGTCGTGTCGGCCATGGACACGACCGCGGGCGTGGACGAGGACGGAGCGGTCCTCGGCCGGTTCCCCGAGATCATGGAATGGGCCGAGGGGAGGTTCGGCCCCTACCCCTTCTCCACCGCCGGGGTGATCGTCGATCAGGCGGCCGATGTGCCCTACGCCCTGGAGACCCAGACCAGGCCGACCATTCCGGCCGGCATCTTCCACACCACCAACGTGGTGCACGAAATGGCCCACCAGTGGTTCGGCAACTCCGTCACCCCGCGAACCTGGCGGGACATGTGGCTCAACGAGGGCTTCGCGACCTATGCGGAGTGGCTGTGGACCGAAGACCACGGTGGGGCCAGCGCCCAGGACCACTTCGACCGCAACCACGCCAAGGCCGCGGACGACGACGAGTGGGACTTCCCGCCTGCCGAGCCGCCGAGCGCTTCGGACATCTCCGGCCAGCCGGTGTACGTGCGGGGCGCGATGGTGATCCACAAGATCCGCCAGGCCGTGGGCGACGAGGGCTTCCGTGCCCTGGTACGGGGCTGGACCCAGAGCCACCGCCACGGCCACGCCTCCACGCGGGACTTCACCTCGTACGTGGAGGCCAGGGCCGGCCGGGACCTCGACTCGATCTGGGACTCGTGGCTCTACGGCGACGGGAAGCCCTCGTGACGGGGTCGACGCGGTGTCAGGTCCTGATGCGCCGGCGCGCGGTCCCGACGAGATTCATGTACTTGTCCCAGTCCCACACGGTCCCGGGGTCGTCGTGAGTGGACAGCGGGACCTCCACGTGGCCCAGAATGTGGTCCCGGTCGACCGGCACGTCGTACTTCGCGCAGATCGTGGCCGTGAGCACCGCGGACGTCTCGTACATCTTGTCGGTGTAGACCGGCTGATCGGTCCAGCCCTCGTGCTCGATGCCGATGCTCCGGTAGTTGTACCAGACGCTGCCGGAGTGCCAGGCCACGTCGCGCTCGCGCACGCACTGGGCGATTCGCGTGCCGGTTGCGCTGATCATGTAGTGCGCGGACACCCTCTCGGCGGCGTCCTTGAACTTGGCGAACATGACCGGCAAGATGTCCGTTGTCAGATGAATGACGACGTATTCGATGGGATACGCCTCGGGACGGTCGGAGACCGTGTAGTTGGACTCGGAGGCTTCGACCCAGACGGCGGGGGCGTAGTCCACCGAGGGGTCCGTTCGCAGTGTCGCAGGCGGCCCTGCGGCGACGGGGACCTTGTGCCCGGGGCCCGGCAGCGCAGGTTTCACCTTCTCCTCGGGTCTCATCAGCTGGGGCAGCCCGACAGCGGCCAGAGCAGTGCCCGCCGCGCCGGCAGCACCCCACAACAGCCGTCGTCGGGTCAGCGGGCTGTCTTCCATGGCCACTCCTCATGAAGTCGAGCAGGCAGGCAGAAGGACGACGCGCCGCGAATCCCGGCATCACGATGCGCAGGCGGCACGTCCCTTAATCTGATGCTTCACCAGCGCCCGCACCCCGGCAAGCCGGTCCTCCACCACTCGGCGCACGCGCTACTCCACATGCTCGGCGGGCATGAGTTCGAGCTCGCCGACTCGGCCGGGTGCCCCTCCGGTCGGCTGAGCATGACAGTGGGGCCACCGGAAAGGCTCGTGGCCGGTAAGCCCAACCGGGCAACAGGACCCCCCCGACGTTGCAGCCGCCCGTGTCGGGTTCGACATTCCCCTCACGCCCGCCCTTCGCCAACGATCGACGGCCTACGGCACACGCCGACACGTGCGATGTCCCGGCCCGGCGGTGCGGCGCGCCCGCGCGATGCCGCCCACGCTGAGGGCGACGCGAGGACGAGACGATCGCGGAGCTGGAGATGCCCCTCGGCTCGACGACGACCCGGCCGGCGAAGCGACCCGGGGCGCCGGCCGGCTCCACGGCCTGCTGACCCGGATCCACCTCTCGCGGTACCGGAGGGGAGGGGAGGAGCCTGGCTGGGTACGCGGGGCCTGTCCTCGATCCGACCGTGGCGAGAGATTGACGCAGCAACCACTCCGGAACGCCCGTCTGTTCGGCTGAGCGGCGCTCACGCCCCGTGCCCATACTGAAATGAGGGGAGGAACTCCGACATCTGATCATGAAGAGCGCCGCCGAGGAGGCGAGCCGAAATGACAGTGGAGCAGTTGTCACAAGCCGACAAGGGTTTCCTGGAGCAGATGGAGGATGCCGGTCGGCGCTACGCAAGCCGTACCGGAGAACGCGACGGTCATCGGGAGGCCCTCGAGCAGCACGGCATCCTCTATGCCGACACCCGGGAACGGGTCAACAGCAGGCTGAACCGTCTCGGCGTCGACTGGGCGATGGCCACAGCGATCGAGCGGACACCGGCGACCGCCACGACCGGTACCAGCCTGGACCTGGACCGCGAGCTGGTCAGCACCGACCTGTTGATGCTTGAACGGTTCATGGGCCGCAACGATCTCATCGGAATCGACTACCTCGAAGGCGGCTTCCTCGCCGCCCGCTCGATCGGCCGGATAACCGTCCGGAGTCCCGGATCGTCCCACCACGGAACCGGCTTCCTGGTGTCCCCCTCGCTGCTGATGACGAACAACCACGTGCTGGGCTCCGCCGAGGAAGCGGCCGCCGGAGTGATCGAGTTCAACTTCCAGGCGGGCTTGGACGGCCAGCCGCTCGTTCCGGTCGTGTTCCAGCTCGATCCGCAGAGCTTCTTCATCACCCACCGTGACCTCGACTTCACCGTGGTGGCTGTCTCCGGCCGCTCCCGCGACGGTCAGCCGCTGGCGGCCTTCGGGAGACTGCCGCTCAAGGAAGCTCAGGGCAAGGCCGTGATCGGGGAACTCGTCAACATCATCCAGCACCCGAACGGCGAGCCCAAGCAACTTGCCCTCCGGGACAACCAGATCGTGGACGTGCTGGACGACTTCGTGCACTACTCGGCCGACACGGCGCGCGGCTCCTCGGGCGCTCCGGTGTTCAACGACCAGTGGGAGGTCGTGGCACTGCACCACGCAGGTGCTCCCCGCAAGGACCGCGACGGCAACGTACTGGCCGTCGACGGAACGCGCTGGCATCCGGGCATGGGAGAGCACCGGGTGGACTGGAAGGCCAACGAGGGCGTGCGGGTCAGCCGCATCCTCGGCGTGATCCAGCAGTTCCCGCTGTCCGGCGCCGCCGCAGCGCTCCGCGCGGAGCTGTTCGCGGCCGGCTCTTCCCTCCATCCCGTGGAAGTGTCGCCGCCGACGGTTCTGACGGACCGCATGAACGGCGCCGCGCCGAAGGGCGTAACGATGGACGGGAGCAGGAGCGGCAGCGGGACCGGTGAGCAGCACGCCGCGACAGGATCGGTCAGCTGGAACATCCCCCTGCACATCAGCGTCAGCCTCGACGCCGGCGCCGATGCCGATGCCGATGCCCTGCAGCCTCTGGCCGAATCGCCGGGTGCAGGACCGGTGCACCGTGCTACTGCCCCCTCGTACGTGGGACTGCCGACCGGGATCGGACGTATCGACGGCCAGTCGCCCGCCGAGCGGGACCTGGCAGCCGCCATGGTCAACCTCGCGGCCTTCCAGGCCCGCCCCTACTACGACGAGGCCGCGGACCTGATGGCACGCGACGCCTACTACGCGGGCCTTCACGTCGGCAATCCCACAAGCCTGCGCCTCGCGCTCACCGAGCACCTGGAATCCACGCACGAGCGCCGGCCGGCGTACAAGCCGATGCGCCTGCTCTACCCGTGGGTGGACCTGCACCCCGACGAGAAGCTCCACGGCATCTACTCGGACAAGGGCTTCACTCCACAGGAACTCATGGAGGCCGACGCGGCGGTGGAGGCCGCCCGCATCGGACGCTGGCAGGAGTTCATGCTCCACGAGAGCGCACCCGGCCGGGAGGCCGTCGAAGCCGAGCTCGACCTCCTGGAGGCGTCGCTGCCCTTCAACTGCGAACACGTCGTGCCCCAGTCCTGGTTCGCGAAGAAGGAGCCGATGCGTGGAGACCTGCACCATCTCTTCGCCTGCGAGTCGACGTGCAACAGCTTCCGCGGAAACATCCCCTACTTCGACTTCCCGGACTTCGACGAGGCCATTCGGCACGCCTGCGGGCGCCGGGATCCGGGAAAGTTCGAGCCCTCGGCGGGCAAGGGGCCGGTCGCCAGGGCGACGCTCTACTTCTTGCTCCGCTACCCCGGCAGGATCGGCGACGAAGCGCGCGAACTCCAGCTGACCGGCCTCGAGATGCTGCTGAACTGGCACAGAGAGCATCCGGTGGGCGTCTACGAGCAGCACCGCAACGCGGCGATAGCCGAGATGCAAGGCAACCGCAATCCGCTGATAGACCACCCGGAGTGGGCCGAGGAGATCGACTTCGCGGGTGCCTGGCCCTGAGGCCGGCGATCGCGTCCGGTACACCGCTCCCGCCCACGCATCGGCTGTCAGTGGGGTTTTCACCCCATGTCGATCACCGCACAACTGAGCGATTCGATGGAGCTGCCGGGCGGGGCTGCACTGGTCAACGGCTTTGCCTTCGAGAGCCGCGCAGACGCGTCGCGCCGTGCCCTTCTCCAGAACGGGCACGAGCTGGAGGTCTACGACCTGTACGAGGTCTTCTCGGGGGAGCGGGCGCCGACCGCGGTCTTCCCGCTCTCCTGGCCGGGTGGGACCGCGGCGTTCACTCGGTGAGCCCGGACGCCGTGTTCGCGGTCTTCTCGGGCCAGCGCGCGGTCCGGGCCGTCGGCCCGCGAGGGGAGCAGTTGTGGGAGTACCGGCACGGCTGCTGGGGACCCGAACTCGGCCACGCGCACACGGGGGACGAGCAGGAGGTGTGCCGCGGGCCTGGCGGATACCACGCGTCCCGTCGCGGGACCGGCCGCCAAAGCTCATGCGGTCGCCGACGGCGGACGGTAGCGGTAGGGCCCCGGGGCCCTACCCCCGGCCGCGTCCTTCCGCAGGGCTGGGCCGGGAGTAGGTGTCGGCAGGTGGTCCTCGTGGCGATGATTGGGGGCTATTCCTGGCCGGCGCAGGGGTCGCAGCAGGAGGGGGCCGGTTCGACGCAGACGCTGACGGTGTCGGTGTTGTTGGTGGTGTCGGGGTCCTTTTCGTTGCCGGTGGCGGTGGCGGTGTTGCCGATCAGGCCGGCTTTGGTGGCCTTCGCTCGCAGCACGAGGGTGGCGGTGGCGCCCTCGGGCAGGTCTCCCACGGTCCACTGCCCGGTGGCCGGGGCGTAGCTTCCGGGGCCATCGGCGGAGAGGAAGGTGAGGCCGTCGGGGAGCTGGTCGGTGGCGGTGACGCCGGTGGCGTCGTTGGGGCCGGTGTTGTGGACGGTGATGCGGTAGGTCACCGTCTGGCCGACGGTGACGGTGGTGGCGTCGGCTGCCTTCGCCACGGTCAGGTCGGCGGCCGGCTTGACCTGTGTGACCTGCTCGTTGGAGGTGGACGTCAGGGGCTCCGGCGTGTCACCGAGCCGGTTCTCGTAGGAGGCGGTTGCGGTGTTGCTGATCTGCTTGCCGGCGCCGGACCGGTCGATGACGGCCCGGTACTCCACCGTGGTACCTGCCGGCAGGGTCTCGGTGTTGGGCAGGCTGCCCCCTTCCACGGCGGAAGCACCGTTGCCGAGATGGAAGACGACCTTGTCCGCCTGGGCGTCGTAGTACGCCTGGTCGTCTCCTTGCGCGTCGCTCTTCGCTCCGGCGTTCGGGCCGTCGACGATGCGCAGGGAGCCGGGCAGGTACGTCGTGTCCTGCGGGATCACGTCGCTCACGATGAGGTTCTCGGCCCCGCCGCCGCCTTCGTTCTTCGCGGTGATGCGGTACGTGACGACGTCGCCCACCTCCAGCGGCCCCGCGGGAATGGCGGTCTTGGCGAGCACCACGTAGGGAGCGGTGCCGAAGAAGATGCCGTCCAGGAAGTTGCCGACGCTCCGGTTGCCTCCGGCAGCCGAGATGGAACGGAAGGCGAAGCGCGTCAGCGTCTGGCCTGCCGGGACGGTGTAGGTGCCGGTGTAGTAGCCCCAGGCGGTGTTGCCGTCGGTGAAGCGCCTCTGCTCCACCGCGGAGCCCGGAGCGCCGATGTCCAGTGCCATGGTGTCGTCCCCCTGGCGCCCGCGGTGGTACAGCCGCCAGTACAGCTTCGTACCGGGGGTGGTCGGCAGGTCCTGGTAGAGCGTGGACACCTCATTGGCGTTGAGCTCGGCGAACTGGGCACCGTCGGCCGCCGGTACACCGTTGAAGCCCGAATGCCACAGCTCGATCCTGCGGTCGGAGGCAGTGGTGAGCCAGCCCGGGACCCGCTTGGCCGCCTGCGTCTGTGAGGCGTCCGGCAGGATTTCGACATCGGTCACGGCAGGCTGTTCGAAGCTGCCGTTGGCCAGGGCTACGCGGAGCGGAGCAGCGGGAGGTGTGGTCATGGTTCTTTCCCCTCGGGACGCTTCTGGAATGCGCCGCCGGCCGGCCGCACAGTGCGTGCCGTGGCGGAGCCGAACATCCCGTAGCGCACCGCATTCGACCGAACACGTAAAGTGACGAACGGAGGGGTTTGGCCAATCCCGCGAAGCACGTTTGCGGAATCCGCCCACGGGACCACTCCCCCCACACCGTCACGGACGAGGCCAAGGCCACCGCAGGCACCACGCAGGCCTCCCACCCCTCTCCCGCCCGCCCCGTCATGGCCGAAAGTCCCCGTTGCGCCTTGGCGGCCATCCCCGACAAGAGTGAATCCACCACCCGCGAAGTTGACACACCTGGTGCAGCGGCACGGTCAAGCGGGAAGGGCGCAGCATCCGGGACTCAGGCGAGTAGACAGCAGCCAGCGATCGCCGCCGACAGCGATTCGAATGACCACTTGAAGTCATCCCGTCGTTCGCGCGTAAAAGGTTCTGCCATGCCACAGGACCTCCGCCCCAGCCGTCTCCACGACCGGCCGCGGCGCCGACCGTCGACGCTGTGGCGCTCGCCCCGCCGGCCGGGCCGGCCTACGCCGTCGTGAACGCCGCGCCCGTCGCCGCCCCGGCGGCACGCACCCTGGCCGCCGCGCCGAGCGAGAGCCCGCTGACGGGCCCCGGCCTGACACTCGACCTGGAACGCGCGCTCGACCTGGAGGGGCAGGGCATCGCGACGACCGGGGTCAACGGCGCGGCGATGGAGCGGACGACGTCCGGCTCAACGTCGCGAGGACAGCAAACTCACGTACCAGCACGGCAAGCGGGGCATCGCCGGCACGGTCGTCCTAGAGGGCGGCGTGCAACTGCCCAAGGGCGGCAAGAGGGTCGTGACCCACAAGGTGAGGGTCGACGTCAGGAGCGGCGCCGCCACCGGGCAGGTCGGGGCCTCGGCCAACGTCAGGATCGACACGGTCAACGAGCCCGGAACCGCCGAGTTCGTCAAACAGGCCCGCACTGCCGATCTCAGGGCGTGCTCTCGGCGGATGCGGCGAAGTCAAGCACTGGTCCCTTTTCTCGCCCCCCTACCGCGACACAAGGAAGTGGACCTCACGGGGCCTGATCTCCAGGTCGCTCAAGCCGTCGGGCGTCGCGCCCATCTCGCGGGCGAGGTCGGCCGTCGCCCGGAAGGCCTCCTCGGATTCGAACGCGCCGGTGGTGACGACGGCGTCGCCGTCCGGGGTGACCCAGACCCCTACGGACACGAAGCCGGGCTGCCGCCGCATCGCCTCGGCGACCTGGTGGCACTCGGCGACGAACTCCTCAACGTGCTCGGGGGCCGGGTAGTGGAAGGCAACGAAACCGAATGACATGCCATGTCCCCTCTCGGGTTATACGATGCCGTACAACGCGAGACTAGACTGGTTATACGGGTCCGTACAACAGGGATTGCAGCGTGAGGTGGGCCACAGATGGGCGCATTGCGCACACCGCGGGAGCAGTGGATCGAGGAGGGGCTGCGGGCGCTGGCCGCGGGCGGTGTGGACGCGGTGCGGATCGAGGCGCTCGCCAAGGCGCTGGGGGTGACCAAGGGCGGCTTCTACGGCTACTTCGCCGACCGCGACGCACTGATGGCCGGGATGCTGGACACCTGGGAGCGCGAGAGCGTCGACGACGTCATCGACCAGATCGAGCGGGAGTGCGACAACCCGCGGGACAAGGTCCGCCTGGCCGGACAGCTCACCTTCTCCAGCGACCGCCTGCTCCCCATCGACCTGGCCATCCGCGACTGGGCCCGCCGCGACCGCACCATCGCCGCCCGCCTGCGCCGCGTGGACAACCAGCGCTTTCAGCTGGCGCGCGACGCGATCAGCACCTTCTGCGACGACCCTGACGAGGTCGAGGCCCGCGCCCTGCTCGCGTTCTGCACGGCCGTCGGCAGCCACTTCCTCGCCGCCGACCACCCCGGCACCACCCGCGCCCAGGTCATCGCCCGCGCCGCAGACATCATCCTCGCCCTCCCCCACGGCAACCCCGGTGGATGACACGCTTTCTGGGCGGCCGAGTCGTGGGCGGCACCGGCATCAAGCACCACCCACCCCGACGATTCACCAGGGACAGCTACCTCGTACTGCCAGAGCGTGCCGTCCGGTGTCGTCACCGCCGTGAGGCGGTGGAAGGAGGTGCGGCCGGCCGGGCACCCGGTGAATGGGGCCCGCTGTGTGAGGTGTTCGGGGGACTGCGTAAGCAGCGCTTCGGCGCCGCCGCGGATGGTGGGCGATGTGTTGGCGTACTCGCGCCACGGCAGGCTGAGCCGGTCGGCCCGCGCCCGCATCGCGTGCCCCCTAGGGGACGGTGACGAACACGCCGTGCCAGCCGCTCGCCCCGTCGGGGGTCGTCCGCGCCCGCTGTTCGGTCTGGACCTGGCCGGTGCCGTCGGTGGCGCGGACGGTGATCGTGTGTCCGCCGGGGGTGGCCTGCCACGGGTACGACCACTGCCGCCAGGTGTCGACGCCCGCCTGGACAGCCAGGTCGGCCTCCTTCCAGGGGCCGTCGTCGATCCGGACCTCGACGCGGGTGATGCCGCGGCCCTGGGCCCATGCGACGCCGGCGACCATGACCGTGCCGGCGGCGGGGCGTGCGAAGGGCTTGGGGGTGTCGATGCGGGACTGGGTCTTGATCGGTGCGCGGCGCGCCCACTTCCGCTTCACCCAGTACGGGTCGTAGGCGTCGAAGGTGGTGAGCTCGATGTCGGTGATCCACTTGCACGCCGACACGTACCCGTACAGGCCCGGCACGAGCATGCGGACGGGGAAGCCGTGGTCGAACGGGAGCGGTTCGCCGTTCATCCCGACCGCGAGCATCGCGTCGCGGCCGTCCATGACGTCCTCGACCGGCGATCCGAGCGTCATGCCGTCCACGGAACGGGCCACCAGCTGATCGGCGTCGCCGCCCTTCGACGGCGGTTCCACCCCGCACTCGGCCAGCAGGTCGGCCAGCCGTACGCCGAGCCAGCGGGCGGTGCCGAGGTAGGGGCCGCCGACCTCGTTCGAGACGCAGGTCAGGGTGATGTCCCGTTCGATGAGCGGGCGTGCCAGGAGCTCGCCGAGGGTGTAGGTACGGGGCCTGCCGACGCCCTTGCCGTGGATGCGCAGCCGCCAGGTGCCGGCGTCGACCATGGGGACGGCGAGTGCTGTGTCGACGCGGTAGAAGTCCCGGACGGGCGTGGTGAAAGGGCTGATGCCGTCCACCATCAGCCGGGTGCCGGCCGGAACCGCGGGAGCGGGAGAGGCCGGGGCGGGCAGGCGGAGGGCGTTGCGGGAGGTGACGGCTCCCAGCCCCCGCTGCCCGGACAGCACCTGTCCCAGCGCTCCGGCGGTGGCCGCCGCGGCCGCGGTGGCGGCAGCGGCGTTGAGGAATCCCCGCCGGGTCCAACCGGCCCCGCTGCGGTCGGCCCGGTTCGGCGAGCCGGCGGGATCGGCTCTGCCCGCCAGGAGGTAGAGCACCGCAGCGCCTGCCACCGCGCCCGCCGCCGAGGGCAGGACGTCCGCGGCTCCGCCGCTGTCGGGCCGGCTCAGGGCGGCGGCCCCGCCGATGATCCCGAACGCCAGCACCCCGGCCGCCCCCGCCCGCCGGTACCGGAGGCCGAGGATGCCCAGGGCGGTCGCGAACAGGCTCAGCAGGACGAGGATGCCGAGTTGGAGGACGAGCTTGTCGTTCTCTCCGAACGTGCGGATCGCGAAGTCCTTCACCGGCGCCGGGGTGCGGTCGATGACCGCGCCCCCGACCACCGTCACCGGTCCGGCCGCGGGCCGCACCAGGGCGGCCGTCAGCTGGGCCACCGCCAGCGCGGTGGAGCCGGCCAGCAGGCCCGACAGTGCCCCGAGGCCGGCCCGGGCGAGTGTGGTGCGGAAGCTGCTCACACCCGGCATTCGTCGGCACCCATCGGGCGGATTGGCCCGTCACCCGAACGAATGGGTCCCGGTGAACGTCCCAGGCCCTGCCCTCATCCGGTCCTCCGCGGTCCCCGGGCTTCCGGCCGGTCCGGAGAGGCGGGTTCACTCGCGTGGGGGAAACGAGCGGCCGCCCGCGTGACGAGTTGCCCTCCCATCCGCACGAACGTCCGCTCCGAAGAACCGTTCACACCCACCCCTTGGCCCTGCACCGGACCGGCAATGGACGAAGGACTCATATGCGATGGACACGCCGCCCCCGGCCGGACGGCCGGCCCAGGCCGGGGGCCCGGCACTCGCCCTGGCCTACTACCGCGGCCTGACCTACCGTGAGGTCGCCCAAGCCCTGCGCACACCGCTTCCGACCATCGGACACGCATGCGCGACGGGCTGATCCGGCTCCGCGACTGCATGGGGGTGACCACATGAACCTGCACCACACCGACGTCCACAACGGCGACGGAACCGTCCCCCTCCAGGGCGGAGCGGCCACCGCCACCGCGGTCGGCCTCACCGTCGAACCCGCCGGAGGATCCTCCCGGCCCACCACCGATCCCCTGCTGCTGATGGCCCTGCCCGCCTGACGGGAACCGCAGCGACCCACCACGTTCTGCGGGCAACCAGTGCCTGCAGCCGAATCACAGAAGGAGGGCGCATGCCCAGCACCCCGAAGATCGGGGACGTCCCCGGCGAGTTCCGCCTGTCCGGCGGGCAACTCAGCGGAGGGGCCTTTCACCTCGGCGACTACAGCCTCCACGAGCAGCGCGGAAACCCCGTGGTCCTCGCCTTCTACCCCGGCGACGACACACCCGTCTGCACCGCGCAGCTGTGCTCCTACTCCGACGGACTGGAGCAGTTGCAGTCCGCGGGGGCAGTGGTGTGGGGGATCAGCGCCCAAGGCATCGACAGCCACGAGCGGTTCGCCCGGGCCAGGCAGCTGCGGATGCCGCTCCTGTCCGACCCGGACCGGGCCGTGGCACGGTCCTTCGGAATCACCGCGCCCCTGATCGGACTGAGGCGTTCGGTGTTCATCATCGACGCGGGTGGCCGCCTGCACTGGAAACACGTCACGGCCGTGGGCGCCACCTTCCCACCGGCGGCGGCCCTGGCCTCGCAACTGGCCACCCTGCCCGTCTGAACCCGTCAGCGCGGCGGCCACCGGCCCGCCGACCCGCCGACCCGCCACCCGTCACCCGTCACCCGTCACCCGTCACCGGCAATCCGCCCGGCCTTCGACTGCGAAGTACGGGTGGAACGGCCGCGCACCAGCGGCGTGTCGAGTGGCGGGAGCAGTTGTGGCGGGAGCGGTTGTGGCAGAACACCGGAAGACGGCGGTCGCCGACGTTGACGTTGTAGGGGACGGCCGATGAAGCCCGCGGCGACACGTCTCGCCGCTCTGTTGAGTCACTTCTTCACCGGCCCCCTCCCCGTACGACTGCGCGACTGGGACGGCGCTGAGGCCGGGCCCGCCGACGCGCCCCTGGTCGTACTGCGCTCCCCCGACGCCCTGCGCCGCCTGCTCTGGCAGCCCGGTGAGCTGGGCCTCGCCGAGGCCTACGTCAGCGGCGACCTCGACGTGGAGGGCGACCTCGCCACCGCCCTCTCCCGGGCCGGCCGGGCCGTGCGTGAGCAGGGGGTCGTACGTCCGCGTCCGGCCCGGCTGGCGGCGGCCGCAGCCCTCGCCGTCGGACTGGGCGCGGCCTCCTTGCCCCCACGCCGGCCGGACGGGCGCGCGCGGCTCACCGGCCGTCTGCACAGCTCTTCCCGGGACCGCGCCGCGATCAGCCACCACTACGACGTGTCCAACGCCTTCTACGCGCTGCTCCTCGACGAGTCGATGGCGTACTCGTGCGCGTACTGGGCCCGGCCCGCCGACGCAACGTACGGTCTGGCCGAGGCCCAGCGGGACAAGCTGGAGCTGATCTGCCGCAAGCTCGGACTGCGGGCCGGCGATCGGCTCCTGGACGTCGGGTGCGGCTGGGGCTCCCTCGCCGTGCACGCCGCCCGGGAACACAAGGTGCGCGTCACCGCGGTCACCCTCTCCCGGCAGCAGCGGGACTTCGTGGCCGAGCGGGCCGTCCGCGAGGGCGTGGCCGGACAGGTGGAGGTCCAGCTGAGGCACTGGCGCCACATCGACGGCGGAGGGTACGACGCGGCCTGCGCCGTCGAGATGGGCGAACACGTCGGCGACGCCGAGTACCCCGCCTTCGCCACCAAGCTGCACGACGCACTGCGCCCCGAGGGCCGGCTCCTGATCCAGCAGATGTCACGCGGCGCCGACGCACCCGGCGGAGGACCCTTCATCGAGTCGTACATCGCACCCGACATGCACATGCGGCCCGTCGGCCGCACCACCGACATGCTGGAGGCCGCCGGACTGGAGATCCGCAGTGTCGAATCCCTGCGCGAGCACTACGCGGCCACCATCGACGCCTGGCGCACCCGTCTCGAAGACCGCTGGTCCGAGGTCGAAGACCTCGTCGGCGAGACCACCGGTCGGGTGTGGCGCCTCTACCTGGCCGGCGCCTCGCCGGCCTTCGCCGAACGCCGCATGGGCGTCGACCAACTCCTTGCGGTACGCCCCACCCTCGACGGCGGTTCAGGCATGCCCGCCACTCCCGCCGCCTGGTACCCGTAGGAAAGTCGCCGGTGAGCGGAACGTCGGGGTCGCGGCGCGCTGGGCCGGGTGGGGCGCTGCGCCTACGTCACCAGGCGCAGCGCCGTCCCCGCGATGCCCAGCCGTACGCTCTGGCCCCACGTCAGCTCCAGGGCGTCGCGTTCCATCCCGTCGCCGAACACCACGATCCGGTCCGACTCCACGGTCAGCTGCAGCCCCTGCCCCCGCCCCAGCTCACCCGCTACCTTCGTCGTTCCGGACGTCGGAGAGGGCCAGGCCTCCCGTACGAACCACAGGAGCCGCCGTTCGCAGGGCGCGGGCAGCTCGGCGCGGCTGCCGCGCTCCAGCCACAGGGAACGCAGCCAGCCGGTGGCGCCCGTTCCGGTGCCCACCAGCACCCCGGAGGATGCCTGTGCCTCGCCCGGGCCCTTGTCGCCGTCGGAACCCAGGCGGTAGCGGGCCGTCTGGTGACCGGGTGAGCCCAGGTAGATCTCGTTCAGGGCGAGGAGGCGCTGGGTGTCGTCGGCGACGGCCTCGACCATGGTCAGCTCCTCTGCCCCGCTCCCGGCAGTGGTCGCCGCACGCAACAGGGCGGCCGCGTCGGTGCAGCGGTGACGGACCAGGATCCCCGGGTTGCGCCCCGGGTCGGTGTCGATGCCCACCACCGGCTGTCCGTCCAGATACTTCGCGGTGTTGGCGACCAGGCCGTCCTGGCCGACCACGACCACCACGTCCTCCGGGGCGAACAGGAAGCGGTCCAGGTCCGCCCGCTCCACCCGGGAGCTGCGCCAGGTGAGCGGTACCGCCGCCGCCACTTCCCGCAGTGCGTGCTGCGTGCGCTCGTGGCGGCGGAGCACCTCGTCGATCGACCGGCCCCGGCTGGACAGGAAGAACGCGGCCTGCCCGTGCGTCCCGTGCCGGGCGAGCAGTTCCTCGTACTCGGTCCTGCGGTGCACGAGCACCGCCCGCGGGGCGAGGCTCACGCGCCCGAGCCGCCTTCCGGACGTCCGAGCCTGCCGAGGAGGCCGGTGAGGACGTCGGGCGAGAGCGTGATGCTCTCGATCCGCGGCAGGTTCTCCGCCAGCCGGGTCGCCGCCAGGGCGTGCAACGTGCCCGGGTCGACCTCGCCGTGCACCCGCAGCCAGGCGGCCTGGGCCTCGGCGCGCGCCGCGCCCGTCTCGCGCTCCGCCTCGGCGTCCGCGCGGGCCAGGCGGACCTTGCGGGCCGCCTCGGTCTCGGTCCGGATGCCGTCGGCCGCCGCCTTCTCCTCGGCCTCGCGGCGGGCGTTGGTGCCGCGCTGGTCGATCAGCTGCTCCTCGCGCCTGGCCAGTTCGATCTGGCTGGCCAGCTCGTTCTCGGCGATGGCGCGCTCGCGCTCGACGGCGACGGCCCGGCGTTCGTAGGTGGCCCGGTCCGCCTCCTGCTGGATCTGCTCGCGGGCCGGGGTGCGCAGGGCGCGCTCCACCTCGGCCTCGGGACGGATCGCCACGACCCGCACGGCCACCACGTCGATGCCGGTGGCCGGGAGCCTGGGCTCGGCGGCGAGGCCGGCGGCGACGTTCGTCCGCACGGAGGCGACGCCGTCCACCAGGGCGACGGCCAGCGGGGTGCGGGCCAGTACGTCCAGCGCGTGCTGCTGAGCGGTCTCGGTGAGGAGCGTGGCGATCTGCTCCAAGGGGGCCCCGCGCCAGCTCCCGGTGTCCGGGTCGACGGAGAAGTCGAGTCGGGCCGCGGCTTCGGCCGGGTCGCTGATCCGGTAGGTGACGGTGGCCTGCACGGCGACGTCCTGGAAGTCGGACGTACGGGCGTGGAACGCCATGGCCAGTTCCCGGTCGTCGACCGGGACTTCGGACAGCGCCGCCGACAGCGAGCGGTACCAGAAACTGAGCCCCCGCCCATCGTGGACGAGTCGGCCGCGCCGGTGGTGGCGGATGTGCGTGGTGGGCGCGGAGCGCAGATGACGCCAGCCGAAGCGCCGGGTGATGTCGGCCATGACGGCCCCCCTTCATTTCGTCAGTGCGACGATAAAGGAACGCCCCCCATATCGTCAAGAGGACGAAAAGAGGGGTGAGGGGAAGGCAGGAGGGCGGGGACGCCCACCCGCGCCTGGCACACGAAGGTCCCCACCGCCCGGCCTCCAGGGCACCAACTGCTGCACCTGCGCGCCGGCACCGGCACCGGCACACACGGCGATGCCGTCAGGCCCGCGCGTACGGGCCCTCGGTCGCCATCGTGTTCTGCATCGCCGTCAGCCTGCGGACGAAGAGGAGGGCGAGGACGCCGGCGACCGTCGTGACCAGGTCCGCGGCGATCCCGAGCTTTCCTGCCATGAGCAGCTCGTCCACGGTCTCGGCCGCCATGGGGCGGGCCGATCCCGGTCGGCCTGCGAGGATGGCGGAATGCCTGATCCAGGGACCACCGCCGTCGTGATTGTTCTGCCCGACGCCGCCCCGCTCCTCGATGCGGCGTGGCGCATCGACCCGGCCCTGGTGCGTCACGGGGTGCCGGCACACGTCTCGCTCCTCTACCCGTTCGTACCGGAATCGGTGCTGACGGTTCAGGACGAGACGAACGTGCGTTCCCTGGCGGCGAGTTTCCCGGCGGCCGATCTGCTCCTGGAGCACGTCGTGACGGAGCCGGGCTTCGTCGCCGTCTCCGTGCCGGAACTCCAGCCGATCGTCGATGCGTTCCACGGCCAGTGGTCCGGATTGCGGCCGTACGGGGGGCGCTTCGGGGCGCGGCCCGCCGCCCATGTCACGGTCGCCACGGGTGCGGGCGACCCGGCAGCCGCCGCCCGTGTCCGCGCCGCGGTCGGGCACCTGTTGCCGCTGCGCACCCGTGCGGCGGCGGTCCAGCTGGTGGTGTTGGCGGAGGACGGCTGGCGGCCGCGGTTCACCGCGCCGCTCGGCGGCCCCGACGGAGCGTGAACACCTCAATGGATGGCCCACGCCGCGGAGCGAAGCGGCCCTGCACCCGCCCACGGCTCCAGCACCCCTTGCGGCCCCTCCCCCTCCGGCCCTCCCTCCCAACCGTCATGCGTACCCGCCGTGATCACTCAGGTGGGATCGGGTGGCGGCAACGAAATCCGGAGCAGGGTCGTCGAGCAGGCGCAGCGCGGCCGCGTTCCAGGGGCAGCGGCGGGCGCGGAGCTCCGTGGGCAGGCCGAGCACGTGAAGGCCGAAGATGTCGTCGGGCTCGCGCGGGATGCCGCGCAGCCGGTCCTGATCTCCGTTTCGGTGCCCGGCAGCCGGCAGTCGACCACTCCCCCACCCGGGAACGGGGTCGGGAGCGGGGTCGGCCGCCCGGGGCCGGCGTCACTTGCGGCTGTGGGTGCGGGTTCCGGCGGCGAGCATGCCCGCTGCCGCGACCGCTCCCAGCCCCCACGCCACGGCCGTGCCCGCGCTGCCCAGGACCACCGGCGTGCCTGCCATCCAGCCGTACAACACGGGCGCGTACAGCAGCGGGAGGGCGGTCGGCATGGGGATCACCACGGCGAGCACCTCGGCGAAGCCGAACGGCTGGGTGCGGCCGCCGGGCAGGGAAAGGGCCCGCCTCACCGCCCAGTGCATGCGGGCCGACGCCCCCAGCGCCGTCGCCGCGACCCCCAGGGGATACCACCAGCTCTCGGCCAGCCAGGCCGCCAGATAGTCCATCCTCCGCATTCTGCCGGGCCCCCGCCGACAAGCCGTCACTCGTCGTCCACGGCGGACCAGGATCAGGATGCGGACCCGGGGCACGCCAGAACTTCGACCCGGACCGCTACCGGGTCGTCCTGTTCGACGAGCGCGGCCGCTACCGCGGTGCGGGCCGCTTCTTCCCCAAGCAGTGGGAACGCTTCCTCGACCGCCATCTGGGCAGCGACACGACCCGCGCCCATGTGCTCGAGGCTCTCGACCGGTTCGCCGGCCGGGGGTGAGGCCGGACAGCCCCGCCGGGTCCTGGTGCGCCGCCGCAGTGGGGGTCAGAAGGAGACGTCGAAGTAGTCGATGTCGGTGAACTCGACCCGGAGCTCGTCGGCTCGGGTTCCGCCGTCCTTGAAGTAGATCTCCTGCAGTCCCTCGGCGACGATCGCCCGCAGTTCGCGGTCGTCGGCGCCCTGGGCGCGGGCGTCGAAGAGGCGCTGGGCGTAGGCGGCGGGGAGGTGGACGGTGAGGCGGCGCACCCGGCCGTCGTCGGTGGTGCCGACGGGCGCGGTGTAGCCGAACCGGGCCCGGGTCTCGACCGTGATGCCGGTGCTGGTGGCGGCCTCCTTGCGGCGGCGGCCGCGTACCACGGGCTGCCAGCGGGCGCGTACGGCTGTGTCGATGCGGTCCGCGACGGGCCTGGGCGGGGTCTTGCGGTCCCCCTTGCGGTAGCGCTCCACCGAGCGCTGGCTGACTCCGAGTTCCGCAGCGACGGCCTTGGTCGTCTTGAGCCGCTTCAGCAGGAAGTTGATCCGGCCCTTGAGGGTCTTGGGCGGCTGTTTGGTGAAGGCCTCCTGGTCGGCACGGATGATGGCGTCCTCGATCTCTCCCACAGCGGGTTCAGCTCCTCAACAAGGGTTCCTGGTCATGCAGCTTGAATGCCGGCTCTATTCGCCTTGAACCCCGGCCCTATTCGCCGTCGTCGAGGACGGCGTCGCCGCCCTTGATGTGGCGGGCGGGGTTGAGGCCCTTCTCCATCAGGTCGACCGCCCACGCCATCTCCTGCACCCCTTCCACCTTGGCCAGACCCGGGGTCGGGCCGAGGCGGAAGCCGCCCATCAGCGGCTTGCCGGACGCCTCGTACGGCAGGAAGTCCAGCGGGGAAGCACCGGGGCTGGGATAGACGACGCAGTCGGAGAGCACCGCGAGGGGGAACAGGCCGGTCAGCTTCACCATGTTGGTGAGCTTGCGGTGCATGTTGACGCGGGCCTTGGAGATGACGGCGGCGCGGATGTCGGGTCGCCAGGTCGGGCGCTGCATGGCGGGCCACGGGTCGCCGTCCCGATAGGTGCGGCCCTGGGGGCGTTCGCGGAGCTTGCCGATACCGCCCTTGACCGTGGCCTTGATCGCCGCGAGGACGGCGGCCATCGCCGGATCGGCCTGTTGGTGGACCTCCATCGCCGCCAGGAATCCGGCGTCGGTGAGATCGGCGGTGACGCCGAGGTCGGCGAGGGTGTCCACGTACGCGGTCTTGAGGCGGTCGTGCCACGGGTCGAGGTAGGCGCCGGTCTCCCGGCGCAGGTAGGCCTCGACGGGGCGGACGTCGTGGCCGAGTTCCTGGGCGTAGGCGAGGGTGTGGGTCTGGTACCAGGCAGGTCCCGTCGGCCGGGTGCCGTCCGGGGTGAACGGCGACGGCAGGCGCGGGTCGAGCTCGATGTGGGAGAGGTCGGCCAGCCAGGAGCCGGGGATCTTCTTGTTGAACACCGGCCGGTGGAAGTGGTCGGGGGCGGACAGGCCCACCACCAGGCGTGCCGCGGCCGCCAGGAAGGCGGTGTTCAGGTCCAGGCCGACCGCGTACGGGAGCAGGCACTCCTCGTCGGAGAGGAGAACGGGGTCGCGGACCCACTGATAGGCCTCCTCGTTGAGGAAGCCCCCGCTCCAGCCGGACCGCACGACGACGGGGTGTTCGGCGATGGCCTCGGGCGGCGCCGGATCCATGGGCTCCGAACCGAGGCTGCCGGGGTTGTGGCCCGACACCCACGTCCCGTTGTCCTGCACGGCCCTGGTGGGCGGGCGCAGGGCGGTCATCAGCTCCAGCCCGGACACCGCGGTGGAGCCGCGCGGGGTGAGGACCCGCTGGGCGTAGACGCCGAGGACGCGGGCGATGTCGGCGGGGTCCATGGCGGCGACGCCGGGCCAGGAACGGGTGTCGAGGGCGTCCCAGGACAGGATCGCGAGCTGCACGCACTGCCGCGCCCTGCCTTCGGCCTTGCGGTAGATCCGGGCCCACGGGCCGAAGCCGCGCTGCGTGAGCTGCCATTTCGCCGCTCCGATCTGCTTCACGACCGGGTGGTCGTCCGCCAGCCGCAGTGAGCGGCGCTCCTCGCGCCCCTCCAGCCGCTCCGGAAGTCCGAGCTTCACGGCGGCGGAGGCGGTGAGCACGATCAGCGGGTCGGAGTCCTTGCCGTTGCGGTTCAGGCGCGCAGCGCCGAGACCGGACTCCTTCAGCGTCCACTCCACCAACTCCGTGATGGTGGCGGCCGGGCAGTCCAGCACGATCCCGTCGACGCCGTACGCACTGCCGTCGCCGTCCAGGACGGCGAGCGGGCCGTGCGGGAACCGGGAATCGGCGGACGCGGCAGTGGCGGCCGTGGCGGCCTTTCTCGGAAGGGGGCGCCGCGATGCCACCGTCGGACGGACCTCGGCCTCGGACGCGGCAACGGCCGGACTGCTGGGCGTGGTCGGCGGGGCGGCCGGCTTCGGTGAGGCGGGGGCAGGGGCCGGGGCCGGAAAGCGCTGGGCCAGGCCTTCGAGGAGGCGCCGATAGGCCTGGAGGCGTTCGGGTTTCGGCTCGGCGCGTCCTTCCTCCCAGGCCTGGATGCTGGGGATGCGTACGCCGAGGGCCTGGGCAACGGCGGCCTGGGTCAGGCCGGCCGCTTCACGGAGGCGGACTCGTTCCGCAGGGGCCGGGAGAAGGTGACCGGCCTCGACGGCGGCAAGGAGGGCGTCCACCGCGGCGAGGGGGTCGGAAGGCTGGCTGCTCATGGATAGGGGTCTCCTGCCTGGTCTTACCGGATGCCCTGGCGGATCTCTTCGAGGCGGGTCACCAGGCGCTGATAGCGCTGGGAGGAGGCCTGGGACGACTTCATCCCCTGGTGGCGGGCGATCTCCCGCCATTCCATCCCGCGGCGCCGGGCCTCGATGACGACCTGTGCCTCCAGCCGGTCGAGTGCCGTACGCATGTCCTCGAACAGGCCCAGAGCAGCGGCGACGTCCTCGTCCGAAGCGCGGTGCTGTTCCGTTCCGCCGCTCCCGGCCGCGCCGGCCAACAGCCCGTCCAGGAAGGCGACGTCACGTTGCAGGCCCTCCGCGAGAGCTCCGTCGACGGGCGGTCGGCCCGCTGGGGCGACCGGCCGGCGGCGGGCGGTGGTCTCGGTGTCGTCCGACATGACGCCATCCTACTCCACAACCCAATGAAACAACGTTCCGTTGTTTCATTGGGTTGGCCGCGCCGAGCAGTGCGCCCGAGTAGGCCGCTCCATCGCACGGATGTGACGGAGTGCTCGAGTCCGCAGGATTGAACGCCTGAGCTCACGAGGTCCAGGGGTAGGCCGGGTCCTCGGTGATCTTCACGTGCTGCGGGGCGTTTCGGGGGAAGGACCAGATGCGGCCCAGGGTGCTGGTGGCGGTCACCGTGGTCGCGTCCAAGGTGACTTCGGCGAACGGATTGGACGAGCAGGAGACCGCGACCCATTCCAAGGTGAGGTGGTCATCGTCCCGGGTCAGGGCGACCCAGCCGATGCTCCCGTGGGCCGACGATTCACCTGCCGAGGCCCGGCTTTCGGCGTAGGCGCACGAGGCGAACATCGTCCCGCATGTCGTGGAGCTGGTCCGCGGGGGAGGATCTCATGAAGCTCATCACCGACAGCGATCCGTCGCCGAACATGATGAAGTCCCCGTAGGGAGCCTCCCGGGCACGCCAACGGTCCTGCACCAGGTCGGCGTTGAGCGTTGCGTCCGAGGAATCCACACCCGTCATGATGGCATCGGGGAACGGCCTGCGGATGGGCTGCCCGGTCGCCCACCGCCATCGGCCGCCCAGGGGTGGCGCCCGGTCGATGAGCGACGGCTCAATCCGCGCCCACCGCACGTCAGCCAACGGCACGACCAGACCAACGATCAGATGATCTGAAGGAAGCGGCCCTACCATCCTCGCCATGGAGGCCAACAGCCGTGCCCACGAGGCCTTCTGCGAGCGGTATGCCCGCCCTGATGGCGTCCACCCCTTCGACCACGACGTTCCCCCCACCGAGGAGGAGCTCGCCGAGTGGCGCATCTGGGCCACGACCGTCTTCCTGCCCAACATCCAGAAGATGCGCGATGTGGTCGTCACGAAGGCCGACCTCCTCATCGAGGAGGAGGTGCCGCCTGTCCTGCTCGTACTGTGCGCCCATGTCGCCGGCTACGAGGTCACCGCTGCGCGCTGGGCATCGGGTGAGTTCGGCGAATACAAGTCCGTCATCCAGTTCCCGGGGCCCGAACTGAAGGAGTACGCCACCACTCGCTTCGCGCGACTCAAGAAGCAGCAGGCCGCGCTCCTCGGTCGGCGGCGGTGAAGCCCGCGGAGGAGCGGCGATGCATTCCAGAGCAGCCATCCGGTGATCTCTTAGCCGGAGCGGCTGCCCACGCCGCAGGTCTGCCCAACGGCCGTTCCCCATCGGGAAGGCCCGGGCACCCACACCGGGCGCCCGCCCCCGGCCGCCGGCCCTCCGCCGCCGACCGCCAGGGGTGGGCCTCCGGTCAGCCCAGCAGTCGGCGGGCCTGCCGCACCGCCTCGGACAGCTGCCGGACCTCGGGGTCCTCGGTCCGCTCGGCCAGCCGGGCGGTCACCTCCGACAGCCTGCCCAGGCCGACCGCGCCCGGAACCGCCTCCCAGCCGCCTCCCCGCTCGCGCAGCGAGGAGGCCAGGTACGCCGCCGCGACCGCGACCTGGAAGCGGGGAGCGGCCTGCTCCCAGCTGCCGCCGGTCAGCGCGGAGGCCTCCACCCGGCCGGACTCCTCGTGCGGAGCCCTGCCGCCGGGGTCGAGCCACCGGACGGTTGCGGTGGCCACGTGTCCGGACGCGCCCGGCCGCAGCCGCACCGCGTACAGCGCGGTCACCGTGTGGCCCGGGCCGACCTCGCCGCCGTCCACGGAGTCGTCGCGGAAGGAGTCGTCGGCCACGCGCCGGTTGTCGTATCCGATCAGCCGGAACCGTTCGACGTTGCGCGGGTCGAAGGAGACCTGCGCCTTGGCGTCGCGGGCTCGCAGTTCGACCTGTGCGGGCAGCTCGTCGCAGAAGACCCTGCGGGCCTCCTCCTCGTCGGAGACGTAGACGGTGTGCCCGTCGCCCTTGTCGACCAGCCGCTCCATGAACGAGTCGTTGTAGTCGCTGCCCACGCCGACCCCGAAGAGGGTGATGCCGTGGTCGCGGCGGGCGCCGTCGATCCGCTCCAGCAGGGCGTCGGCGGAGGTGGTGCCGGTGTTGGCGAGGGCGTCGGACAGCAGGACGACGCGGTTGGTGGCGCCGGCCCGGCGGCCCTCGACGGCGGTGTCGTAGCCGCGGGTGACACCGGCCTCGACGTTGGTGGAGTCGGTGGGGCGCAGCCGGTCGACGACATCGTGCACCCGCCTGCGGTTGCCGTCCAGGCGGGTCATCGGGAGCCGGGTCTCGGCCTTTTCGCTGAAGGCGACGATGGCGACCGAGTCGTCGCCGCGGAGCCGGTCGGTCATCAGGTCCAGGGACTTCCGGACCAGGTCCAGGCGGCCGGGTTCGGCCATCGAACCGGAGATGTCGACGACGAAGGTGAGGGCGGCGGGCGGGCGCCGGTCCTGGCCGAGGCCGGTCCGGGTGGCGAGTCCGACGCGCATCAGGGACCAGCCGGCGGCGTCGGTGCGGGCGCCGTCGACGGTCACGGAGAAGCCGTTGCCGTCAGGCTGCCGGTAGTCCTGTCGGAAGCTGTTGACGAACTCCTCCGGACGGACGGTCGCGGGGTCGGGGAGGTTGCCGTCGGCGAGGGTCCGGCGGGCGTAGCCCCAGCTCGCGGTGTCCACGTCGAGGGCGAAGGTGGAGAGGTAGTCCGCGGGCGGTGCCGCGGTGCGGCGGCCGTCGTCCTCGCCCTCCGCCGTTGCGTCGGCCCTGTCGGCGGTGCCGGGCGAGCCCTGGGCGGGGCCCGGGGCGGGGTTGCCGCCGTGGGTCCGCCGGCCGCCCTCCTGGGAGGTGCCGCTGCTGCGGTCGTGGCCGCTGTCGGAGGCGCTGCACCCGGAGAGCAGCACCGCCCCGGCGGCGAGCACGGCGAGCAGGGCAGGTCTCGCCGGGCGGCGGTTGCGGTCGCGGTCGGGGCTGTGCGTGCGCAACGTCATGGTGTCCCCCTTCGGACGATCGGTGTCTGCGAATGTGACGTTCGGGAGGGCGAGTTGGAGCCGACGAAGGTGTTGCGAACGCGTCTCGAATGGGCAACGGCAGGCGGAACGTCAAGCTCTGGCGGAGATCAGGACACGATGACGTCGCGGAGGGCAACCCCGGCCGAGCACCGAGCGGTCCTGCGGGAACGGGGAAACAAGCGGGATGTCGCCGGCCTGCCCGAAGCACTGCGCGTCCGTCTGCTGGCCCACGCGCGCCGCTCCGGGGACTCCGACAAGCAGGGCCGCGCGGAACGGTGGTTGGCCCCAGGCGGGCATGAGCTCCGCCGGCGCGTCCGGTGGGCGGGGAAGGCGCCGCGATCGGCCGCGGCGTCGATCGGCCTCGATCGGCGTCGGCGTCGGCCTGCTTCACGCCGATACGCTGCGCATTGAGGGTTTTCGCCCTGCTGTCGATGTGCCACGTGCAAGGATGTCGCCCGTGACCGGATCGTCCTCCTCGCCTGTCGCCGCGGGCACGCCTCGCGACCGCGGGCTGGGTCCCCGTACCGCTGCCGTGCTCGTGTTCGGATCGTCGGCCGCGGTCCTGGTGGTGGAGATCGTCGCTCTGCGGCTACTGGCTCCCTACCTCGGCCTCACGCTCGAGACCAGCACCATGGTGATCGGCATCGCCCTCACCGCGATCGCCGCCGGCTCCTGGCTGGGTGGGCGCCTCGCCGACCAGGTCAATCCGCGCCGGCTCATCGGCCCCTCTCTCGGAGTGTCGGGAGCGGCCGTGGCGCTCACCCCTGCCGTGCTGCGCACCACGGCGGAGTGGGCACCGGTGGCTCTCCTGCTGATCGCGGCCCTGACCATCCTCGTGCCGGGCGCCCTGCTCTCCGCGGTGACGCCGATCGTGACGAAGCTGCGCCTCACCGACCTCGCCGAAACCGGGACAGTTGTCGGCCGGCTGTCCGGTGTCGGCACCGTCGGGGCCATCGTCGGAACGGTACTCACCGGCTTCGTCCTCATCGCGCGGTTGCCGGTCAGCGGCATCCTGATCGGCCTCGGAACCCTGCTGGTGGTCGGCTCGGCGCTGGTGGAGTGGCGAACGCGCGGATGGAGCAGCACCCCGGCCCTCGCACTCGCGGTCGTGGCCGGCGGCCTCGCCACCACCGTCGCGCCCGGCGGCTGCGACACGGAGACGAGGTACCACTGCGCGCGGGTCGTCACCGACCCCGATCGGGCCGGCGGCCGCACGCTCGTCCTGGACGGCGTGCGGCACTCCTACGTCGACGTCGACGACCCGACCCACCTGCAGTTCGCGTACGTGCGCGCCATCGCGTCGGTGGTCGATGCCGCCTTTCCCGAAGGTGAGCCGCTGGCTGCCCACCACTTGGGCGGCGGCGGGCTCACCTTCCCCCGCTACCTCGCGGCGACGCGGCCCGGGACGCGGAGCCTCGTGTCCGAGATCGATGGCGGGGTCGTGCGCATCGACCGCGACCGACTGGGCCTGGGGCCGGAAGGCGGTATCGGCGTACGCGTGGAGGACGGCAGGCTCGGCCTGCGGCGGCTGGAGACCGGAAGTCGCGACCTCGTCGTCGGCGACGCCTTCGGGGGCGTGAGCGTGCCGTGGCACCTCACCACGGTCGAAGCGATGACCGACGTACGGCGGGTGCTCAAGGAAGACGGCCTGTACGTCGCCAACCTCATCGATCACGGTGGTCTGGCCTTCGCACGTGCCGAAGTGGCCACCCTCGGCAAGACCTTCGAGCACGTCGCCGTCGTCGGCAAGCCCTCCGACATCGGCCTCGACCCGACCGCCCCTTCCGAGGGAGGCAACCTGGTCGTGCTCGCCTCCGACCGGCCGGTCGACCTCCGCGCGACCCAGGCGGCGCTGGATGCCCGGCAGAACGGCTGGAGGATCACCGCCGGTGACGACCTCGCCTCCTGGATCGGCGATGCCCGACTGCTCACCGACGACCACGCACCCGTCGACCAGCTCCTCCAGGCCTACAGCGCCGATCAGCCTTCTGCGGATCGGCGTCGGTAGCGCGGCTGGAGCAGGGCCGCGTACGGCAGGACCGAGCCGGAGGTACGTCGGGGCCGAGAGGATCCCGCTGTACGAAGCCCTACCGGCTGCGGCTGCGGACGAGGAGGTGGAGGAAGTACGGCGTACCGATCAGGGCCGTCATCAGTCCGGCGCCGATCTGGGTCGGGGCGATCACGGTCCGCCCCACCAGGTCCGCGGTGCAGACGAGTACGGCGTCCAGGAGTACCGCGACGGGGACCACCCTGACGTGGCGGCGTCCCACCAGGGCCCGGGCTGCGTGGGGGGCCACGAGGCCGACGAAACCGATCGTGCCGGCGGCGGCCACGGCGGTGGCGCTGAGCAGGAAGGCCGGGCGGCCGCGCGCCGGGTCCAGGCCGAGGAGCCGGGGGGTGTCCTCGTCGAGCGAGACGAGGTCGAGGTCGGCGCGCCGTTGGACGGCGAGGAACACGCCCACGGCGAGCACCACGGTGAGCGGCACCACATCGGAGGCCGGGAGCACGTCCGCTCCGGCGGTCGTTCCGGCGTCCACCGCCCCGGCGTCCACCACTTCGGCCGCGACCACCCCGGTCCGCCCCCCGCGACCGGCTCCCCACCCCAAACCGACCAGGTTCACCAGGGCCGAGCAGCAGCCGAGCTCCGCGGCCACCCGGCAGCAGGTCCCCGCGACGCCGGCCACGGCGCCGCACACCCAGACCCACCCCCACACCACCACTGCGCCGGCGCCGGCGCCGGCGCCGGTCGAGGAGCGGAAGCCGGGGGTCGCCGAGCAGGTCTCGGTGGAGGACTTCGCGGCGAACTCCGCGCAGGCCCGCTACGAACTGGAGACGGAGCGGGCCGCTCCCCGCAGGTGCCTGCGCCGGGCCGCAAGCCGGTTGAACGACGCCGTGTTCCAGCAGATGGCCGGATCCGTGAAGCTCAACAACAAGGCCCAGGTCATGCCGCATCTCATCGACCAGCTCTGCAGCTGCTTGGAGTGGACCGGCCGGGCACCCATCGCGGTCTTCACCCATGAGGCCCAGGGCAAGGGCGACCTGATGCTCGGCGTCAAGACCGCCGACGCATTGCGCGAGAACTTCCCGCGGACCGAGGCGAACAAGAACGACATCGCACTGCTGACCGCCGAGGCATTGCACAAGAAGCAGCCGGGCGCCTTCGAGGACTCCGGCCACCCGTTCACGGTGCTCGACGGAGCCACTCCCGCCGCTCCGCAACTCGACCCCGGCAAGGCTCCCACCCACGCGATCGTCGCCCCGCAGCTGGCTGCCACCAAGAACTTCCAGAAGAGCGTCGGCACATGGGGCAGCACCGTCTCCTCGACGACCGAGTACTCCAAGAAGGAACCGCTGCCGCCGGGCGCCCCCGGGACCGGCTACACAACCGGACTCGGTGCCGGAGAGGTCGGTATCACCTTCGACGCCGGTCTGGGCGCCTACGAACAGCACCAGGACGGCATCGAGGGCGAGGAGAACAAGCGGGCCGCCCGGTTGGAGAACTCCCGGCGCTGAAGTCCAGGGAGCTCCTGACCGCGCTCTTCCCGGAAGGCCAGGAGCGGGCGGCCAAGGAGTGCGCCGCCGCAGCCACTTCCCGGCTGTACTTCGCCTACTCCGACAAGAGCGCGATGTGGTTCGCGCTCACCGTGGCCGAGGTCGAGAACGGCAACGACAACGACGTGCACGTCGTCCCGTCCTCGCCCACGCAGATGCCGGAGCTCGACGCCACGGTGAAACGCGACCTCGCGGGGCTCGGGGTGGCCAAGGTTCGGCTGGTGGAGGTGTCCGCCCGGAAACAGACCCCGACGGTCACGGTCCATGACACCGGCGGCGCCGGCAAGACGATGCACTGGATCACGACCGACCGGGTCCCGCACGACGACATGCTGACGCTGATCAAGGCGAGCGAGCCGATCGTGATGACGACCGGCAACCAGAGCACCTCCAGGCGCTGTCGGCCGGCAAGACCATCATGTACGAGAGCATCGGCATGGAGCAGAGCAAGGCGTTCCGGCAATCGCTGTACGCGGGCGCCGGGGTCAAGCCGCCGGACATCGAGAGCATCGCCGCCGTCAGCCGGGACTACGACCAGCGGGGTACACGGGGCCCGGGTCAGCCCGAGTTCAAGGCTGCGGCGGCAGCTCTGCAGAACATGCAGCAGGAAGACAGGATGGGGGCTTTCAGCGGCCGGGCCTCCGCCACCAAGGACCTCGGCCGCCGGATCGGCGGACAGCACCTGCGCGACTTCCTGATGAAGACCGGGCTCGCCTCCGAGTTGCAGCGCAAGGAGGAGCAGCTCAGGTCGGACTACCGGAAGGCCGACGCCTACAAGGGCTTCGTCGACCACCTCCTCGGGCTCCCGGCCGGGGAGGAGTAGTTCCCCGGCCCTTCCGGACGTCAGGGCGACCTCAGCGGATGGTCGATCGCGGCCGTTCGCGCCCTTCGTGGAACCGGCTCCCCCAACCGCACGACCGCACTCATCCCGTCACCCTGTGAGCCGCTTCGGCGAACCGCGTACCGCCTCCACCAGGCAGGGGCGTGTCACGGACGACGGCGCACCCCGCCTCCTGAGCCGGGCGAACGCCCGGAAACGTGCCTCGCCAGCTGGGCGAACACCCGCCGGCGATCCGATATGCGAAGGATCTGTCCGTAAATCGACCACCCGTTGGCGACTCTCCTTCGGACCTGCCAGGCTCGTCTTCAGTTGAGCGTCAGATCACAGGCGCCGAACCGTAACCAGCCTTGATTCGAAGGGGAAACTTGTCATGCGCCGCCACGTCATCGCCGTATCCGCCCTCAGTCTCCTCTGCATTGCAGGCACCACGGGGCTCGCGGAAGCTCAACCCGCCGGTGGGCACGGCCCGTCCGCGATGGTCTTCACCGTCGTCCAGGGTTCCGGCGCGCCCACGGACGCGGACACGGACACCGTCGTACGCGCGGCCACCCTCAGCTGCGCCTACACCGCCGAGGGCACCCACCCCGCCCCGCGGGCCGCGTGCGACGCCCTCAACGCCACCGACGGCGAACTCAACCGCCTGCTGGCGGCACCGGACACGTCGCGGGCCTGCCCCATGTACTTCGACCCGGTCACGGTCACCGCGGACGGCGTACTGCACGGCAGGCGCGTCGCCTGGAAGCACACCTTCTCCAACACGTGCGTGATGGCCTCGACCCTGAACGAGAACCCGGTGTACGCGTTCTGACGCCGCACGGCCGACCGTTCGAGCCGGCGAGCGAAACCGACCGGTGCGCGTGAGGGGTTCGGGGTACCGGCGGTCGCCGGTACCCCGAACCCCGTCGTCGGTGCGCGGTGTCAGACCTGACCGCGCCAGCCGCCGGAGGCGGCGCCCCGGTCCTCGATGAAGTGCTTGAAGCGCTTGAGGTCGCCCTTGACCTGCCGATCGACGAAGCCGAGCTTGTCGCCGATGTTCTCCGCCATCCCCTCCGGGTCGAAGTCCATCATGAGCGTGACCTGGGTATGGGAAGGGTCGATGGGCTGGAAGGTCACCAGGCCCGACTGCTCGGTCTCTCCGCCGACGGTGACCCAGGCGACCTTGGTGTCGGGGATCTGCTCGGTGATCTCCGCGTCGAACTCCCGCTCCACGCCGGAAATCTTCGTCACCCAGTGCGTGAGCGTGTCCGTGCGCTGCTCGATCCTCTCCACGCCGTCCATGAACTGCGGGAACGACTCGAACTGCGTCCACTGGTCGTACGCGGTACGAACGGGGACGTTGACCTCGATGGATTCCTTGACCTGCGACATGTCCGACCTCCTGGTGTGTGGGGCCCGCACCTTGTGCGGTCACGGCGTGCGGCCGCGGCCGCTTCCCTGATGCGGGGTGGGGCACTCCATCGGTGCCCTGCTCCCGTGCGCCTGCCCCACCCCGCAAGCGGCACGCACCGAACGGACCGTCTTGCTGGGCCACACAGCCCACCGGCGGCCCTGGTCTGCTCGGCGCTCGGCCCTTTGGCCGTCACAGCTCCGCCAGGGCCGGCAGCAGCTTGGCCTCGGACCAGGCCAGGAAGGATTCCTGCTGGTCACCGCCGATCTGGACCAGGGCGACCTCGTCGAATCCGGCGTCGGCGTACGGGCGTACGGCGTCGACGAAGGCCTCCACGTCGTCGCCGCAGGGGATGGCGTCGGCGACGTCCTCGGGCCTGGTGTACTGCGAGGCCTGGGCGAACCCGGCGGGGCCGGGGAGTTCCGCGTTGACCTTCCAGCCGCCGAGCGCCCAGCGGAACTGCCGGTGGGCCCGGTCCACCGCGGCGTCGGGGTCGGGGTCGTAGGAGACCGGGAGCTGGCCCACGCGCGGTTTGCCCGTGCCGCCGTGCGCGTCGAACGCGGTCAGCAGCTCCTGCTTCGGCTCGGTGGCGATCAGCAGGTCGCCGTACGTGCCGGCGATCTCGCAGGACCGGTCTCCGGACACGGCGATGCCGATCGGGGGCGGGTCGTCGGGGAGGTCCCACAGTCGGGCGTTCTCGACGTCGAAGTGGGTGCCGTGATGGCTGACGTACCCTCCGGCGAACAGCGAGCGGATGATCTCCACGGCTTCTTCGAGCATGTCGAGGCGGACGTGGGCGGCGGGCCAGCCCGCGCCGACGATGTGCTCGTTGAGGTTCTCGCCCGATCCGAGGCCCAGCCGGAAGCGTCCCTCGGACAGGAGCTGCATCGTGGCGGCCTTCTGGGCGATCACCGCGGGGTGGTAGCGGAAGGTCGGGCAGGTCACGTAGGTCATGAGGGGGATCCGCGAGGTGGCCTGCGCGGCGGCTCCCAGGACGCTCCACGCGTACGGGGCGTGCCCTTGGGCCTCCAGCCAGGGGAAGGAGTGGTCGGAGATCACGGAGAAGTCGAATCCCGCCCGTTCCGCCCCCACCACGTGGCCGACCAGTTCCCTGGGTCCGGCTTGCTCGGTCATCATTGTGTATCCGATGTGCACCATATGGTGCGCCTTACCGCTGGGGAGCCCTCGAAACGCTCACCGGCGGGGGGCGAGGTCCAGGTCGAGGAGTGCGTTCTCCACGACCTCGGTCAGTGCGGGATGGATCCAGTACGGGGCACCGGCGAGGGTGGCGGCGTCGATGCCGAGGGCCACGGCCAGCACGAGGGGCTGGATGAGAGCGGGGGCCTGGGCACCCATGAGGTGGGCGCCCAGGAGACGGCCTGAGTCCGGCTCGGCGAGCACCTTGCAGAAGCCGGTGGTGTCCTCCATGGCCCAGCCGTAGGCGGTGTCGGCGTACGCGGCCGTGCCCACCGCGTAGTCCGGTCCCCGGTCGCGGCACTCCTGTTCGGTGAGACCCACCGAGGCGATCTGCGGCTGGGTGAAGACCGCCGCCGGCACCCGCTCGTGGTCGCAGGTGACCAGCTCGTCCGGGTGGCGGAGGTTGTGTGCGACGACCTCCGCCTCACGGTTGGCGACGTGCTTGAGGGGCACCGGCGAGCAGATGTCCCCCAGGGCGAAGACCCCTTCCGCGCTCGTGCGCTGACAGCGGTCGACGATCACCCGGCCGTCGTCGTGGGTGGCGACGCCGGCCGCTTCGAGATCCAGCCGGTCGCTGTTGGGAACCCGGCCCACCGCGACGAGCAGCAGGTCCGCCTCGGCCGTCGAGCCGTCGTCGAGGGTCAGCCGCAGCGCGCCCGGGCGGCCGTCGACCCGCATGAGTTCCCGGCCGAGCCTGAGGTCGTAGCGGGAGCGGACCAGCTCGGTGAACCGCTCGGAGACCGTCTCGTCCTGCGGGCCGAGCAGGCGCCGCTCCTTCTCCACGACGGTGACGGAGCTGCCCGCAGCGGCGAACACCTCGGCCAGCTCCGCGGCGATGTAGCCGCCGCCGAGGATCGCCAGGCGCCGGGGCGGGTCGTCGAGGCGCATGACGGTGTCGGAGGTTTCGTACGGCAGCCCCGAGTCCGCTACGGGCGGGGGGATCAGCGGGCGGCCTCCCGCGGCGACGACGACCTGGGCGGCTCCTATGTCGCGGGCGCCGCCGTCGGACCGCTCGATCCGGAGGGTCCTGGGGCCCGTGAACCGGGCCCGGCCCTCGTACACGGTGATGAAGTCCTGGCCCTCGCGGCCCCTGCGGCCCTTCTCCCGTTCGGCGTCCAGCCGCCGGAAGACCCGGTCGCGCACGGCTCGCCAGCGCACCCCGCCCGGCCCGGCGTCCACGTCGTAGGTTCCGGCATCCCTGACCGTGCGGGCCACTTGGGCGGTGTGGGCCAGCATCTTGCTCGGGATGCATCCGGCGTTCAGGCAGGTCCCGCCGAACCAGCGCTCCTCGACGATGGCCACGTCCAGGTCCGCGAACGAGTCGTCGACGACCGCGTTACCGGATCCGGCACCGATGACGACGAGATCGTGGTGACGCATCGGGCCCGCCTACGCCGACGCGCCGTCGGCGGGAGTCGTCGCCCGTCGGGCGCGCCGTATGCGGATGGGACCCCGCGCTGCGGCCGGGTCGACCGTGCGGCCGCCCTGGGTGATCTCGACCTCGCCGGCCGTGACCAGCCGGCGGGCGGCGCGGCGGGCCGGTTCCATGAGGTCGCGCCAGCCGTCGCCGTCCCCCGCGTACACCGCTCGCGCGGCGTCGGAGGGGCAGATCGTCGCGGTGGGGCCGCGGTGCTCCAGCAGCTTCAAAATGGCCTGCTCCATGTGCCGGCCCGTCGTCTCCTTCCGGCCGGCGCTCGTCATCACCGGTTCGTCCCTTCGGGGTGGTCGCCGCCCTCACGCCGGGAGCCGAGGTTCCCGTCACCCTTCATCTCGTGCGGTGACAGTCTTTCGCCGCCACCGGGGAAAGACTGGGGGTCGGGCTCGCGGTGTTCCTCGACGTGGTGGGGCCGCCGGGCCGTGGGCCGGGAAGGTGCGCCCGGGGGCGGCTCTGCGGCGCGGCGCCGGATGCCCCACCAGACGGCCGCGATGAGGAGCAGGGCGACCACGATGCCCACGGCCAGGAGTCCCGTGCCGGCCGCCCCGGCGGAGAGCTGGACGGAGTGGTGGAGGGAAGACAGGTCCGTCATGGTGATTCCCGCCTTTCGAAGGTGCTCCGGCTGTCAGCGGCGTCTGCCCGCGCACCCGTGGGGGAAACCCGATCAGGCCGCGGTCGGGAAGCGGTGGCCGCGCCGGATGCGGAGCTGTCGACGGCGGCGGCCGCGGCCGCGAGCAGCCGGTCGGCGCCGTTCCGGCCGCCGAGGGGCTGCCGTGCCGGTAGGCCCCGGTCGGCAGGAGCAGCACACGGGGGTCGGGTGCCCCCGCTCCCCCGCCGTCAGCGAGTGGTCCGTGTCGTAGGGCCGTGCGCCCTGGGCGGTGGTCACTTACGCACGGCCCTGCACCAGCGGGCCGGGGCGGCCCTCCGCTGCACCTGCCCCTCTTGACCGGGATAAACCGAATGTCCGGGCATGCCTGCTGGAGGCGGTGGGCCGAACCGGCCGGGCTGCTGCCCGCTACCGCCCAGGAAGGATCTCCTTGGCCTTGGCCACGGCGAAGCCCCAGCCCTGGGCCAGGGTGGGCTTGGCGGGGACGGCGACTTCTTCGGGGTTGGTCAGGACGTCCAGGAGGACCGGCCCGGGGGTCGCCAGGGCACGGCGTACGGTCTCGTCGAGTTCTGCGGGGTCGGTGAGGCGGATGCCGGTGATGCCCAGGGCGGTGGCGACGGCCGCGAAGTCGGGATTGTCGAGTTCGGTGCCGAATTCGGGCAGCCCCACCTGTTCCTGTTCCAGTTTGACCATGCCGAGGCGGCGGTTGTCGAAGACCACGAGCTTCACGGGGAGCCGGTAGGTCTTGATGGTCATCAGGTCGCCGAGCAGCATGCTCAGTCCGCCGTCCCCGCAGAAGGCGACGACCTGGCGGTCGGGTGCCCAGAGCTGGGCGCCGAGGGCCTGGGGCATGGCGTTGGCCATCGAGCCGAGGTTGTAGGAGCCGAGCAGGCGCCGGTCCGCGTGCATGGTGACGAAGCGGGAGAGCCAGACGGTGGCCATTCCGGTGTCGGAGGTGAAGACGGCGTCGTCGGCGGCGTGGGCGTCCAGGGCGGCGGCCAGCGCCTCGGGTCGGATGTCGTGGTCGCGGTTGTCCAGGGCTGCCCGCAGCTTCCCGACCGGCCGGTGTTCCCGGGCCGGGTCGGCCAGCCGCTGCTGTCCCTCCTGCCAGTCGGCGAACCGGTCGACGGCGTCGTCCAGATGCGTGCGGTCCCGGCCTGTCTTGAGGAGCGGGAGAAGCGCTTGCAGTGTGGCGCCGACGTCGCCGGCCAGACCCACGTCCACGGGCGTGCGGCGTCCCAGGTGCTCCTCGCGGGTGTCCACCTGGACGACCTTGGCGCCTTCCGGGTACCAGTCGCGGTAGGGGAAGTCCGTGCCCAGCATCAGCAGGGCGTCGGCGCTGTCGAAGGCGTGGGCGGCCGCGGGGTTGCCGATGAGGCCCGTCTGCCCGACCTGGAAGGGGTTGTCGCCCTCGAAGCCCTCCTTGGCCTTCAGCGTCAGGACCATGGGGGAGGCCAGTGCTTCGGCGGCCCGCAGGACATCGGCACGGGCGCCGCGCGCTCCCTGGCCGACCAGCAGGGTCACCCGGGAGGCGGCGTTGAGCAGGTCGGCGGCGCGGGCGAGGGAGGGGTCGTCGGGACGGGTGACGGCACGGTCGAGCGCGAAGCGTACGGGCCGGTCCTCGGGCAGTTCCTGGTCGCCGATGTCGCCGGGAACGGTCAGTACGGCGACCCCGCCGCGGGTGACGGCGGCCCGGACGGCGGTTTCGAGCGCGCGCGGCATCTGGTCCGGGGAGGTGACGGTGGCCCGGTGAACGGCCACGTCGCGGAAGAGCAGGTCGTTGTCGACCTCCTGGAAGTAGTCGCTGCCGATCTCGGCGAGGGGAACCTGGCCGCAGATCGCGAGGACGGGTGCACGGCTCTTGGCTGCGTCGTACAGACCGTTGAGCAGGTGCACGGAGCCCGGTCCGACCGTGCCCATGCACACCCCGAGGGTGCCGGAGAGCTGAGCCCGGGCGCCCGCCGCGAAGGCCGCGGCCTCCTCGTGCCGGCATCCGACCCACTCCAGGCCGTCGGTGGTGCGGATGGCCTCGGTCAGCGGGTTCAGCGCGTCCCCGACGACGCCGAAGACGTGCCCGACGCCCAGTTCCTGGAGTGCGTCGATGATGACCCGGGCGACGGTGCGTGCCATGTGGACCTCCGGTGCGGGTTCAGTGGGTGAAGCGGTCGGGATCGGCCGCCGACCAGTCGGCTGCCCACGATTCGGGCGGAGATGCCAGGAGCTGTCCTGGCGAGAGCCACTCGTGGAGTTCGGCGTAGGAGCGGACGGTGTGCGGGTCGACGCGCTGCAGCAGCATGTGCGGGCGCAGGCCCTGGGGGTCGTCGACACCCATCGCGGCCATGATTTCGCGGGCGCTCTTGACGGTGGCTTCCTGGTACCGGCGGACGCGCTGCGCCTTGTCGCCGACATCGAGGGCGCGGGCCCGCCGCTCGCTCTGGGTGGCGACGCCCACCGGGCAGGTGTTGGTGTGGCAGCGCTGGGCCTGTATGCAGCCGACCGCGAACATCATGGCGCGGGCGGCATTGGTGTAGTCGGCCCCCTGGAGCAGTCGCTTCACGAGGTCGCCGCCGGTGGCGACCTTGCCGGCGGCCCCGACACGGATGCGGTCGCGCAGGCCGGTGCCCACGAGCGCGTTGTGGACGGTCATCAGCCCCTCGCCGAGCGGCAGTCCGACGATGTCGACGAACTCCAGGGGGGCCGCCCCCGTACCGCCTTCGGCTCCGTCGACGACGATGAAGTCCGGGGCCGTGCCCTCCTCCAGGGCGGCCCGGCACACGGCGAGGAACTCGCGGCGCGAGCCGACGCACAGTTTGAATCCGACGGGCTTGCCGTCGGCCAACTCCCGTATCCGGGCCAGGAAGCGCACCAGCTCGCGCGGCGTGGAGTACACCCGGTGGTAGGGCGGGGAGACGACGGTGCGGCCCTGCGGCACCCCTCGTACCCGGGCGATTTCCGCGTTCACCTTGGCCCCGGGCAGGACGCCGCCCACACCGGGCTTGGCACCCTGGCTGATCTTCAGCGAGACCGCCTTGACGTGCGGGTGCGCGGCCTTCCGGGCGAACTGCCGCTCGTCGAAGCCGCCGTCGTCGGTACGGCACCCGAAGTAGCCGGTGCCGATCTCCCAGACGAGGTCCCCGCCGGGCCGCAGGTGGTGGTCCGACAGGCCGCCCTCGCCGGTGTCGTGGGCGAAGCCCCCCAGCCGCGCACCGGTGTTGAGCGCCAGGATCGCGTTGGCCGACAGGGAGCCGAAGCTCATCGCGGAGATGTTGAGCAGGGCCATGTCGTACGGCTGGGTGCAGTCGGGGCCGCCCACGCGGACGCGGGGAGTTCCGGTGGACAGGGGGCGCGGCGCCATCGAGGGGGCGAGGTACTCACTGCCGGCCTCGTAGAGGTCGCGTTCGCTGCCGAACGGTTCCTCGGCGTCGGTCCCCTTGGCCCGCTCGTAGACGAGGCTCCGGGTATCGCGGTCGAACGGGCGGCCGTCGAAGTTCCGTTCGATGAAGTACTGCTGGATCTCGGGGCGCACTGCCTCCAGCGCGAAGCGCAGGTGCCCGAGGACCGGATAATTGCGCAGAATGGAGTGGCGGCGCTGCAGGACGTCGTGGAGTGCCGTGAGCAGGAGCAGCAGCAGGGGCGCGGCAGCGGCCCACCACCAGGACGACACGGTGAGGGCGGCGGCAACCGCGGCGACCGCGGCTGCGCCGAGGACCAGCAGCAGGGCAAGTATCGTCAGCACACCCCCGCTTCTGTCCCCGCCCCCGCCTTCCATTCCCGGGCCCGGGTCGCGAGGAAGCCGGCCGCCCCTGGTTCCCGTAGCCGGCCGTAGCGCCGGAATGCACGGTGGACGGGCCCGCCGGCCGCACCCGGGCGAACTCGCCGTCGCCCAGGCTCCGCAACCGCCCGCCGCGTCGCGGGCAACCGGGTGGGTTTCAACCGCGCGAATGCGAACAGACGTGCCGCAGAACACCGACGTCAAGGAGCCAGCGATGCCGAATTCCTCCCGCCTCCCGGCCCCCCTGCTGCAGAACTGGGCCTGGCAAGCCGAGGCGGTCTGCCGTGAGGTGGGGTCCGAGCCGTTCTTCGGCCCGGCGGAGGAGGAGGGACGCAGGGGACGGAAGGAAAGCGACCGGCAGGCGAAGTCGCTGTGCGGAACATGCCCCGTGGTCGAAGCCTGTCTGCATCATGCCCTCGCCACGCATGAGCCCCATGGCGTCTGGGGCGGCCTCACGGCCCGGGAGCGCCGCCTGCTCCTCTCCCCTGGGGCCATGGCGACGCTCCCGTCGGCCTGACCATGGAGATGGCCGGGTGCCGCCCGGCCACCATGGGTAGCACCACCGTCTGCGGGTAGCCGCCACAACGAACACACCAGCCACACCGTGCCCGCCTGCACCGGTATCGCACGGCCGACCCGGGAGATCTTCCATGGCGTCCGCACTCATCGCAGCAGTACCGGCCCCGCCCACCGGCCTCTGCGTCCCGCCCGGGGTCTACCGCCCGCAGGCCGATACCGGGCTGCTCGCGCAGGCCCTGGTACACGAGGGCATCGGCCCCGGCACGGACGTCATGGACATCGGCACCGGATCGGGCGCCCTCGCGCTCCTCGCCGCGTCCAGAGGAGCCCGTGTCACGGCGGTCGACGTGTCCCGGAGGGCGGTCGCGGCCGCCCGCCTGAACGGCACCCGGCTCGGGCTGCCCGTACGCGTCCTCCACGGGGACTTCGCCGCCGTGAGCCGGGGCCGGCGCTTCGACATCGTCCTGGCGAACCCCCCGTACGTTCCCTCGCCCCGGGCCCGCCTGCCCGAGCGCGGCCCCGGGCGCGCCTGGGAGGGCGGCGAGGCCGGACGCGAGGTCATCGACAGGATCTGCGCGCGGGCCTCGGCGCTGCTGCGCCCGGGCGGTGTACTGCTCATGGTGCACTCCGTGCTGTGCGGATCCCGGACGACGGTGGACCACCTGCGCCGGACGGGGCTGTCCGCGGAGATCACGATGCGGGGCGTCGTGCCCTGGGGGCCCGTGCTGCGCTCCCGTAGGGCCTGGCTGGAGGAGCAGGGACTCGTGGGCGTCGGCGAGGAGCGGGAAGGGCTGGTGATCGTCCGTGCCGAACGACCCGGACGCTGAGGCCCGGCGCGTCTTCCTGGAACGGGGCGGCCCCGTGCTGGTGGAAGGCCCGGTGGAGGTCGTGCTCGACGACGGCACGGTGGTCCGCTCCGACCGCTTCGCGGTCGCGCTGTGCACCTGCCGCCGCAGCCGCACCTACCCGTGGTGCGACACCAGCCACCGGCGGCGAGAACAGCGGGGCCCGGAGGAGCGCGCCCCTGTGGAAGGAGACCGCCCAGACCGCCGGTGAACGCGACCGCTCCCGCCACGACCGACTCCGCACGCGCGGGCGCTCGCCGAGGTCGGGGCGGCGTCCCCGCCGCCGCGGTCGGTCCCTGCGCACCGGACGGCCCCCGCGGATCCTGCCGCGCTCCTGAAGGCCGACCCCTGGGGCGAGGACCTGCAGCTCGCCCTCCACCTGCTACGAGCTTCACTACCGGGGCTTCGACGACGACCGGGAGTGGGATCCGGACCTGCTCCGGCTGCGCCGGGCGCTGGAGACCCACCCGCTTCCTGCACGCCCTGCGGACCGAGCTGCGTGACGCGCCGGGCTCCGCCGAGGAGGCCTTCGCACCCCTCCTCGTCGACCCGTCGGCCTCTCGGGCAGCGTCGGCCGCCACCCCGACGACGGCGAACTGCGGCAGCTGCGCGAGTACGCGGCCCTGCGCTCCCCCTACCGCCTGAAGGAGGCCGACCCCACCTCCGGGCCGTCCCCCGGCTGACCGGCCGCGTCAAGGCGGGCACGGCGGCGATCGAGTACGACGAGCTCGGCATCGGAAGGGCCGAACACCTCCACGCGCGGATGCTCGCCGCACTCATGGCCGACACGCCTGCCATCGGGTCCGGCGGGCAGCCCGCCACGGTTGCCGGCGGGCAGCCGCCAGATGATCGACTTCCAAGGTGGCCGCGCAGCTGGTCGGCCGACCAGCCCGGCGCCACCTTCTGGCGTCTCGCCGAGCTCCTCCTCCCGGCCGGTGAGGCGTTTCTGAGCGGCGCGGCGGACCGCGTCGGCGATGGCGAGCACCCGCCGGAATCAGCAGTGCGCGGTTCTGCATCCGGTGTGCGCGCTGCAGCGACCCCTCCCCATGCGCCTCTACATGTGTAGAGTGCGGGCAGCAGCCATCCTCTACCGATGTAGAGGGCGGCCTCGTTCGACTTCAAGGAGCCACGGTGAGCGCGATCGTCACACCCGTCCTCGAGCGCAAGCCCCGACCCAAGCCACTGCGACCCTTCAGAGTCGGGGCCGGCGGCTTCCTCCTGCTGGGCACGGGTCACCTCGCCCTTGCGGCCGCGACGGCGCTGGGCGACCCCACCCCTCAGCAGGAAGCCTCCTCGGCAGCCATGCGGGAGTCGAGGATGACCCTGCTCGGCCTGGAACGCAGCACCCTCGACATCGTCCAGGGCATGAGCCTCGTCATGGCCCTCTTCGTCATCGCGTGCGGGCTCCTCGCCCTCACCGCCGTCCGGCACGCCCCGGAACTGGTCGAACGGCGCACCGCCTTCGGATGGACGCCCCTCGTCGCTTCTCTGGTGGGCCTGGCGATATCCGTCCTGTTCCTGCCCATGCCACCGATCGTCGTCCTCACCGTCACCAGTTGCGCCTTCGCCGTGTCCTTGCGCCGGGCGACGCCGTGATCCGGTCGCGGCGGGGCCGCCCGCCGCACCGGCCGGGCAACCGCGTGCACCACCTCGGGTTCGGGCTGGAGCTCTTCCCGGATCTTCTGTGAAGGGCCGTTGCTGTGCACGGTGGTTGGGCACTGTTCCGACCGGCTGCTGGACTCACGTCGGCCGCGGATCCCGCGCCGGCCGCACAAAGGACGCCGGGGAGACGGGACAACATCGGCATCGCCGTCGAGGACCCGGATGCCGCCATCGCGTTCTTGTGGAACTCGGTGTGGAGCTGGAGGGCAGGGCGCAGGTCGAGGACCTCGTCGCCGACCAGTCGGGTACGCATCGCGTCATGTTCGTCGTCGACGACATCGAGGACGCCGTTGCCAGCCTGCGCCCTCACGGCGCCGAACTCGTCGGCGACATCGCCCGGTTCGAGGACACGTACGTGCTCTGCTGCCTCCGCGGCCCGGACGGCCCGTGACGTGACCCGCCTGGCCCGGCCGGGCGAGCCGACCTACGGGTACGCGGACGGGGACTGGACGCCGCCCTGTCACGTGGGAAAGGTTATGGCTCCAGCCGGGCCAGGCGGCCGCCCGCCACAAAGGCGGGACAGCCGGCTGGCCGTTCGGGCTGCCGGTCAGCCGCGGCCCTTCGTCCAAGTGCCGGAGGAGCAGGCCATGAAGCGCCCCTTGAACGGCTGAGGCAGCTCGGTGATCTTGAGACGCTTGTACTGCGGCAAGTTGATCGTGTCAGCGTTCGCCAAGCACAGCGCGGCAGTGGGCTCCCACTTGCAGGAGCGCGTGTTGTACTGGCAGTCGCGCGCGGAAGCCTGTGAGGCGCCCACCATGCCTACCCCGGACGCCATGACAAGAGCGGCCATAACGATGGCTGCCTTACGCTTCATACTTCCCCCAAATTCGCTGTCTTCGCACACTTTCGGTGCGCTGTGGTCGGGAGCAATCTAGAAGGACTTGAAGGCCCACGCCTATGAAGTTGATCAAGATATGAGGTAACGGGTCGGCTCAGCACTGGTGCACCGGGACGCTGGGAGATGGGCTGCCGCCCGGCCACGGCGTGCAGGTCGGCGCCATGTGGCGGGCGATCCCGGTGGAGAGTTGCCTCGGGCCGGACCGTGCGGACTGATCCGGCGATGGCGAGGGGCCGCCCCAGGTGTTCCTGAAGGGCCTCCAAGCCCTCCAACAGTTCTTCGCGCGGGAAGGCCACCCGTCGGGGCGGGCAGTCGTCGACCAGCTGCACGGCGGTAGCAGAATCCATGACGCCCATCAATGGGCCGAGCCAATGGGCCGAGCCACTCAGGGACATGCGTTCGTGGTCCTGACGGCACAACCGTCGTCCACCGATCCGCCCGACCACCTGGGCTTGCGGAATCTCCAGGTCCAGCACGGCATCCTGCCTCGACTTCGAGTCGGCCAGGATGCCGTCCAGCGGGAATCCACGCTCGGTGTCCGGACGGGCCAGGCGCTCTTGACCGCCCCGCTCGTGGCCTCGTCCGGTGCCGGAAGGCCGGCGCGCATGTGCTCGCGGAACAGGTCACCCGTGGGTGACTCCCGTAGGTGGCCGGCCCGAGCTGGTTCAGCGGTTCAGCGGTTCAGCGGATCAGCGGGTGCAGCTGATCGCGGCGTCGGCCCAGTAGTAGCCGGGGCCGAGCCGGGAGGAGTTCGCGTAGAGCAGCACGCACTGTTCGTTGAGGTATCCGCTGATCAGCGCGTTCTGGCGGGCCCTCTTCTCGGCGTCCCGCTTCGCCTCCTTGGGGCTGTTTTCGGACGCGAAGCCCGTGAACACCCGCGTCTCCTGCACGCTGGCATCTCCTGCGTGCGCGACGGTGGGTGTGAGCGCCGCAAGACCCGCGAGAGCGATGGCGGCGCCACCCCGGATGAGCGTCTTGGTCATGCTGGTATCCCCTCTTGATGGAAATCGGTGTGGTTCAGCGCTGGCAGAACAGGTTGGCGACCGCGGCGTATACGCCACCGCCGACCGACTTGACATCGGTGGCACGGACGTAGCACTGGCTCGCCTGCCAGCCTGCCGACTGGGCGTTCGTGTAGGCCATCCGGACCGCGCCGTCCACCGCCTGGGACGGAGAGGTGCCGATCCCGTTGCCGGTGAACGTCCTCACCTCGGCCAGCAGGGCGTCGCCGTACGTGTGCTCGGCTACCTGGACGGCTCCGGCCGGGGCCGCCCGGGCGGACGTGACACTGCCGACGAGACACGCCGCCCCGGCAAGGGCAACGGCGATGGAACGCAGACGTACCGCGGACGAGCGGCTCACTGGATCTCCTCGATGGTCGCTTCGATGGTCACCGGAACGGTAGGTACGCATGACAGGGGCCGTGTCACTCACTCACACAGCATCCGAGTCCGAACCGTCCCCGTCGGAAATACCGGCCGTCACCGCACGACGGCGAGGGCGAGGGCCGCACCCGCCAGCCCCAGGAAGGCACCGGGGAGGACGATGTTGTGGAAGACACGGGCCCGGACATGGATGGCGACGGCGCAGATCATGAAGAACACGAGCCCGGTCGCGGCTGCTATCCCGACGGACCGGAAGCCCAGGAGCCCGAGCACGAGCCCCACGGCTCCGGCCCCCTTCAGTGCGCCGAGCGCCGGGAGCCAGGAGTGCGGGACGCCCACTTCAGCCGCGTTGGCCCGGACGAACCGGGCTCTCGCGAAGCTGGTGACGGCCTCCCAGATGTTGGCGAGGACCGTGAGGACGGTGACGCACACGTAGGCGAGGAACATGCCCGAGCTCCGTTCAGTACGACCGGGGGGTCGGCCGACCGTCGGCCTCCCCTGCGAAAACCCTCGCTCCGCTGCCCTCTTGGCGTCCAATACCTGCATCGATAGCCTGGCGGAATGGACGTCCACACTCGGTTGCTGCGTTACTTCCTCGCAGTGGCCGAGGAGGGGAACCTCACCCGCGCCGCTGAACGGCTGTTCGTGTCCCAGCCGGCGTTGACCAAACAGATCAAGCAACTGGAAACCCTGCTCGGGCTGACGCTGTTCACCCGGTCCCGCGCGGGCATGGCACTCACCGGCCCGGGCCGCACCCTGGCGGAGCGGATCCCTGTGCTCCTGTCCGACTGGGATCAGGTCCTGCGCGACACGAAGACCGCGGCCAGCCGGGCGGCCCGCGTGCTGCGCATCGGCTACCTCGCCAGCGCAGCCAACGAGACCACCCCGGGCATCATCACGGCGTTCGCCCGCTGTCGGCCGGGGTGGCGGGCCGAGATGCGGCAGGCCTCGTGGTCGGATCCGACCGCCGGACTCGCCGACGCGGATGTCGACGTCGCCCTCCTGCGGCTGCCCTTTCCCGGCCAGGACGCCCTGCGCGTGGAGGTGCTGTTCACCGAGCCCCGCTGGGTCGCCCTGCCCACCTCCCACCCGCTCGCCGCGTGCGAGCGGATTCCCTTCCGGGACCTGTGGGACGAGCCCTTCGTGGCAGCCCCGTCCGAAACCGGCGCGTGGCGGGAGTACTGGCTGGCCACCGACGAACGCGAAGGCCACCCGGTCCGCATCGGGGCCGTCACCGACCAGCCCGACGACTGGCTCAGCGCGATCGCCAACGGCTACGGCATCGCCCTCACCCCTGAGTCCTCAGCCCGCTTCTACGCCCGCCCCGGCGTCACCTACCGCCCCGTCAGCGGCCTCAGCCCCAGCTCCGTCGGCGTCGCCTGGGCCCCCTCGAACGACACCGACCCCGCGGTCCAGGACTTCGTACGCTGCTGCCTGGAGACCCGACCTGACCAGGGGTGAAAAAGGCCGATGGCTCGCACCGCCCGCGAATCCACGATCTGGATGGATGGCTGCCCGCACCTTCGGACAGGTGCGCGGTCCAGTCCGCGAGCGGTCCCGCGACAAGACTCCGGGCCGGCCGTCACACGGGGACGGCTGAGCGGCGGCCGGATGTCCGTGAGCGTCGCAGTGGGCCTGTCCTACCGCCTGCGGCAATCAGTCCCGTCCGACGATCCCGGCTTCCCAGGCGAGGACCGCAGCCTGGATCCGGTGGTCCAGTCCAAGTCGTTGGACCAGGCGCGAGACGTGTGCCCTCACACGGGTGATGGACAGACGGCACTCATCGGCGATCCGCTGGTTGGTGTGGCCGCCGCCGATGAGCGTCAGCATCTGCCGCTCCATGTCCGTGAGGTTGCCGATCCTCTCCAGCAGATCAGGGGAGCCCGCGGAAGGACGGCCTCGAGTCAGCGTATGCATGATCTTCGGATCGAGGACGTTGCCGCCGACACCCACGATCCGCACCGCGTGAGCCAGCTCGTCAGCACTGCAGTCCCGCACGACGAAGCCCGCGGCTCCGGCGCGGAGCACGTCAAGGACCCTCCCGTCCGGGCTGGAGCTGGTCAGCGCCAGAACCTTCGGGGGGAAGCCGAGTCCCAACAACTGACGGGTGGCCTCGACCGCACCATGGCCGGCAAGGGACACATCCATGATCACGACATCGGGCTGATACTCCTTGGCGGCTTTGACGGCCTCCACAGCATCAGCCGCTTCACCCACAACCACCAACGCGTCGACGGCCTCCAGTACCGGCCGCAGGCCGGACCGGCCATGACTTTCGACGATCAAGACGCGACTCACGCGCTTTCCCTTCATCCCGGCGTTGCAACGCCGCTGCGAGTTGGCGCCGTGACCAGTACCCCCCGCGGCACCCGGCGTACCCGGCCTGGCCCGACTGCAACGCCCCCGGCCCAACCGACTCGCTCAGCCCAGCGACCGGGTGTGGCTGAATGGCCTGTCAGGGGGTTCCAGGGCGATGAGAGGTCTCCACGCGCGGGCTCCGGCCGGTCGAAGCGGCCCCGGCCGGGTCCCGCCACGGACCCGGATGGCGCCGCGGACACCCCGCACGGCCTGGCCGTCCCCCTACAGTGCGGCTGTGGATGATCACGAGACGGAGCTCCTGGACGCAGGCAGCGGGGTGGGGAGGGCGTGCACCTGGTCCGCCACGCCCGCGGCGTGATGGTGGGATGGATGCCCGGAGACATCGACGAGTTGCACGCACGCCCGCACCAGCGGCCCGCACCAGCCGGGCCCGGGCGGCAGGAGCTGGCCGAACTGCACCACGCCACCGGTCTCGGCGAATCGGGTCAAGAAGCGGTGGGCCGCGCTCCGCTACCGGCCGTTGGCCTGGTGCTGAAGACGTGGAGCAGACCGCTCGACTCCAGCTGGGTAAGGAGCTGATCAGGTTCGACTTAGACGTCATCTCATTTGGTGAGTCTTCGGTACCAGATGAGGGTGCAGGCGATGCTGGTGAAGGCCAGGAAGTGTTCGGCTTTGCGTTCGTAGCGGCGGTGGAGGCGGCGACAGCCAGCGAGCCAGGCAAGGTCCGTTCGACGGTCCAGCGGTGGCGGCCCAGTCGCTGCGAGGACTCGATGCCCTTGCGTGCGATTCGATGTGTACGCCGCGCTGACGTCACCATTTCCGCAGGTGAACGTAGTCGTAGCCCTTCTCCGCGTGGAGCTTGGCGGGCTTGCGCCGACGGCGTCCGCGGCGCGCCCGGATGGGTGGTATGCCGCGGACGAGGGGCTGCGCCTGACTGTCGTGCAGGTCGCGCCCGCGATCCCGACGGACAGGGGCAGACCGGTCCGCTCGGTGACCAAGTGGATCTTCGATCCGTACTTGCCCCTGTCGACAGGATTCGGACCTGTCGGGTCCCCGCTACCGTCTTCGCGGCCCTGAAACAGGGCTCCCGGCCTCCGGCCCCGGTATGACTCGGTCCCCCAGTCGATGATGATCGGAAAGGTGGTGTCGCCGGGTGTCGGAGGCATTGGCAGACCGCTGATCAGAGGCACGAGCGCCGATCCCGCATGGGGTGAGGCAGTCTCTTCGTAACGTGGCTGCCGGCACGCTGATGCCGCAGGTGAGGCAGGGAGAAGGCAGCCGACGGGAGTACGCGCATGGCGGTTGACGATGACATCGACGTCTACCCGGGTCTGGATGTCGGCAAGGGTGGACACCACGCCACGGCCGTCAACCGGGCCGGGAAGAAGGTGTTGGACAGGCCGCTGCCCAACAGCGAGCCGAAGCTGCGCGAGCTGTTCGAGAAGCTGCAGGCCAGCCATGGAACGGTGCTGATGGTGGTCGACCAGCCGGCTTCCATCGGCGCCCTGCCTCTGACGGTCGCCCGGCACGTGGGCTGCCAAGTCGCCTACCTTCCCGGGCTGACGATGCGGCGGATCGCCGATCTGTACCCCGGCGAGGCCAACTCCTCGCCGCCCGAATCGAGGAACCCCTGGACGCCCACCCTCTTTCCCAGGTCCTGATCTCGATGGCCGGCATCGGGGTCAGGACTGCGGCTCGCATCCTCATCGACATCGGTGACGGAAGCGGATTCGCCCCCGCCGGACACCTCGCCGCCTACGCCGGCCTGGCACCCGTGACCAGAAGCTCCGGCTCGTCGATCCGAGGCGAACACCCGTCGAAGCGAGGCAACAAGCAACTCAAAAGGGCCTTACCCTGAGGCCTCGACGGCGCCTCCGGCGCCACCCGCTGGAACAGATCCCACAACTCATCTGCTGATGACCCGGTCCTGTTCGACGACCTATGGGCGAGGTCGCCGAGCACGGCGACGAACACGCCTGCCGGTGGATCGCCGTGCGCCACGCCGCCGTCCCCGGCTGCGCGGTGACGTCCCCGCCATGTACATCGTCGCGGGTGCCTTCTAGGGGCTGGCTGGGGCACAACCTCGATGTTGCCGCTGGACCGGACCGCTCGCCGTTTCCCGCTCACCGGCGAGCGGAGAAAGCCGCCAGCCGGGGCCTGGACGAGACCGCCCGCGAGGTGTTGTCAGCCCGACTGTTCGATGCATCAACGGCTCGGTCGATGACGGCGAGGCACGTGCAAGAGGCTGAAGCTCAATGAAGAGCACCAGGAAGGGCGGCTGCGTTACCACGCCGACTTGGCAACAGGCGGTGGATGAGGCTTGTGCTTCGGCTGGATCGACGGGCCGGCCCGCAAGCGCGACGTCGCAGGTGACGAACAGCCTCAGTCTGAATCAGCCCTCACTTTCGGGACGCCGTGCCAAGTACGCCACCTCCACGCCATGTGTCCCAGAAGAGCTATGGCTGCGAGGACAGCCAACACGCGAATCGCGCTCCAAGTAAATGCGGCATTCGGTCCCGCAGCGGCCGCCTCTAGATCCAGACGCCAAGAAGTCTCAAAGAAAGCGATCAGCGGAACAAGTAGGCGGAACGGAAGGCCGGCAATGCCGGGGATTCGTGCCAGGTTTCCGAGGAGCCCCACCGGGGCGCCAAGAATAAAAGCGAGCATTCCCCAGATCACGATCCTTGACCAAGCACCCCCGCCGCTCGGCTCGACAGCGACATCCATTCCCATCGGCGTAACCGGTTTCAAAGCCTTGAGTAGGTAGTAGACAACCACACCTACTGCCAATGCCGAAGAGGCCAGCAAAGCCGACTCGGCTTTCGATTGGCGAAAATAGCCGACCAAAAAGGCGAAACACGCCCACGACCAGCCTGCAGAGAACACGAGGCTCACTGCGTGAAAAATCGGGCCATCAAATTGGCCGGCGAGTGCTCCAAGCACGCCAATTGCCGCACCAGCCCCGAGGGCTACCAGCACGGGCGCGATGCGGGCACGTGAAAAATTCACTCTAGATTTCCTCGTCCTGCGGATAGCCGCTGAAGGGGAGTTGGTGGGCGTCCTGGGTTCCTGTGCTGATGATTACGCAGGAACCCAGGGCGCTCACCTCACAGTCCATGCCCGGCTGTTGTAGTGAGTGATCTAACGCGCCAAGCATCGGGCGGTGGGGGTTTAGTACTTGGCGTAGTAGGTGTAGCAAGTGTAAGCAAGGCCCGCCGTGTGGTTGGCGTTGGTGGTTTGTCCGGCAGGCTTGGTGTCCTTCACTATTATCCCGGCGATGTTCACGGTCGAACTGTGCTTCACGCTGCCGTGGTAATAGTTCGAGTAGCAGTACTTGCGATTGTCTCGCGCTTGCCAGCCGTAGCTCCACGTCCCACCGCCGGCTTGGACGACGCTCAGCGGGCTAACGCTGTTAGCCGAGACCGACCTGGCGGCCGGCTTCTTACTGCCCATTTTCGCCGGCTCGGTGAGTACGAGCTTCACCACCCCCAATTCCTTGGGGTCGCCCAGCTCCGCAGGCGCTTGGGTACCGTCTCCGCGGGTATGGAGGGAGATGGTGCTGCTCTGCGACGAACCGACGCCAACTTCGGCGGCGGCGGTGGCCGGCGTGGCGAAGACGCCAGAAGCCAGTGCTGCAGTCGCAGCAGCGAAAACCGCAGTTTTACCGAACCTCTTCACGGAAAATCCCCTCGTCTGCCCCCCCCTGTGGGGGCCAGGCAAGATCATCTTCCACAAAGAAGAGTTTGGCAAATTGGCCGTACCATTTCTTTGATTGAAATACGCCTTTAGTCCTATTGGGGTAGTGGACTAGTTTTGATCGGGAATGCTTTGTGTTCACGCCCTTGGGGCACAGCGGCGCAGCCGTTGACGCTAAGACCGTGTCCTATGCAGTGAGGCGTCGTTGTCCTTCGTATGGGGCGGGGTACGTGGAGTTGGTTTGTTCGGGACGGGTTGTGGGGGATCGCGAAGCCGTTGATCCCGCCGTCGAGGGTGCGGCCGCAGGGCGGCGGGACACAGGACACGCCTGATGAGACGCTGTTCGCGGAGATCGCCTATGTCCTGGTGAGCGGGTGCGCCCGGCGGGCTCTGCCGCCCTGTTTCGGGATATCGAAGTCGACGGCTCACCATAGGCACCTGATCTGGTCGAGGGCCGGAGTGCAGGGCCGGCTGCACGAGGAGATCCTGCACCGCCTCGACGACGGTGGCCTCCTGGACCTGTCCCGCACGGTCCTCGACACCGCCCACGTGAGGGCCAGAAAGGTGTCTCTATGGCTTTCGTTAAGACGGTGTCTTGATTGGCGGCCGTTCGTTCCAGGTGGCATGGGGATAGTCGAACGGCTGGTGCCGGATTCGCTGTGGGAGCTGTTTCAAGCAGCGATGCCAGAGCCTCCTGTACGTCCGCAGGGTGGTGGGCGGCGCCGGGCTGATGACCGGGCCGTACTGGCTGCGATCTTGTTCGTGGCTACCTCCGGCTGCGCCTGGCGGCAGCTCCCTCCGGTCTTCGGTGCCTCCTGGCAGACCGTGCATCGTCGCTTCACCGACTGGACGACCGCACGAGTCTGGGCCAAGCTCCACCGCGTGATCCTGGACGAGCTCGGCGCTAACGGCGACCTCGACTGGTCCAGGTGCGCGATCGACTCGGTCAGTGTTCGTGCCCTCAAAGGGGGACTTTGACGGGACCGAATCCGACCGATCGCGGCAAGAAGGGATCGAAAATCCACCTGCTGACCGATCGCAACGGACTGCCCATGTCACTCGGGATCTCCGGTGCGAACACCCACGACAGTCAGGGCCTTGAGCCTCTGGTACGCGGAATACCGCCCATCCGCTCACGCCGCGGACCACGCCGTCGAAGGCCTGGAAAACTGCATGGCGACAAGGGCTACGACTATGACCACCTGCGCAAATGGCTGCGCGCCCGCAACATCACGCCCCGCATCGCCCGCCGAGGCGTTGAGTCCTCCGAGCGCCTCGGCCGGCACCGCTGGGTCGTAGAGCGGACCATGGCGTGGCTGAACGGGTTCCGGCGCTTGCACCGCCGGTACGAACAGCGCGCCGAACATTTCCTCGGCTTCGCCGCAATCGCCTGCGCCCTCATCTGTTTCCGGCGCCTCGCCTCCTGATGTGGGCTCGCAGCAAGTTCAACGCCAAGTGGTGGCCGTACTGACTCGCCTGCTCCAGAGGCGTACGGCCGCCGGGAGCTGCCAGCTCGGGGTCAGCGCCAAAAGCCAGCAGTACCGCTGTGGTGTGAACCGTCAGAGGCTCGCCCGTCTGCCAGGATCCATCGCCCTCGGTATCGATCGCGTGCGTCAGCAACGTCATGTTGCTGAAGACCTCATCGGGATCGGCCCCTTCGCCCAGCAGCCGAGCCAAGGTCTCAGCATCCTCTTGCTCCACTGCCTGATGGGCAGGGGTCCAGTAGTCACTCATCAGGACATTCAACTGCCAGCACACCACGTCTACCAGCGACTATCTACAGCGCCCTTCACCAATCGAGACGCCTTCTAAGCCTTAGAGGATGTCTCACGTGGTGATGGTGTGAGCTGCGGCATCATCGCCTTTTGTGGGTGCCGATCTGTCGCAGCGGCTAGTTCCTGACGGGTTGTGGGAACTGGCCGCTCCTCTGCTGCCGCCGTTCGTCCCTCGTCCGCAGGGCGGTGGGACCGCTCCATGTGATGAGCGGGCTGTGTTGACCGCGGTGGTGTATGTCCTGACCAGCGGATGCGCCTGGCGGTACCTGCCGGAGGCGTTCGGTGTCTCGCCTGCGACCGCGCACCGCCGGTTCACCCTGTGGGCCACGGCGGGGCTGTGGCGGCGGCTGCACCGCGCGGTGTTGGACGAGCTCGGCGCACAAGGCGAGCTCGACTGGTCCTCGGCAATCATCGACGCCGCCTCGGTCCGGGCGACCGTCGATCAGGGCCAGAAGCCCGTGTCGATCGTGGTGACGGCTGGGCAGCGTGGGGACTCGCCGCAGTTCGAACCTGTGCTGGAGAAGGTCCGCGTGCCCCGCATCGGGGTGGGCCGGCCGCGCGTCCGTCCCGATCGGGTGCGTGCTGACAAGGCGTACGCCTCGCGCAAGAACCGCGCTTACCTGCGTCGCCGGGGGATCCGCTGCACCATCCCGGCCTGCTCGACCAGGCGCGTCACCGCAAACAGCGCGACTCTCGCGGCGGCCGGCCGCCGAAGTTCGACCCAGTTGACTACCGTGAGCGCCACGCGGTCGAGCGTGGGATCAACCGCCTCAAGAGGTACCGCGCCGTCGCCACGCGATACGACAAGCTAGCGGTCCGCTATGAGGCGACTGTCCTCATAGCGGCCATCGGCGAATGGCTGTGACCAGCACACAAGCGCGTCCAAAACCAGTCCGCAGGTATGGAGGTGCTCTCACTCCACGGCAGCATTGAGGAGAATCTGCGCCAGCTCGCGCGGCTGGGAGAACATCGGCCAATGGCCGGTGTCCATCTTGACCAGCCGCCAGCGCTTGCTGTTCAGCAGCTCGGCCACATCTTCGTCGGGCTCGGCGTCGTCAGGCTGAGCCCCCGGCATCACGCACAGGATGTATGTCGCGGGAAGCTCACCGAGCGGCCCCGCCAGCACAGCGGGCTCGGTCAGCGTGGCACCTGGGTGAGGCGTCGAGCCACGCACGAGGCGTGCGATCTGCTCATCGGTGAGACCCTCGCCGTCGTAATGAGCGGCTGGCGCGAGCGGCCAAAACCCTCCGTTCTCGGCGATCGATGCCTCCACTGCCGCCCCGCCGTCCGGCCAGGCGGAGACAAATGACTTGCCGTCAGTTGGAACACTTGAGTCGACGAATACCACGCGAGCCAGTCGGCCACCGATCCGCTCCGCAGCCTGACCTACCGGGATGCCCGAGTAACTGTGACCCACCAGGACTACGTCACGCAGACCCTGGCGTTCTACCTCGGCAACGATGTCCTGGACATGAGTCGCTTGCCCCGCCGGTACACCCCGCTTGTCAGCAAGACCGGACAGCGTCAACGGATAGACGCCGTGGCCAGCCGCGCGCAGATACGGCGCCACCTCGTCCCACGCCCACGCCCCGAGCCGTGCACCTGCAACCAGCACGAAATTCACCATGCCCGCACCGTAGCCGGGCAGCCTGACGATCTCCTAGAAAATATCTTCGATACACGCTCTAACGAGCTCGTGCATGGTTGGTGGTGCGGTGCTGGATCTTGATCCCTGATCATGTTCATGTGGTGGGGACAGTGACTCGTGCAGCGATCGGCGGATCACAGGTCTGTCGGCCTATGTGATCGCCGAACTCGTCGCCGAGGTAGGTCCGTTATGGCATGAGCGGCACCAGGCGAGACTGGAGGCCAGGCCACGCAAGCGGGCCGTCGGCGCTGGCGCAAAGCACCAGCTGGTCTTTGTCGACCGGCTCCTGGCCACACTCGTCCACCTTCGCCACGGTGCCACTCACGACGTGCTGGCCTGCTGGTTCGGCGTCTACCGGTCCACAATCATCCGCGCTGTCGGCGAGGTGCGGCCGCTGCTCGCAGCCCGCGGCTGCACCATCGCCACCGGCGTCCGGCTCCGCAGCCTCGCCGAAGTCATCGACCACCTCAGCGCCAGCGGACAGACCGGGATCATCGACGGCACCGAGATCCGGGTCCGCAGGCCCGCCGCCGGCCACAAGGACCGGGAGAAGTACATCTCCGGCAAGAACAAGCAGAACGCCGTCAAGGCCATGGTCCTCACCCATGCCGATGGCAAGCTCCTGTTCTGCAGTCCCGCCCAGCCGGCAAGCTGTGCCGACATCACCCACGCCCGGCAGTTAGACCTGGTCAAGCACCTGATTGGCGGCCCGGCCGTGGAGATCCTTGCCGACGCCGGCTACCAGGGCCTGGGCGCTCAGACCGGCGGCCGCGTCGTGACACCGCCGCACCGCAAGTTCAAGAAGAACCCGCCGGACTGGTACGAGGAGATCCACGAACGCCAACGCAAGGCGCACTCCTCACGCCGGGGTCTGGTGCAGGTTCGGGTGACAGGTTCAGTCACGCGGCTTGGAGGGCCGGTGTGGTCATGACGGTCTCGTATTCGATGGGTGTCAGGCGGCCGAGTGCGGCTTGTCTGCGGCGTCGGTGGTAGGTCCGCTCGATCCACGTCACGATGGCGATTCGTAGTTCCTCGCGGGTGGTCCAGCGTCGGCGGTCGAGGACGTTCTTCTGCAGCAGGCTGAAGAAGGACTCCACGGCCGCGTTGTCGCCGGCTGCCCCGACTCTCCCTATGGATCCGGCCATCCGGTGGCGGTCGAGCGCCCGGACGAATTTCCTTGATCTAAATTGCGATCCGCGATCGGTGTGCAGGATGCATCCGTCGACGTGTTCGCGCCGGGCCACGGCGTTATCGAGGGCGGTCACGGCCAGTCGGGACTTCATCCGCGCGTCGATGGAGTAGCCCACGATCCTGTTGCTGAACACGTCCTCGATCGCGCAGAGATACAGCTTGCCGTCGCCGGTGGCGTGCTCGGTGATGTCGGCGAGCCACAGCCGGTTCGGGCCGGCCGCGGTGAAGTCGCGACGGACGAGATCGTCGTGGACCGGAGGGGCCGGCCTTGCCGCCGCGGCCGCGTTTCTTGCCGAACACGCTCCACCAGCGGTTGTCCCGGCAGATCCGCCACGCGGTCCGGTCCGCCATCGACGCCCCGGCATCGCGGGCTTCGTCGGCCAGGAAGCGGTAGCCGAACTCCGGGTCCTCGCGGTGGGCGTCGAACAGCGCGTTCGCGCGATACGCCTGGGCGAGGACGGCGTCGCCAACCGGCTGGTCGATCCATCGGTAGTACGGCTGCCTGGCGAGCTTCAGTACCCGGCACGTCACCGCGACGGGCGTTCCCTCCGCAGCCAGCTCTTTCACGAGCGGGTAGATCCTTTTCCCGGCAGATGCGCCTGCGACAGATACGCCGCGGCCCGGCGCAGGACCTCGTTCTCCTGCTCCAGCAGCTTGATCCGCCTTCGCGCTTCCCGCAGTTCCGCGTTCTCCTGGCTGGTCGTCCCGGGCTTGGCCCCGTCGTCGATGTCCGCCCGACGCATCCATTTCCACAGCGTCATCGGGTGGACACTGAAGTCGGTGGCGACCTGCTCGACCGTCACACCCGGGCCGCGGTTCCTCGCGACCCGCACGACGTCCTGGCGGAACTCTTCCGGATAAGGCTTGGGCACAGCGACATCCTTCCCACCTGCCCTACAGGGCAGGCCAGTTCAGATGTCACCCGATCGTGCGGCACACCCCCGGATCCGGGTCGAGCACGGCATCGCACACCTCAAGAACTGGCGGGCACTCGCTCGCCACCTCGGCCGACGCGAGCAGATGAGTGACACGATCCAAGCCATCGCCGGACTGCTCTCACACCAGCAGACCGCCACCCGCGGGGCCCGTCAGCCACAGTGACCACCGCGCCGACCTGCACCTTTCGACGTGCCACCACCAACCATGCACGAGCTCGTTAGTGTCGTGACGTCGTGTCCGCCCGTGGCGGATCTGCCAGGGGCAGAGGAACGGCGTCCAAGGGGTTCCCGGGGTCAAGAGTGAAGTCGACGGCATCCCGCCTCGACAAGGAGAAGAGATGACTCCCCTCACCATGCTCGCGCCCCGCGCGGAGGAGGACGACACACCGCCCGGCCACTTCGACGACCACCTCGCGGCAAGGCTGCTCGACCAGCGGATCGTCCTCCTCGGCACCCAGGTCGACGAGGTGTCGGCCAACCGGGTGTGCGCGCAGTTGCTGCTGCTGTCGGCGCAGGACCCACGCTCCGACATCAGCCTGTACGTCAACAGCCCCGGCGGGTCGGTCACCGCGGGTCTCGCCATCTACGACACGATGCGGCTCATCCCGAACGACGTCTCAACGCTGGCGATGGGCTTCGCCGCCAGCATGGGCCAGTTCCTGCTCACCGTGGGGACGCCCGGCAAGCGGTTCGCGCTGCCGAACGCGCGGATCATGATGCACCAGCCCTCGGCGGGCATCGGTGGCACCGCCGCGGACATCGAGATCCAGGCGGAGAACCTCCAGTTCACCAAGAAGGCCGTCGAGCGGATCACCGCCCAGCACACCGGGCAGAGCGAGGAGACGATCGCGCGGGACGGCGACCGGGACCGCTGGTTCACGGCCGAACAGGCCAGGGAATACGGGATGGTGGACCGGGTGGTGGAGTCGCTCGCCGACATCCGCCCGGCCACGCCGCGCCGACGGACGGGGCTGTGACATGGGGTCGTACACGGTTCCCTACGTGATCGAGCGGACCGCGCAGGGCGAGCGGTCCTACGACGTCTTCAGCCGGCTGCTGAACGAGCGGATCATCTTCCTCGGCACCGAGATCGACGACGGGATCGCCAACGTGGTCATCGCGCAGCTCCTGCACCTGGAGTCGGCGAGCCCGGAGCAGGAAATCTCGATCTATCTCAACTCGCCCGGAGGTTCGTTCACTTCGTTGATGGCGATCTACGACACGATGACGTTCGTGCAGGCGCCGATCTCCACCTTCTGCGTCGGTCAGGCGGCGTCGACGGCGGCGGTGCTGCTGGCGGGCGGAGACCCCGGGCGACGGTTCGTGCTCCAGCACGCGCGGGTGCTGCTCGGCCAGCCGGCCAGCGGCGGCCGGCAGGGGACCGTCTCCGACCTCAGCCTCGCGGCCAAAGAGATGGCCCGCATCCGCTCGCAGGTGGAGAAGGTCCTGTCCCTTCACACGCACCACGACGTGGCGACGCTGCGCGGGCACATGGACCGGGAAAAGGTGTTCACCTCCGAGGAGGCCGTGGCCTACGGGCTCGCCGACGAGGTGCTGAGCCGACGGGCCGCGTTCATCTGAGCCCAAACCCGGCCGTGGCCGAGGGCCGGCGAGCGGCCGGTACGACGAGGGCGCGCCCCGTCGTACCGGCCCTCGGCCCGGTCCGGTCCGGTCCGGTCAGGCGGCGAGGCAGAAGCCGTCGTACTGCGACGTGGGCGACGTGGGCGACGTGGGTGACGTGCGGCTCCGGACCACCCGGCTCCGGGCGTGCCGGGCCAGCTCGTCACCGGCGCGCAGGAGCAGGTCGGCGAGGCCGAGCCCGAGGGCCTGGGCGGCGGCCGCGAGCACCTCGGAGGATGCTTCCTTGCGTCCGCGCTCCACCTCCGACAGGTACGGCATCGAGATCCGGGCCGCCTCCGAGACGTCCTTCAGTGTCCGCTCCTGGGCGAGCCGCTCGCGCCGGAGCACGTCGCCGACGAGGTCACGCCACAGGGGCTCCCTCGGCGCGCGTGGCTGTGGACCCCCCACGGGTCTCCGCAGGGCGCCGGCCGCCCCGCCGGAACCGGGCGACGGAGCTTGCGGGCGCACGGAGATGACGCGGGACTCGTTCGGCGTATGAGGGCTCACCCCCCTCACTCTAGGGATCCGGGGCGCGGAGGGAAGGGGGTGGCCTTCTGCCCAGGGTGAAGCCGCGCCGGTGCCCGGGGCGACGCAGTCCGGCCGTAGCTGGGAGCGACTCGGGCGGTGGTTGACCTCATCACGACTTCTCCCTGATGGGCTGAAAAGGTTCCCCGGGCAGCCGCCCCGGCTCAGCCCAGTCGTGGGACTGGTGGGCGGCGATGAGCGCGAGAACTCCGATGACGGGCAGGGCCCAGATTCCCGTGACGGGGAAGTAGATGACGCAGAGCGGGATGCCGATGGCGAGCAGGTACCAGCCGATTTGTGCGGGCAGTCGGCCTGTGGCGCGCGCGGTGTGCGGGAGAGCGTGCGTAGGCCATACCGGACCGCCAGGCCTGAAGCGCGCGCCGTTGCAGACGGGGCCTCTCGGCGGCACACGGGGTCACCAGACGGTGTTCGTCTCCGGGATCCGCACGATCCCGTCCCCCGGCCGTTCCGGCGGCGGCGCCACATCACGACCAGGACGAGCGCCCCGACCACCTCGGCGTGGCTATCCGGAGTCACGTGTCTCCCCCGACGGTCACTTGAGTTTCGGCATGCCGGCAGCCCGGACCTCCACCGGCTCTCGGTCATTCCTCGCTGCCGATGAACTCGTTCATGCTGGCCTTGGGCCGCTTGGTGCCGCAGCGCTGATCGCGCAGGGCTGCCAGCAGCTCATCGGGCTCGGGTCGCAGCCCGCTGCCCAGGTAGCGGATCCCCTCGCCCTCGGGCGCGGTGTCGGTGTCCTTGCCGATGGGGTGCCGGCGGCTGGTCGCGGTCCGCCATCCGAAGCGGGAGTCCCATACCGCGGCTGCGGCCGGCTGGTCGGTGCCGAGCAGCACGGCGGCGGCCACGGCTCCTCCGTCGAGCCTGCGCATCTCCACCTGGGCCTGCTGGGCGATGCCGGCTGCGGCCAGGACGTTGGCGGTGTGCTGCAGGTAGGGCTGGGCACTGCGGGCGCGGAGCTCCCGCTCAGCGAACGTGACGGCGGCGCGGTGGGTGATGGCGGGGTAGCCCAGCTGGAGAGCGGCGTCCTTCAGGTCGAGACCGGGCCGCTGCTCGACGAGGTCGGCGATGCGCCGGCCGCGCAGGGTGGCCAGGCCGGACTGCGCGGTGGGGAACTTGGTGATGCCGAGGGTGTCGGAGACGGTCGCGACGGTGACGGCGGGGTCGGCGTCCAGGAGCTCGGCGATCCGCGGCAGAATCTCGTCGCGGGGGATCATGTCGCCGCTTCCCTCACGGCGGCCGCCGCCGGCGCCGCGGCCGGGCCGGCCGTCCTTGTACGCAAGGACCAGGCGCCGGGGCCAGTGCTCGGTGCCCTTGGGGCCTTCCGGCACGAGGACGACGCCGGCGGCCAGGCCCGGGTCCTTCTTGTAGGTGTTCCAGCTCACGGGGGCGACTCCGAGCAGTTCGGCGGCCTCGTGGCGGTCCAGGAGGTCCTCGTCGTCGTCGACCGGGGGCAGCTCGGGGATGGGCTCGCCGGCGTAGTAGGCCTTGGTCTGCTCCGAGTCCCAAAGCTGATTGCGGGCCTTGTGCGAGCTGATCGGTGCCGGGTGGCCTTCCGCAGCGTACGGCTTCTGGTTTCGGACAGTGACGAGAGCCTTGCCGAGGGCGTCGGCCAGGTCGGACATGGTCTGGACGTGCTGCAGGCGTCCGGCGCGGATCACGTTCTTCTCCTTCATCACGGCGCGGGGCGCTCGTGGCGCCCCGCCGGCGGGGGTTGTTGGTCGGTCGTGGGGTCGGGCAGGCAGTTCGGGTTGCACGGCGCGCGGGCCTCGGCACCGCATCCCGTCGCAGGGCGGGCGGCCGCCTCGATGAGCGGGTGGAGGCGGGCGAAGGCGCTGCTGGCGCTGGTGTGCGGGGTGAGGCGGCCGGCGGCGATGACGTACAGGGCGTGCGGCGGGTTGCTGGTGGTGCGCACCCGGATGCCGACGGTGTCGCCCGGGCCGGCGGCGAGGCGGGGACCGCCAGGATGTCCGCGGCGGGGACACCGGCTGGATCATGCGCCCGCAGGGACACCCTGCCACCCGATCGCCCGCCGATTGCTGGAGTGCGGATCGCCTGCCCGGACATCGCCCGTGCCTGCGACCTCGCCCTGGCTTCCGCTGAACTCCTCCGCCACCGGCGCGGCTTCCTCCGCGGCGACCTCGACGCCGTCAGCGCCGGCCTGACCTTGCACCGGCGCTCAGGCATCGCCGAAGGCCACGTCAACCGCGTGAAAACACTCCAGGGAGCCATGTACGGCCGGGCCTCATCTCCAACTGCTCCGGATACTCATCCTTACCCGCCTGTGATCTTCACGGGCTTCTGGCCGAGCAGCGGCAGGAGAGCTGCTTGGGGCTAGAAGGGCGGTTGCCAGTCATGCCAGTTCGGCGCATAGCCAGGCGGGGGCCAGTGCTCTGCCTGACCGGGGTACATCCACTGACGGCCCACCCACTCGCATTCCGGGATCGCGCCTTCCCAGTCGTCTGTGCAGCGGTCGGCCCAGGCCCGGTCCACCTGACCGGCCGGGTAACCGCGTTTCCGGCGGCCTCTTGTACCCGCACGACCAGACCGAGCCCGTTGGCTCCGGGGTTTCCCCGCGGACCGTACCTCACATCGAGCACCCCACAATCGTGAGCATGCAGGAGGAACCGCTCCAGATCGGCCGGAGCGCAAGCCGTCAACTCTCGTCCCCAGAGCGTCACCTGGGGGCCGCGCACTGCGTCGACCGCGACGCAGAACAGCAGGCCGTCACCGAAGTAGGCATACACGGCCGGCTCCGCAGGCCCAGTACCGAACTCCACACCCAGGACTTCCCGAAACGATGGGCCGGCCTGGAACCGACGCAGCTCGGCCATGCCCAGCAGCACCGCGGCGACCGCACCGATAGGCATACCGAAACACAGCGGCCCGACGCCTTCCAGGGGCATCAGCTCCCAGTCGACCCGCGCCGGCCTCTTCACAGCACCTTGAGACTCTGCTGCCGCCATCTGTTCACCCGCCCCCGCCCACGCACCGGGCCTCCCCGCCCCGCGGCGCTCTACAGACTCGAGATCCGCATCATCGGAACCCGAACCGGTGACCGCCCGCCTGGAGCGCACCCGCACGTCGGCGTCCTGGGCCGCGGCACGGCCCGCATCATCATCATCGGCCGCGGACGCCCGCAGTCCCGCTTCGACGTCGAGGCCGTCTCTTGCCGCGTGCACCGAGGCCGGCGCGGCGGTGGAGGTCAACTGCCGGTGCGGCGTGGACACCGCCACCCTGTCCTGGGCCGCCACGTACAACGACCCCTGGTACGTCGACAAGTTGCTGGGCGACGGCCGCGTGGACGGCATCATCGCAGGCTATGGGGCCTTCACCGGGGTGCGCGAGTACGACGACAGCTGGCAGTGCGCCAACTCCATCGGCCTGATCCGCGACTGGGTGAACCGCCACAGCGGCACCCATCGCATGGCCACTCCGGGTGACCGCCTGTTCAAGTGAGGCATCACGGGAACACAGGGCGCAGGCAGCGCCGCCGCCGGCACTCCCCCGCGATGTCGTGCACTCCCCGCGTGGACGCACGGCATCGCGGGGGCCTGGACCCTCCGCGGGCCTTGCTGTCCCGACCTCATGACGCATGGCCCCCTGGCGGCGTCCGGCCCGCCTCGCGATCCGCCCGGGCGGCGCCCATGCTGGTGGGTAGGGCACCTCCGGCCTGTGAGGGCTGTCCTCCCACAGGGCCGAGCCGGGCGCCCGAGAGGAGGAAGCCATGCGTATCCGCAGAACGCTGGGCCTCATCCTGGCCGCAGCGACCCTTGCCGGCACGGGCGCAGTCGGAGCCGTCAGCGCTCAGGCCGCCTCGTCCCCCACCATCACCAGGGAGGAGTGCACTGCCGCGGGCGGACAGGTCAAGTCCATCCTCTACGGCGGCGACACCTGCACCCTGCCCGACGGAACCAGCCAGAGGATCGGTTGACGGGGCCCACCGGCCTCCGTGTGACGTCCCGTACCCGCCCCGGCGGCCGCAACCAGGCGCCGGGGCTCCGGAGGATCCGGCGCGCGATGCGGGCTCGGAGCAGGACACCGAGCGCCCGGGAGCCGTTACTGACGAGCCGTCTGAGTCGGGCGCACCCCCGTCACTTCCTCGAGCTGCGGCTGACGCCCGAGGCGATCTGGGACACGCGCGGCACGGAGATGCCGAGGATGTCGGCCACCTCGGCCAGGGTCTGAGTGGCCCTCAGCTCGATGACGGCGGCCTGCCGCGCAGCACGGAGTCCGGCCTGCAGATCGGGGACGGCGTCGAGGACGGTCCCCACTGCGCGGGCACGGTCTGCAGGGTCGGGGATGGCCGCGAGATCGGCGATCACGGAGCGGATCGCGTCGACGGCGGGAGAGGCCTCGGGCATGATCACAAGGCTACCTGCGCACGGACCGGAGCACCCCAACCAGCCCCACACGGAGGGGAATCGGCCTCGTGGCGGCCGTAGTCAAGGCGGGGCCGGACGAGGAGCCGGAAGCGGCTCGTCTGCGAAGTACGCTGACCCGCATGACCGATACCAGCACACACGACGAGCAGGTGTACGCCGACCTGCGCGCCCTGACGGACCAGTACATGGAGGCCGTCCGTGCACGCCTCGCCGAGATCGAGTCCCCGCTCACCCGTGAGCGCGGCGCCCGACTGGTCACTGATGACATGCTCACCGGCGCCAAACAGGCCAAGCTCATACGCAGCGCCGCCATGGGCGAGTTGAAGGAGGGGCGCACCCTCAAGCAGGTCGCGGAACTGACCGGGCTCTCCGTGCCGCGGGTCGACCAGTTGCTCAAGGCGAAGTGAGCGGGAAGAGCCGGGACGGCGAGGCCTGCGGGGACACCGCCGCGTAGCCCGCACAAGGTCCCGGGACGCGGCCCCGGGGCCCGTTTCGCCCGCCGGACCTCAGCCGGCCGCGTTGTCGGCTCCGCCGCCCCCGCCGCCCCCGTGGCCGCTGCGGTACGTGGTGTGCAGGGCGACGGCGGCGGTGGCCGCGGCGACGCCCCCCGCGGCCATGAGGCCGTCGCGTGAGCGCCAGGAGAGCACCGACCAGCGGGACTGCGCGGACAGCACGGAGCCCAGACTGAGCCAGGACCCGGCGGAGAGCAGCGAGAGGGAGGAGCCGATGGACGCGGCGGAGAGGGCGGAGCCCACGGAGCCGACGGACAGCACCGAGCCGACCGATCCGATCGACAGGACCGAGTCGACGGACCCGATCGACAGGATCGAATCCTTGGACCAGAGGGAGAGGTGGGACCTGTCGTGAGACCACCACGACGTGGCCGACGCATGCGGTTTGGTCACGGGATTCATTCTGTCACGCGAGCGGTCCTGCGCAGCTGCTCCTCGTCGGACGGCAGCAGGTCCTGCGCCCTGCGTTCCATCAGTACCGGCAGGTAGGTACGTACTCGCGCGTACCTGAGCTCCTCGTACGCGATCTGCACCGAGCTGTGCACCAGGCGGGCGTCGACCTGCGGGTACGCCTTCATCAGCCGCTCGGCTACGGCGCGGATGGTCAGTGCGTCCTCTGAATCCGCCCTCACACGCCTCAGCCTCCCTCGGCTTTCCTCTCCTCTCATTTTCGCGGCGCGGCCGTCAGTCGGGAAGTCGATCTTTCACCGCCGCGAGCCGGTGGCGGCCGTAATCACCGAGCGGTTTCTGCCGTATGCGGGCGGTCGCGGGCGGCCCCGGTGCGGCCGAGGGAGCGGTGGGTCCAGTGGCACTGGGCGTCGATCGTCACCCGCAAGGCCTTCCCTGCTTCGGCGGGGGGCGTACTCCACCCGTGGCGGCACCACTGCCGCCGATCCCGCCCGGTCGCCCGATCCCGACCCGACCTCGCTGCCCCGCTCAGTCCTCCAGACGGTGGAGCCACGTGGCGAGCAGCGTTTCGAGCGCCGCGGCCTCCTCGGGGGTCACGAGGTCGAGCAGCCGGCGTTCGTTTCTCATGTGGTCGGTGAAGGCCCGGTCGACGAGGTCGCGTCCGGCCGGGGTGAGGGCGACGATCCGGCCGCGCTGATCGTCGCCGGAGCGGCGGCGGGTGACGAGCCCCGAGCGTTCCAGGCGGTCGATCCGCTTCGTCATCGCACCGGTGGTGACCATGGTGTGCGCGGCGAGCTCGCCCGGCGCGCGTTCGAAGGGCTCGCCCGCGCGGCGCAGCGCGCACAGGACGTCGAACTCCCCTTCCCCGAGTCCGTAGCGGTCGTAGACGAGGCGGAGTTCCGCGCCGAGCCGGTCGGCGAGGCGGTGCAGTCGGCCGATCACGCCCTGCGGGCCGACATCGAGGTCAGGACGTTCGCGTCGCCAGTCGGCCTGGATGCGGGCCACCCGGTCCGAGGCGAGTTCCTGCCCCTGTCCTTGCTCCCGCACATGCTCCTCGGACGCCACACTTGCTTCCATGGAAGCTATATTACCTTCCATGGAAGGTAATAAGCGCTGGGTGGCACTGACCGCGGTGGCGCCGGTGGCCTGGGGAGCCAACTACTTCGTCACCCACGCATTCCTGCCGGCGGACCACCCGCTGTACGGGGCTGCCCTGCGGGCGCTGCCGGCCGGCCTGGTGCTGCTGGCGTTGTGCCGCCGTCGGCCGCGCGGCGCGTGGTGGGGACGGTCCGCCGTGCTCGGGCTGCTCAACGTGAGCGTCTTCTTCGTCCTCGTCTTCGCCGCCTCACAGCTGCTGCCCACAAGCGTGGCCTCGACCGTCATGGCGGTCTCCCCCCTGGCCATGATGCTGGCCGCCTGGCTCCTGATGGCCGAGCGGCCCGGCTCCGCCCATCTGGCGGGCGCCGCGATCGGGCTGGGCGGGGTGTGCCTCATGCTGCTCGGTGGCGAGGACGGGATCAGCGTGCCGGGCGTACTGGTGTCGGCCGCGGCAGTGCTGGTGTCGTCCTTCGGCCACATCCTGGCCAAGCGGTGGAACACCGGGACCGGCACCGGGACCGGGACCGGCACCGGGACCGGCACCGGGATGACCGGGACCGCGGAGGCCGCCGGTGCCGGTGTCCTCGCCTCGACCGCCTGGCAGCTCACCGCCGGGGGCCTGCTCCTGCTGCCGGTCGCCGTCGCCGTGGAGGGAGCCCCGCCACCGGTGTCCCCGTCCGTGCTCCTGGCCTTCTGCTACGTCGCCCTGGTCGCCACCGCCCTGGCCTTCTCGGTCTGGTTCGCGGGCCTTCGCCGGCTGCCCGCCGGGACGGTGGGTCTGATCGGGCTGCTCAACCCGGTCACGGGCGTCCTGCTCGGGACGGCGGTCGCCGGCGAGGTGCTGACGGGCCGGCAACTGGGCGGACTGGCCCTCGTACTGGCCGGGGTCGCCCTGGGCCGGCCCACGGCCGGGACCCGCCCGGACCGGCGGCTTCCCGCCGGGACCCCCGCCGCTCCCGGTCCTCACCCCGGGCTGCGAAGCGGTCCGGGGCCGAGCCGGTCCACGTAGCGGTGGTGCGGACGGCGGCGCCGCCTCAGGTACGCCGGAGGACGGGCTCCGGTACGCCTGCCCTGCGGGCGTGCAGCACGTGGGCGTCCAGCGGCAGGGGGCTGTGGCCGACGAGCTCGAGGCCGGCGTCGGCCAGCAGGCGTGCGTAGTGGTCGGCGCCGCGTTCGCGGCCTCCGACGTTGCACAGCATGTGCAGGTCCCAGGCGGTGGCCAGCGAGGGGGAACCGTCGCCGGGCAGGAGGCGTTCCACGACCAGCAGGTCCGCGTGCGCGGGCATCGCACGGGCGCAGTGGCGCAGGATCTCACGGCAGCGGTCGTCGTCCCAGTCGTGCAGGACGCGTGAGAGGACGTAGACGTCGCCGCCCGGCGGCACGTCGGCGAAGTCCCCTGAGCGGTACGCGCAGCGCGGCCCGCAGCCCGCGGCGTCGAGCCGGCGCCGGGCGGCCTCGACGGCGTGCGGGCGTTCGAGCAGGACGCCGCGCAGGTGCGGGTGTGCGGTGAGGATCAGCCCGAGGAGCTCTCCGTTCCCGCCGGCGACGTCGACGACCGTCGCGGGCGCGGCCGCCGGCGCCTGAGCGGCGGCCGTGATGACCGGGTGGGTGGGGAGCGGCCGGAACATGCGTGAACTCGCGGCCATGGACTGGTCGAAGAGCGAGGCGAGTTGGGGGTCGCGGGCGAAGTGGTCGAAGTGGTTCTCGCCGAAGATCTGGTCGAAGGCCGGCTGTCCGGTCCGCACGGCGTGGTCGAGGCCGCCGAAGGAGCGGTAGAACGGGCCGCCGTACATCAGGGCCAGCGGCCGCATCGACCCGGGCGTGTCCGCGCGCAGCAGAGCGCCGAGCTCTGTCAGGCGGAATCCTTCCTGCTCCTCGGCGACGGCTCCGAACATGGCCAGGTAGCGCAGGAGCGTGGCGAGGCTCCGGGGGTGGGTACCGGTCGCCCGGGCGAGGTCCTCGGTGCGCTGCGCGGTGCGGGTGTCCATGGCGTCGGGCAGGTCCAGCCGGGCGAAGGCGGCGAGTGCCTGTGTCGTCCACGCCCCGGTGAGGAGGTGGAGGAGCGTTTCGGCGGGCTGTCGCGCGCCGGGTCGGGCGTCAGGGCGGGGGCTGTCGAACCGGTCGGGGTGGTCAAGGTGGGCGGCCAGGGTGTCGCGGTGGTCGCCGCGTGCGTAGAGTTCCAGCCGCCCGTAGTCGCAGGCCGCGTCGGCGGGAAGGGTGAAGTAGAGGACCGTGCCGTCCTCGTGCGGGTTGTAGCCGCCGCCGTCGGGCCGCGCGCCGTGGCGGACGAGGATCGCGCACAGGCCGCGCAGCGCCAGTGGCTCCGGGCGCTCGACCTCGAAGGCGAGGTGCGCCTCGTGCCGGCGGGTGCGTTCGTAGGCGGCGATCGGTTCCAGGCCGGAGTGCGGGGGGACGGCCAGGGCGAACACCTCGACCGCACGCCGCTGCCCGGCAGAGCCGTACACCCGGGGGCGCAGGATCCGGACGTCGAGCTCTGCCGGGTCGCGCCCGTGGCGCCGGGCGAGGCGGTCCCGGACCACCACGCTGGGGTGCGAGGGAGTGTCGACGTCCAGTCCGCAGGCGGCGAATTGGGCCCGGAGGCTGTCCGTGTCCGGCGGGAAGAGCAGCAACCCCGCGTGGGCGAACCGGCAGTGCCCGGCCAGCGCCTGCAGGTCCGGGCCGTCGAGGCCCGGCAGGAGGAGAGGGAGCAGGGCGACGCTGTCGTGCTCGCGGACGAACTGGGCCGCCGCGCGCAGGCCGGCGATGTCGTCCAGGAGCAACGTTTTGTCGGGGAGGGTCGTCGTCATCGTGGGGGTGTCCTCGGGCCGGTACGGGGCTGGGCGGGGCAGGGCAGGGCGGGGTGCAGTCGGTGGCGGGAGTGCGCGAGGCTGCGAGGGGCGGTGCGCTGGTGTGCCGGTGCGCCGGTGCGTCACACGCCGACGTAGTTCTCGGCGAACCAGTCCTGGTAAATGCGTGAGGTGCGCAGCGAGTTGAGCCGTGAGCGCTGCAGGCCGGCGTGGAAGAACGATCCGGCACCGGCACCTCGGCCCTGTTCGGGTACCGCGTGCAGGAGGCGGGTCATCCACCCGGTGAACTCCTGGGCCCGCCAGATGTGCGCCAGGCACCGGTCCGAGTACGCGTCGAGTCCGGCGGTGTCCCCTTGGGTGAGGGCATCGGCAAGGGCTTCCGCCAGGATCTCGGCCTCCAGCACGGCGAGGTTGGCGCCCTTCGCGGCGGCCGGGGCGAGCAGGCTCGCCGCGTCGCCCGCCAGGAAGAGCGAGCCGTGGCGCAGCGGCGCGACGACGTCGCAGGTCAGGTCGAAGACCCCGCGTTCCAGGAGCCTGCCCCGTCGCAGCGGGCCGTGGTCCGCGGCGCGCATGCGGAGGTCGAGCTCGTCCCAGATGCGCTGCTCGGGCCAGGCGTCGGCGGGGGTGCCGCGCTGCCATTGGAGGTAGTAGCGGGTGACTTCCGCGGTGCGGGCCATGTGTCCGGCGAAGCCGCGGCCGTGGACGGCGTATCCGACGGCGTCGAGGCTCGGCGGGGTTTCGGCGAGCAGGCCGAGCCAGGTCACGCCGTGGTCGTGATGGTGGTGGCGGACGGCACCCGGCGGCAGTGAGCGGCGGGCCGCTCCGTGCCGGCCGTCACAGCCGGCGACGTACCGGGCGGTCCAGCGGGTGGGACGGCCGTCGGGCTCGCGGGTCGTGACGGACGGCCGGGGGCTGTCGGCGTCGCGTACGGCGAGCGCCTCGGTGTGGAAGCGGATGCGTCCGCCGATGTCGAGGTAGTGGGTCAGGAGGTCCGTGACCAGGTTCTGCTGCGGGTAGACGTGGTGCTGCCCGCCCTGGGCGAGGGCTCCGTAGTCGAGGCGGAAGCGGCCGTCCTCCGTGCGGAACTCGCACGTGCCGTGGCGGCGGCCGCCCAGGTGCAGGCCGTCGGCGAGGCCGTGGCGGTCCAGGATCCGCACGGTGTTCGGGGCGAGGAACCCGGCGCGGGCCCGGGTCTGCACATGGGTGCGGGAGGCGCGTTCCAGGATGACGCAGTCGATCCCCGCGGCCCGCAAGAGCAGTCCCAGGACGAGCCCGGCGGGACCTGCGCCGAGGACGACCACGTCGGCCGATTCACATAACGCGTAAGAGTTGTGACTTTCCGTCATAGCGGGTGAAGCATAAGCACACGAAGATCGACGGACCTACCCGAGCCATCCGAAGGCGGGAATAGAGTGACAATCGGCATGGATCGCCCGGCCCTGTGACGCCGGGGCCCGGGACCGGTTCCGCGGCCTTCCGGTGGTGCGCGCCGGGCGTACGGGAGCACGCGCACCCTCCAGCACGCCCCGACGCAGGCCCGGCCGTTCGGCGTACGACCCGGCCCGACCCGGCACGGCCGGACCCGACCCGACCCGGCACGGCCCGACCCGGCGAATGATCGGCGAGACGTCTCCTAGGCCTGCGGCTGCAGGAGGCTGCGGGGGTCGGCCGGGCGGGGTACGTAGACCGGGGAATCCGACTGGTAGAAGAGGTCGATGTCGGCCTCCTCTCCCCCGACGATCAGGGTGTCCCAGGCGCCGCTCTCCCGCAGGGTGCGGAGGGTGGCCGGGGCGATCGAAGCGAGGTGGACGCGGAGTTCCCCGTCCGTGGGCAGGCCGGGGAGCCGGGATGCCAGCCGATCGCGGATGTCGGCCATCCGGTCCAGCAGCACGTCCAGGTCGCTCCCGCCCGCGACATCGGCGCCGGAGCGGGCACCCGCGCCATCCCCACCGCCGGCTTCCGCGCTGCGCGCGATGATGTCCCTGATGGCTCGGGTGATGCCCTGTTCGTCGGTGGTGACCATGGCGTTCCAGGCCCGGCTCTTGTGCCGGTACTGGAGCATGGACATGGCGGCCTCGTGCCGGATGAAGTCGGCATCCCGCAGGGGTCTGCCCTGCCAGGACCGGCTGAGCGACCGCGCCAGCGAAGTGGCGGAGGCGAGGCCGCTGTTGAGGCCGCGGCCGGGCCAGAAGTGGATGGCGTTGGCCGCGTCGCCCAGCAGGAAGCCGTACGTGCCGGGGGTGGTCGCGGTGGGCCGGTGCAGCTGCGCGGTGAACCTCGGGCGCTGCACCATGTCGAGCCGGAACGAGGTGATCGCCGACAGGTCCTCCTCGGCCACGCCGAAGAGGCTGAGGCCCTGCCGGATCTCCTTCCAGAGCGGGGAGCTGCGCAGCAGGGCGGGGAGGAAGAGCGTGCCGTGGGTGGGGCAGCGGAACTCGTTGTCCTCCTCCTGGCGGCTCATCAGGCAGGGGCGGGAGGCGATGCACTCCTCGAAGACGTGACGGACAGGGTCGATGCCGATGACGTTCTTGGCCTCCTCCCGGGTGAGCCGCATGTTCAGGAAGCCCTCGCCGCGCAGCGAGTTGAGCAGGAAGCGGTTCTGCGACACGGTGAGCAGCACGCTCATGGGGTCCGGCAGTTTCGACTTGACCCGCAGTCCCAGCACGATGTCCTGAAGGTGCTCGCCGTCGAGGGAGTAGATCGAGGCGTCGGCCGCGCCGAAGCGGTCGGCGTAGTGCTCGCGGGTGCGGGAGCGGCCGCCTTCGGCGACGACCAGGACGTGTTCCTGGGTGATCCTGTTCTGCTGCTCCGTCACGTCGAAACGCTTGGCGACGAGCCGGATCGCCGACCTCCGGTTCGCCAGGTCCAGGAGCCGGTCCTCGATGTGGGCGATCCTGATGTTGCGGGGCGGGTGGCCGTCGACCGAGTCCGGTCCGACGGGCCACATCTCGCTGTAGGCGCCCGTGTCGTCGAACAGTGCGCCGCGGACCTCCTCGGAGAGGGCGAGGTACTGCCGGCTCTGGACGGTGACGACCTGCTGGCGGCGGAAGTTGCCCTGGGTCTCGTCCTTCCAGACGACCGTGGAGCCCTTCCTGGTCCAGCGCCCGTCGTAGAGCGTGATGGCGGTCCGGCCGGGAAGCATCTCGTCGAGCGCCAGCGCGAAGGCGAGGCCCACCGGGCCGCCGCCGGTGATGGTGACGCGCAGGGTGCCGGGGTCGGCGGTGCCGGTCCGGGGGACGTCCATGAGGGAGAGGTCCATGACCGTCTCCATGGAGTCCTGCGCCTCGTAGAGGAACGTTTCGTCACCGATCCGTAGGCGATCGTTCGGGCGCAGCACGTGCCGGGTGATGCGCTGGTCGTTGACGAACGTGCCGTTCCGGCTGTCCCGGTCGTAGAGCACGAAGCCGGCGTCCTCCGTGAGGATCTCGGCGTGCAGCCGGGAGGCACTGGGGCTGACGATCACCACGCTGTTGTCGCTCTTGCGCCCGAAGCTGAGGGGCTCGCCGCCCAGGACCACGCTCTGCCCGGTGAACGGACCCGTGCGCCCAACGATGACCGATGCCACTCCACACCCCTTGTGAACGTTGCCGCTGATTCCTCGTACGCCGTCAACACGCCCCCGAGAACGTGTTCGGTTCAACCAATTTCGAGAATTTTTTGAGCACCGCTGAACCGGGATCCGGGTCCGTACGTGATGTTCGCGTCGGCCGGCGATACGAGGGAGAACCGCCCCCATGCACAACGAAGAATCCGAGACCCTGACGGAGACCGCACTCGCGGCCACCACGGCGGTGACCGGCACGGGTACCGCCACCACCACCGCGGTGACGACAGCGGGTACGGCGGCGGGCGGGGACGTACTGATCGCGAACCGCTACCGATTGCTGTCCCGGCTCGGCGAAGGCGGCATGGGCACCGTGTGGCGGGCCCGCGACGAGACCCTGCACCGGGAGGTCGCCGTCAAGGAGGTACGGGCCCCGGCCGGTCTGCGGGCCGGTGACATCGCGCGGATGTACAGCCGGCTGGAGCGGGAGGCGTGGGCGGCGGCCCGAATACCCGACCGCAACGTGGTCACGGTTCACGACGTGGTCATGGAGGACGAGCGGCCCTGGATCGTAATGGAACTGATCCGCGGTCAGTCGCTGGCCGATCTGCTGCGCTCCGAGGGACCGCTCACCCCGCGGCACGCCGCGCACATCGGCGCGGAGGTGCTGAGCGCGCTGCGCGCCGCGCACGCCGTCGGGGTGGAGCATCGGGACGTGAAGCCCGCGAACGTCCTGCTCGCCGAGGACGGGCGGGTGGTGCTCAGCGACTTCGGCATCGCGACGGTCGAAGGCAGCACCGCCCTGACCATGACCGGCGAGGTGGTCGGCTCACCCGAGTACCTGCCGCCGGAGCGGGCGCTGGGCCGCCCCTCGGGCCCCGAGTCGGACCTGTGGTCCCTCGGCGTGATGCTGTACGCGGCAGTGGAGGGGATCTCCCCGTTCCGGCAGGACACCGCCCTGAGCACCCTGCGGGCCGTGGTGGACGACGAACCGCCGGCGCCGACCCGGGCCGGCCCGCTCGCCCCGGTGATCGCCGGGCTGCTCCGCAAGGAGCCGGGGGAGCGGACTCCCGCCGCCGAGGTCGCCGCATCCCTGCGGGACATCGCGCACGAGCCGGATGCCACCACTACCGCCTCCCGCGTCCTCCCGGCCACCGCGCGGACGGCCACCGCGGCGACCGTGGAGACGACTACCGAGACGACTGCCGAGACGACCGCTGAAACGACCGCGGGGACGCCGACGGGGACCGTCACGGCCGCGACCCACGTGCCCGAAGAGACCGCCACCACCTCGACGGAGCCCTCGCCCGAGCCGCCCGCCGAGTCCCCGGCGGCTTCCGGCACGCGCGGGCGCCGGGCGGCTGCGCTCGTCGCCGCCGGCGCGGCCGCCTGCCTGCTGGCCGCCGCCGGACTCGCCTACGCGCTCAGCGGCGACGGCGACGACGGCGGTGACACCGCGACCGGTTCGGGCGTACGGGTGTCGGTGACGGGCACGAACACGACCTACAGCGGCGGCTGCCCGACCCCCGAGGGCCGGGCTCCCGCGTTCACCGCCACGTTCACCGCGCCCGAGCCGACGCTGATCTCCTACCGCTGGGTGTCCGGCGACGGCTCGGTGGTGGATCCCCAGTGGCGCACCATGTCGATCGGCGACAAGGCCAACCCCACCGGACGCGACACCATACGCCTGACGACCTACGCCAAGACGGGCAACCTGACCACGGGGATGGCCGTGGAACTCCAGAGCCCCACGCGCACCCTCTCCAACCCCGTCCCCTTCTCCATCACCTGCACCGGCTGACCCCTGCCCCCGCCCCGCCCTGGCCTCCTCTCAGCGGCGCAGGTCGCGGAGCACTTCGCGGGCGGCCCGCGCGCCGGAGGCCAACGCGCCCTGGACGGAGGCGGTGGCGCGGTGGTCGCCGCACACGTACCGGCCCGGGGCCACCCGCGTGGTGCGGGTCAGCGGCTGCGGCGGGGGCATGGCGGGCAGTGCGTCCTCGATGGTGCGGACGGTGAGGAGGTCCCAGTCGTCCGTACCGGTTCCGTACGCCTCGCCGAGCGCGGCCCGGAGCTCGCGTTCACGGCCCTGCCCGTCCCGGCCGAGGACCGATGTGGCGACGAGCGTGCGGCCGGGCGGGGCGTAGGAGGGCACGACGTCGCTGAGGACACAGGTGTTGAGGAAGCGGCGGCGGGTGTCCACGAGCAGCGTGGGCTCGCCGAGGGGGGACCGCGGAGCGACGTGGTAGTACGTCGTCACGATCCGGTAGTCGGGCAGGGACACCTCGGGCAGCAGTACCGGAACCGCCCCGGGGCCGGTGGCGACCACGACGGCGCGCGCCGGGATCTCCTGTCCCCCGGTGGTGAGCACGCCGTCGTCCGTGAGCCCTGCCGCCGGAGTCTCCAGCCGTACGGCGCCCTCGGGCAGGCCGGCCGCGAGGGCCCGTGGGACCACCCCGATGCCCTCGGTCGGCAGGCAGATGGTTCCGCGCAGCATGCTCCGCCACACCAGGTGGAACACCCGGGCGGAAGTCTCCAGTTCGTCCTCCAGGAAGACCCCCGACACGAAGGGGCGGAAGAACCTCTCGACGAACGCTTCGGAGATCCCCGCGTCGGCGAACGCGGTGCGGGCGGTGGTGTCCGGGCGTCGTTTGAGCCGGCCGGGGGGCAGCAGCATGTCACGGGCGGACAGCAGGCCGAGGGCGGCCAGGTCACGCGGGCCGGCGAGACGGCCCGAAAGCAGTTCGGGAAGCGTGCGCGGCCGGCGGGTGGGATCGCTGAAGTTGAGCCTGCCGGTCGGGGTGTGGACGAGGAAGCCCGGTGTGAAGGGCCGCAGTCGGAGCTCCTTCAGGTCGAACCTGCGCCGGACCTGGGGGTAGGCGGTGTTGAACACCTGGAACCCCCGATCCACGACGTAGCCCCCGATCCGGTCCGAACGCATGCGGCCGCCGACCGCGTCGCCCGCCTCCACCACCCGTACGCTCACGCCGGCCGCCAGCAGATCCCGGGCGCACGCCAGCCCGGCGACTCCGGCCCCGACGACCAGCACGTCCGTCGCGTCCAGGGCTCGGGACATACGACCACCTCTCTCACATGTCGGTGCGGCGCGTGCCGCTCCTTCACTGTGTTCCGCGTATCACCCGGACACGGATGCGACACCGCCCTGCGGCCCGACCGCCGCCCGTCCGGACCCAGGTGCGATCCTTGAACCATGACGACGAGGCGACGGAGCCAGGCCGACCGGGACGAGATGACGGTTGAGATCGGATATGCGCTGCTGAGCGCGTTGTTCCTCGGCGCCGTCGTGTTCGCGACGATCGCCGGACCGGCCGCGGTCTGGCACCTGCCCGCGGCGGTCGAGAAGTTCCTCGTGGTCGCCGGGGCTGCGATTGCCGGAGTTCTCGCGGTAATCCGCGTCATCCACGTCCTCTGGCAGCACGGCAACAGACAACCGTAATGCAGTGTGAGACGCGGCCGCAGGAAGGTTGCACAGAGGACCCCGCGAGGGGGAGCATCAAAAGACGCTCCGGGAAGACGTTTCGGGCGTCTTCCCGGAGCGCCGGGATTGCGACTGTTCAGCTCAGGTCAGTCGCGGGTCACACCTTGGCGAGCGAGCACGCCGTCTGTGCCAGCGCCGGCGGGACCGCCGAGACGCTCGTGAGGAGCAGCCGACACAGCGCCGAGTCGGCCGGCAGGCCGGAGCCGCCGATCGTGCAGGCGAGGTTGATGTCGGTGCTGGAGAAGCCGAAGGCGGCGAGGTAGGTGGTGCAGTCGCTCGGCGCGGCCTGGGCGGCCGGGGCCGAGACGACGGCGAAGCCGCCGAGGGCCAGAGCACCGACGGCCACGCTCGCGATGCGGGCGCGCAGGGATCCCTTCATCTTTTCCTCCGAGGAGATAGGTTTCGCCGGAAGCCACTACTCCGGCGCAATCAAGAGGCTAGAGAGAGATCTTGCAGAAATGGCAGAAAAAAGGATGGAAATATCCGGCAGGCAGGCGTAAGGACGCAATGCCGCCTACTTTTGTCCCGGGTGGACTCTCTTCGGCCGCGTGACGGGGGAAGGACCGGCGAACCCGTGAGGCGCATGATGCTCAACGCATCCGAGATATGATCATTCAATAGCAGGAGTCTTGCATTCCTGTTCATTCACGGCAGATTCGATCCGGGTGAACTCGGCCGAAACACGCCCCTCTACCTATGCCGCGCGAATAGTCCGCCCGGTTCGCCCGGGAGGGCGATGGTACGAGGGTCAGTTCTGGGCGTGAACGGCGGAGCGCGGCCACGGCGACGCACACCGCTCCACCGGCCGCCCCAGGTCAGCGATGTGACCGGCCGTCGCAGAGGCCGTCGAGTTCGGCGGCGAAGAGCATCGCGGGGTCGAAGCCCATCGCGGCGAGGTGGGCGGCGAGTTCCAGGGACAGGGCGCCGTGCAGGCGGGTCCAGAAGGCCAGGAAGCGGTGGAGGGCCGGAGGCTGGGCGGTATGGCCGCCCGCCCAGCCGCGATGCTCCGCCAGATGGGCGGCCAACGCGGTCCCGCCACCGGTGGGGGCCGAGGTCGCGCAGGCGTCGAGCAGAGTGGTCATGATCTCGGCGGAGATGGCGGTGGTGTCCTCGGGGGCGCGGTGTCCGGGGACGGGAGTGCCGTAGATCAGGAAGTACCGCTGGGGGTCCGCCAGGGCCCAGTCGCGCAGGGCGTGCGCCAGCCCGGCCAGGTCCGCGCCGGCGGCGGAGGCCGCGCGGAGGGTGTCGGCGATCGCACGCATCACCTGCGCATGCGGGCGTCGAACGCCGGCGGCCGGGGGCGGCTGCGCGCGGCAAGGCGCCGGACGCACGCGAGCGCGACACGAGCGCCGCGGCCATGCTGATCGGGCATCTGCTGCCGGTCCGGGCCCAGTTCGCCGGCGCCGCGGGCGCGGCCCACGCCAGCCGTCCGCTCGCGCACCCCCTGGCCGACCTCCACCGTCTCCACCGGAAACGACGAAGGCAAGGAGAACGCTCTCCTTGCCACTCTCAACTTATAGCGCGCCGGGGGGCTTGCCGCAAGGCCCCGGGCATGGAGCAGAATCGCCGATCGAAGCCACAACCTGCGGAAACGGGGATTGCAAGTGCGGGATGAGCGGGACGAGTACATGCACGTCGAGGGGGCCGCAGTGCAAGAGCCGTACGTGTTGGATCTCCAGGAGGCCGACGAGACGCAGGTCTCGGTCGTCGGCGGCAAGGGGGCACACCTGGGCGGGCTGTCACGGATCGAAGGCGTCCGGGTGCCGCCCGGCTTCTGCGTGACCACGGAAGCCTTCCGGCGGGCCATGGCGGGGGCTCCGTCGCTGGATGCCCTGCTCGGCCGGTTGTCACGGGTGGACCCGGACGACCGGGAGGCGGTCCGCACCCTCAGCGCTCGGATCCGAAACACCATCGAGGCCGTCTCCGTCCCGGACGATCTCGCGGCGGCGATCACCGGGGCGCTCGCCCGACACGGCGAACAGGCTGCCTACGCCGTCCGGTCCAGCGCGACGGCGGAGGACCTGCCGACGGCCTCCTTCGCCGGCCAGCAGGACACCTACCTCAACGTCGTGGGTCCTGCGGCGGTCCTGCGGCACGTCAGCCGGTGCTGGGCCTCGCTGTTCACCGAACGGGCCGTGACGTACCGCGGGCGGAACGGCATCGACCACCACGCGGTCCACATGGCCGTGGTCGTGCAGCGGATGGCCTTCTCGCACGCGTCCGGCATCCTGTTCACGGCCCACCCGGTCACGGGCGACCGGAAGACCGCCACCGTGGACGCCGGCTTCGGCCTCGGTGAGGCCCTGGTCTCCGGGCTGGTGAACCCGGACGTGTTCACGGTGCGGGACGGGGAGGTCGTGGCCAGGGCCATCGCCGCCAAGCGGCTTGCCGTGCACGCCCTGCCGGACGGCGGTACGCAGGAGGTGTCGGTCGAGGCGGGGCGGCAGGAGCAGCCTGCGCTGACGGATGCGCAGGCCGTACGGCTCGTGCAGCTCGGGCGGCGCATCGAAGCGCACTTCGGCTGCCCGCAGGACATCGAGTGGTGTCTGGTCGACGACGGCTTCCAGATCGTTCAGAGCAGGCCGATCACGACGCTGTTCCCCGTTCCCGAAACCGGTGACCGGGACAACCACGTCTACGTCTCCGTCGGCCATGGGCAGATGATGACCGACCCCATGAGGCCGCTGGGGTTCTCGATGTGGCAGTTGACCGCCATGGTGCCGATGCACGAGGCCGGCGGCAGGCTGTTCGTCGATGTCACCCCGCGCCTGGCCTCGCCCGCGAGCCGCGCCGGTCTCCTGGAGGCCCTCGGGAAGGCGGATCCGCTGGTGAGGGATGCTCTGGAGACGGTCCTCGACCGCGACGGCTTCGTCCCGTCGCTCCCGGACCCCGCTCCCGTCGTGCCACCGGCCGGTGGTGCGGCGCCCGCCCCGATCGAGACCGATCCGGGTATCGTCACCGACCTGATCGAGCGCAGCCGGGAGTCGATCGCCGCGCTGGAGCGCGACATCCGGACGAAGTCCGGACCGGCGCTCTTCGACTTCCTTCTGGAGGCCTTCGAGGAGCACAAGCGGGTGCTCGGTGATCGGCTGAGCATGCAGGCGGTCATGGCGGGGATGGATGCCACGTGGTGGCTGGGCGAGAAGCTGCAGGAGTGGCTGGGCGAGAAGAACGCCGCCGACACGCTCACGCTGTCCGCCCCCGACAACATCACCTCGGAGATGGGCCTGGCGCTGCTCGACGTCGCGGACGTGATCCGCCCCCACACGGAGGTGGTGGCGTTCCTGCAGGGCGTCGAGGACGACGGCTTCCTGGACGAGCTGGCGAAGCTTCCGGGCGGGTCCGAGGCGCGCGACGCCATCGAGGCCTACCTCGACCGGTACGGCATGCGCTGCGTCGGCGAGATCGACATCACCCGGCCGCGCTGGCGCGAGCGCCCCGCAACGCTGGTGCCCGTACTCCTCGACAACGTGCGGAACTTCGAACCGGGCGCCGCCCGGCGGCGGTTCGAGCAGGGCAGGCAGAAGGCGCGGGAGAAGGAACAGGACGTGCTGTCGCGCTTGCGGGACCTGCCGGACGGGGACCGCAAGGCCGACGAGACCAAGCGGATGATCGACCGGGTCCGGACCTTCATCGGGTACCGGGAGTATCCCAAGTACGGCATCATCAGCCGCTACTTCGTCTACAAGCGGGCCCTGCTGGAGGAGGCGGGGCGCCTCGTGCGCGCGGGTGCGGTCGCCGAGGCGGAGGACGTCTTCTACCTCACCTTCCAGGAGTTCCACGACGTCGTGCGCGACCGGCGGCCGGCGGACCCGGAGCTGATCCGGCGGCGCAAGGAGGCGTTCGCGGCGTACCACGCGCTCACACCGCCCCGCGTGCTCACCTCGGACGGCGAGGCCCTCTCCGGGGCGTACCGGCGCGACGACGTCCCGGCCGGCGCCCTGGTCGGCGTACCGGTCTCCGCCGGGACCGTCGAGGGAAGGGCCCGCGTCATCCTGGACCTGTCGGAGGCCGACCTCGAAGCGGGCGACATCCTGGTGACGGCCTTCACGGACCCCAGCTGGTCGCCGCTGTTCCTCGGGGTCGCGGGTCTGGTGACGGAGGTGGGCGGCCTGATGACCCATGGTGCGGTGATCGCCCGTGAATACGGGCTGCCGGCCGTCGTGGGCGTGGAGCACGCCACCCGGACGATCCGGGACGGGCAGCGGATCCGGGTGCACGGCACCGACGGGTACGTCGAGATCCTGCCCTGACCGCGCCACCCCGCGACCGCGCCGGGGACGGGAGGCGACCCTGCCGCGCCCGGAGCCTCGTACGGGGCTCCGGGTGCGGCAGGGGTGTCAGGCGTTGCCCGCTGCCATGGGGCCGATCATCTCTGCCAGTACCGTCCGGCGGTCCTCTCCCGGCCGGGGGCGGAGAGGGCGGGCCAGGCGGGCGCTGTCGTAGTGCCAGCGGTGGTCCAGGTCGCGGGGGACGGTTCCGCTCTCGTGGAAGGCCGGCCGGGTGCCGAGCAGTTCCGTGAGGTCCTGGGCGAGGTCACGCCACGAGACGTGGCCGCTGCACGCGTTGGCGACTCCGTGCACGGGCCGGTCCAGGCACTCGGTCACCGCCCGTGCCAGGGCGGCCGCGTGCACCCAGGCGGCTCCGTACCAGTCGTGTCCGCCGGTGCCGGGACGCGGCAGTTCGATCGGCCGGCCCTGGCGGGCGGACTGGTACAGGGTCCCGATGGCGCCCCAGCGCAGCTGCTCGCGCAGCCGGTCGTGCGCGCCCCAGACGATCGGTGACCGCACGGCGCTCGCGCCCCCGCGTCCCTCGGTCCCCGCGGCGCGCAGCACCATGGCCTCGCAGTCGAGCTTGGCCTGCCCGTACGGGCTGACCGGCTCGTGGGGCGGCGCCTCCTCGGCGACCCGGTCCGTGCCGGGGTGCCCGTAGGCGTCGACGCTGCTGACGAAGACGAACGGTCCGCGCCGCCAGGCGTCGACCATCGCCTCCATCGCCGCGAGGTCCACGTCGTGCCGGGTGAAGGTGCAGGCGGCGTGGACGACCGCGTCGGCCTGTGCGACGGCGTCCCGCAGTCCGGCGAGGTCGCAGAGGTCGCCCTCGATGACGTCGACGCCCTCGGTGGCGATCAGATGGGCGGACTCGGGCCGGGCCAGCGCCAGCACGGGGCGCCCCTGGGCGGCGAGTTCCCGTACGACGTACGCGCCCACGCCGCCCGTCGCTCCGGTGACCAGCACCGTGCCAGGGCGGATGTCCCGGGAGCGGGGGGCAGGCCTGCTCGCTGCCTTCGCGGCGCTCTGCCGTGCCGCCCGTTCGTCGAGGAGGGCGGTCAGCGCCCGGGGGGTGCGGGCCTGGAGTACGTCGAGGCCCGTGAGCGGCAGCCCGAGGTCCGTACGCAGCCGTTCGGCGAGCTGAACGGCCTTGAGGGAATGGCCGCCGAGGGCGAAGAAGTCGTCGTCCGGTGACGGCCGGACACCGAGTACGGCGGTGAAGGTCTCCGTGACGGATTCGGCCCGGGGGCCGGTCGGGGCGCTCGGCGCGGACAGCCCGGGCAGCCGTGCGGGGTCGAGCGGCCCGGCGGCCGTGCGCGGCAGCGCGTCGAGGAGCGTGACCGCCGCGGGTACGGCCTCGGGGGCGAGCGACCGGCGCAGCAGGCCCAGCAGTTCGTGACCGGACGGGCCCGTGCTGTCGTGGAGGACGGCGTAGGCCACGGGCGGCCCCTGCGCGGGCCGGACCACCACGGCGTCGGCGACCTTCGGGTGGGCGCGCAGGGCCTGCGCGGCCGGGTGCCCGTCGCCTTCAGGGGCGGCGTCGTCCCGGGCGCCGGGGTCCGGATCGCCGTGCGAGGCGCCCTCGCCGTCGGGAAGGGGAAGCTCGCCCAGGGCGAGCTCCGGGTCCGCCGCCAGCGCGTGGAGGAGGGCCGCGAAGTCCCGCACGGCCGCCTCGGCCACGGTGTCGTCCAGGGCGTTCGCGTCGTACTGGACGAGGGCCTCGGGCCGATCGGCGTCGCCCAGCCCCAGGCCGTACGACAGGGTGAACTTCGCGCCGTCGGAGGGTACGTCGACGTACTCGGCCGACGTGCCCGGCAGTCGGAGGACCGTCGGCTCGCCGAGGACGTCCGAGGTGACGCGGACCAGCGCGGTGCCGTCGGCGCCGCGTGCCCCGCCGCCGAGGCGTTCGAGGACCAGGTCGAAGGGGATGTGCCGGTGGCGCTGGGCTCCGAGGAGCGCGTCGTTCACGCGTCGCAGCAGTTGGGCGAAGGACGGGGCGCCGGAGACGTCCACGCGTACGGGCAGGGTGTTGACGCACAGGCCGACGAGGCCGCGCATGGCGGTTCCGCTGCGGTGGGTGCCGGCCACGCCGATGACGAGGTCGTCGTCGCCGGTGAGGCGGTGCAGTGCGGCGAAGGCCGCGGTGAGGGACACCGCGAAGAGCGTGGCCTGCCGCTGTGCGCCCAGCGCCCGCAGGGCCTCGGGGACGGTGGGCGCGAGGGGCACGCTGCGCGCGGCCGCGGGACGCCCGGCCGCGTGCGGCTCCGCCCGCGCCGGCCGGGGAAGGCGCGGTGGGGCGGCATCGGCCAACAGGTCGCCCCAGTGCTTCAGTTCCGTCTCGAAGCCGGGCAGGTCGTCGTGTTCGCGGCGCGCGTGGTCGGCGTACTGCGGGGCTGCCGCGAGCGAGTGCGGGCTCGTTCCGTCGGTGGCCGCCGTGTAGAGGACCGCGAGTTCGCCCGCCACGGTCTCCAGCGAGGCTCCGTCCATGGCGATGTGGTGGAACGTCAGCAGCAGGGTGTGGTCCTGCGGGCCATGGCGCAGGACCAGCGCCCGCACGGCCTCGCCTGCCGCGAGGTCGAACGGCCGGGCCGTCTCGCGCCGCAGCAGCGCAGCGGCGTGCGCCGCGTCGGTGTCGACGACGTGGACGGGGACCGTGTGCGGCGTCGGGAGCACCTCCTGGTGGGGCTCGCCCTCGTGCTCCGCGTAGCGGGTGCGCAGGATGGCGTGCCGGGCCACCAGTGAGGTGAGGGCGGTGGCGAACGCGGCCACGTCGAACGGTCCGCGCACACGGGTGGCGAACGGTACGTGGTACGAGTCGCCCGCGCCGCCGAGCCGCTCCATCAGCCACATGCGGCGCTGGGCGCGTGAGAGGGGGACCGCTGCGGCCTGCGGGAGGTGGCCGTCCCGGCCCGCGCCCGCGGCGCCGGCAGCGGCGTCGGCGGCGGTGGGCTCGGCCGTGGTGCGCCGGGCCGTTCCGGCGCGGGCGCGGCGCAGCAGTTCCCGCTGGAGTTGCTGCCGGTCGCGGGCCGCGGGGTCGGCGTCAGTGGGCATCGCTGTGCTCCGGTGTCTCGGGGTGGAGGTCTCGGTGTGCGGCCAGGAGGGCGCGTTCGACCAGCGCGGCCTGTGCGGCGACGGTCGGGGCGGCGAAGAAGTCGGCGAGGGGGATCTCCACGCCGAGTTCCTCGCGCAGGTCCTCGGTGACGACGAGGGCGAGCAGGGAATGGCCGCCGAGGAGGAGGAACTCGGCGTCGGCGCTGGTGACCTCGAGGCCCAGGGCCTGGCCCCACACGTCGGCGACGGCCTGCTCCAGCGGTGTCATCGGTGCCGCCGGCTCGTCGGCGGGCCCGCTCTCGGCGGTGTGCGCGCGTGCGGTGAGGGCGCGCCGGTCGACCTTGCCGGCCGGGGTGAGGGGCAGCCGCTCCAGCACGGTGACGGCGTCGGGAACCAGGTGGGCGGGCAGGACGGCGGTGAGCCGCTCGCGCAGCGCCGTGCCGGCGGGCACGGGGCCGGGCGCGGCGACGACGAACGCGACGAGGCGCGCCTCGGAGGTGCCGGCGCCGTCGACGGTGACGGCGGCGTCGTCCACGTCCGGCTGCTCGCGGAGGGCGTGTTCGACCTCGGCGGGTTCGATGCGGAAGCCGCGGACCTTCACCTGGTCGTCGTTGCGGCCGTGGAACTGGAGGATGCCGTCGGGGCGGAGGGAGGCGATGTCGCCCGTGCGGTAGAGCCGACCGCCCGCGGAGGCGTGCCCGACGAACTTCTCGGCGGTGAGTTCGGGCAGGCCGGTGTATCCGTGGGCGAGCCTGCTGCCGCCGATCCACAGTTCACCGCGTTCGCCGTCGGCCACCGGGTGGCCTGCGGCGTCCAGGACGTGTGCCGTGGCCCCGCAGATGGGCCGGCCGATAGGTATCCGCCCCTCGCAGTCCTGGGCGGTGACCCGGTGGGCGGTCGCGAAGGTGGTCGTCTCGGTGGGCCCGTAGCCGTTGACGAGCTCCAGCCAGGGGAAGGCGGTGAGCACTTCGCGGGCCTGAGCGGCCGCCATCGCCTCGCCGCCCACGACGACCGAGCGGAGCTGGGCGAAGACGCGGGAGCGGCGCGCGGCGAGCTGGTGGAAGAGGGCCGTGGTGAAGAACGCCACCGTCACGCCGTGCCGTTCGACGTGCCGGGCGAGGTCCTCCAGGGTGGGCCGCTGCTCGGTGCAGACGACGACCGCGGCGCCGTTGGCGAGCGCGACCCAGACTTCGAACGTCGAGGCGTCGAAGGTCATGGGCGAGTGGAACAGGACGCGGTCTCGGCCGGTGAGCGTGACGTAGTCGGGCGCGGTGACCAGCTCGGCGATGGCCCGGTGCGGGACGAGGACGCCCTTGGGGCGGCCGGTCGAGCCGGAGGTGAACATGATGAACGCCGGGCCGTCCGGGTCGGACCCGTCGACGGGTCGGCCGCTCGCGAGCGGCTCCTCGGGCAGGGCCAGGACGGGGCCGGGGAAGGCGGCCGCGTCCAGCAGCTTCGCATCGCCGACGGTGAGCGTCACCTCCGCGTCGGCGATCATCGCCTCCGTGCGCGGCCGGGGCTGGGCCGGGTCGAGGGGTACGCACACGGCTCCGGCCAGCCAGAGCCCGAGCTGGGCCACGACCGTGCGGTGGGAACGCGTCGTCAGCAGCGCCAATCGGTCGCCGCGGGCCACTCCGTGGTCGCGTAGGCGTGCGGCGAGGGCGTGGCCGGCCTGGAGGAGGCGGCCGTAGGTGAGGGTGGTGTCGCCGTCCACGACGGCGAGGGCGTCGGGGGTGAGCGCGGCGTGCCGCGCGACGAGTGCCGGCAGCGCGGTCGCCGGCAGCGCGGTCGCCGGATGCGGGGTTGCCGGATGCGGGGTTGCCGGGGTCATGTCGGGCTTCGTCATGTCAGGCTCCTTCCGGGCGCGGGGTCCGGCGGTGGTCGATGAGGGCGGCGAAGGCGCGCAGGTCGGTGCTGCGCAGCAGCTCGGGGGCGCGCAGGCGCACTCCGGTCTCGCGTTCGAGGGCGGCCAGCAGCCGGGCGGCGATGATGGAGGTGCCGCCGGCGTCGGTGAAGTGGTCGCCGAGGCCGGTGCCGGGCCGGCCGAGGAGGTCGCGCACGGTCGTCAGTACGAGCAGCTCGGTGGCGGTGGCGGTGTCGTCGGCGTCGGCATCGGCCGGGGCCTCCGCCGCGTCGGTCCGGGGCGTCGCGGCGGCCGAGGCCTCGGCCGCGAGGGCGGCCAGGGCGGGTCGGTCCACCTTGCCGTTGGCGTCGAGCGGGAAGCCGTCGACGATCCGGACGGCGGTGGGGACGGCCTGCTCGGGGAGCCAGGACCGGACCGCGTCGAGGAGTTCCCCGGGCGCCGGGGCGGCGCCGTCGGCGGGACGTACGTGGGCGACGAGGCGGCCGTGGCCGGAGCTGTCGCGCAGCACGGTGACGACGGCGGTGCGCACGCGGACGTCCTGCTCGAAGGCGGCTTCCACCTCGACCGGTTCGATCCGCACTCCGCTGATCTTCACCTGGTCGTCGAGGCGGCCGAGGAAGTCCAGGCTGCCGTCGGCGTTCATCCGTACGCGGTCGCCGGTGCGGTAGAGGCGGTCGATCGCGGGCAGCGCCGGCTCGCGCGGGGGCGGGGTGAATCGGCGGGCGGTGAGTTCGGGGTCGAGGTAGCCCAGCGCCAGGCAGTGGCCGCCGACGCGCAGTTCGCCCTCCTGCCCGCGGGCGAGCGGGCGGCCCTCGTCGTCCGTGACGACGAGGGTGACGCCCGGCAGGGCGGTGCCGATGGGGGGCGGGGTCCGGTCGCCGGCTTCCGGGTCGGTGCCGCGCATGGTGTGGGCGGTGGCGAGGACGGTGGCTTCGGCGGGGCCGTAGGCGTTGTGGACGGTGGCGGTGACGTCGGTGCCGGGGCGGCGGCGCATGCGGTCGCCGCCGACGACGAGGTGACGCAGCTCCAGGCCTTGCGGCCAGGGCCGGTCCAGGAGCGGTTCGACGGTTGGGGTGGCCGCCACGGCGTGGGTGAGGCCGCTGTCACGCCACCAGTCGGTGAGGACGCGGCTGTCCCAGCGGGTGTCGTCCGGGGCCGGGACGAGGGCGGCTCCCGAGGTCAGGGCGGCCCACAGTTCCAGCAGGTGCGGGTCGAACGCGACACCGATCAGCAGGGACTGGCGGTCGCCCGGTGCGAGGCCGGTCTCGGCCCGGTACCAGTCCAGGGCGACGGACAGCGAGGCCTCGGCCACGGCCACCGCCTTGGGGCGGCCGGTGGAACCGGAGGTGAGGACGGCGTACAGGGCGCCTTCGGGAGCGCGCCGGGTGCCGCGGACGGCGTCGGCGAAGGCCGCAACGGCGGTGGCGGGGGCATTGACGCCGTCGGTGGGCAGCGGCAGCGGGGTGTGCTGCCCGCCGCGGTGGTCCGCGGGCAGCACAGCGGGGTCGCCGATGAGGCAGGCGACGTCGAGGTCCTCGGTGACGGCCTGGGTGCGGCGTTCTCCCGGACGGGGGCCGAGCGGCAGGTAGACGGCGCCGATCCGGGCGAGGGCCACGGCGGTCACGACGAGGGCGGCGGAACGGTCGAGACAGACGCCGACGAGGTCACCGGGCCGGACGCGGTCGCCCAGGGCGGCCGCGACCTGCGAGGCGGCCGCGTCGAGGTCCTGGTACGTCCAGGTGCGGGTGGAGTCGATCACGGCCGGGGCCTGCGGGGCGCGCCGGGCCCACTCCTCGAAGCGGGCGAACACGCTGCTCGGTTCGGCGGCGGGGCCCTGGGCGATGCTCAGCTCGGTGTCGAGGCCGGTGTCCTGGGGCGTGGTGGGAAGGGCGACTGCGGTCGGGGACTGGATCATCACGACTCCGTGGAAAGGGCGGTGGTGGCGAGGGCGGCGGCCTGGTCGGCGAGCACTGGGTTGCGGAAGAGCACCTTCAGCGGCGGGCGCGTGCCCAGCCGGGGCTCCAGCCAGGCGGCCAGCTCGGCGGCCAGCAGGGAGTGGCCCCCGCTGTGGAAGAAGTGGGAGCGGGCGTCGAAGCGGCTGTGGCCGAGGACCTTGCGCCAGCCTTCGGTGAGCAGAGCCGTCATCGGGTCGTCGGAAGCGGAGGTGGCCGTGGCCGTGGCCGTGGCCGTCGCCGTGGCCGTGGCCGGCGCCGGCGCCGTCGCCGTCGCCGTCGACTCGGGCTCGCCGGCGGTTCCGGACTCGGGCGTCACGGTGTCGTCGGGGTCGAGCGCCGACGCTCGGCGGGACAGGGCCGTACGGTCGGGCTTGCCGCCGGCGAGGGTCGGCATGCGGTCGAGCCGCGTCCACCGGGCCGGCACGAGGGGGCCCGGCAGGCGGCGGCTCAGCTCGGCGTGCAGCGCCTTCTCGTCGAAGTCGGAGCCGTCGGCTCCACCGGCTCCGTCCTCGAGGAAGCCGACGAGCCGGGGCCCGCCCGAGCCCTCCCGGTCCAGTACGACGGCGCAGGAGCGGCCGCCCAGCACCGCGGACGCGGCCGCCTCGATCTCCTCCAGCTCGATGCGGTGACCGCGGAGCTTGACCTGGTTGTCGCGCCGCCCGAGGAAGTACAGCAGTCCGTCCAGGCCGCGGTAGCCGAGGTCGCCGGTGAGGTAGACGCGCTGCCCGTCGAGTGCGTCGACGGTGACGAACCGGGCTGCCGTCGCGTCCGCGTTGCCCGCGTAGCCCTCGGCGAGACCGGGTCCCGCGACGGCGAGTTCGCCGACCGCGCCGGACGGCAGCGGGCGGTGGTGGGCGTCCAGTACGTGGACCCGCTCGCCCGGGAGCTCGGTGCCCAGGGGGATCTCGGCGCCTTCGGCGAGGGCGTCGCGGGAGATCTCGTGGACGGTCGAGCTGATGGCCGCCTCCGTGACCCCGTACACGTTGAGGACGGTGGCTTCGGTGTCGGCGAGGACGCCGCGCAGCGCCTCCGCGGGAAGGCGCTCGCCGCCGAGGACCAGGAGCCTGGGCGTCCAGCTCCCGTCGCGCAGCGCGGGGCGCAGGTCCTCGCGGGTGGCGAGGAAGTAGCTGGTGGGCAGGTTGGCGACGGTCACCCGGGCCGATGCGAGCAGTTCGGTGAGCTCGCCGCCCGTGGGCACCTCGTACTCGGGCAGGACCAGGCACGCGCCGGCGTGCAGGGTCGGCAGCACCTCTTCCAGAGCCACGTCGAAGGACGGCTGGGCGAACATCAGGACCCGGTCGGAGGTGGTGAGGCCGAACCGGTCGGCGGTGGCCGTCAGATGGTGCACCAGCGCCGCGTGGCCGACGGCGACCGGCTTGGGCGTACCGGTGGAGCCGGAGGTGTGGATGACGTACGCGGTACCGGGTAGTTCGGCGGTTCCGTGCGCGGGCGGGAGTACCGGGGCGTCGATCCGGCCGGTCGGCAGTACTTCCGGCAGGTCGGGGGTGCCGTCACCGGTGAGGACGAGCGCCGGCGCGAGCCGTTCCAGCAGCAGGCCGAGGCGGGCCGGCGGGTCGGACGGGGACAGCGGGCAGTAGACGGCGCCGGTCCGCAGGCAGGCGAGCAGGGCGACGACCGAGTCGGTGCCCCTGGGCAGGACCGCGGCCACGGGGCGGCCGGGGGTCACACCGGCGGTCTTCAGCCGCTCGGCGAGCGAGCCGACGCGTGCGTCGAGTTCGCCGTAGGTGAGGCGGCGGGCACCGCACAGCAGGGCGGGCAGCGACGGGTGGTGCGCGGCCACGGGGTCCAGCGGATCGCGGTCGGCCGGGACGGCCGGGGCCTCGGCGGCCGGCTCGACGGCGGTCGGGTCCAGGTCGGCCAGCGGCGTCTCGGGGTTGTCGAGATAGGCGCGCAGCAGGTTCAGGAAACGGCCGGAGACGAGACGGGCGACGTCTTCGCCGAAGAGGTCCATGTCGTAGTCCCACACCAGCGTCATGCCGGGCGCGCCGTGGCGCGTGGTGACACCGCGGCGGTCGTCCGGGAGCAGGACCACGTCGAGGTCGAAACGGGTGGTGCCGGTGTTGAAGCCCTCGAAGAGGGTGATGTCGAGGCCGGGTACGTCGATCTCGGGCAGCGGTGCGTCGTGGGCGCTGAACATCACGGAGAAGAGCGGGTTGTCGGCGCCGGAGGTGTGCATGCCGAGGGCCCGGGTCAGCTCCTGGACGGGCACGTCCTGGTGCGGCAGGGCCCGGATGAGGGTGTCGGTGACCTCGTCCATGGTGTCCTGGGCGGGGACGGCGCCGTCCAGGGAGAGCGACAGCGGGATGGTGTTCACGAACATGCCCACGGCGTCCTCGTATCCGAGGGGGCGGTTGCCGACGGCGGTGCCGATGACCATCCGGGAGCGGCCGCTGTGCCGGCGCAGGAGCTCGGCGAACAGCCCGAGGAGCGTGGCGAAGGGGGTGAGGCCGCGGGTACGGGCGTGCCCGCGCAGGCGTTCGGCGAGGTCGGCGCCGATGGTCTGGCGCAGCTGTCCGCCGTGGTGCCTGCGGCGGGCACCGGGGCGGGTCAGGCCCGGCAGCGGCATGTCGTGCTGCTGGTCGAGCAGTTCGGCCCGCCAGAAGTCGAGCGACTCGGGGGCGTACCCGGCTCCGGCGCGGTCCCGGACGTGGTCCGCGTACGAGGATGCGGACGGGAGCTCCAGGGTCTCGCCGAGGACGTGGGCGCGGTAGACGCGGAAGACGTCGTCGAGCAGGATCGCGAAGGAGTGCCCGTCGTGGATCAGGTGGTGCTCGACGTGGACCAGCCGGTGGTGGCGCTCGGCCAGCCGGACGAGGGTCCAGCGGATCAGCGGGGCCTCGAAGGTGTCGAGCGGTGTCTCGGCCTCGGTGCGCAGGAGGCGGGCGAAGGCCGCCTCGGGGTCCTCCTCCGTGCTGAGGTCGGTCGTGTGCAGCCTCGGCGCGCACTGCGGCGCGACCTGCTGGGCCGGTACGGAGCCGGTGGAGGCGACGAGTTCGAGGCGCAGGCCGGGGTGGCGCGCCAGGGTGGCGGCGAGCCCCTTGTGCAGGGCCTCGGTGTCGAGCGTGCCCCACAGGTCGAGTGATGCGGTGAAGTTGTAGGCGCGACTGCCGGGCTGCATCTGCTCGTGCAGCCAGACGATCTCCTGCGAGGAGGAGAGGGGAAGCATGGGCGATCCCTGAGGTTGTGGGTCGGTCTCCGGTGCCGGTCACGGTCGTGTCCGGCCGTCGTGCGGGCGGCTTCGCGGGTCGCGCGATGCCGTTTTCTGCGTGGGGGGATTGCCGTGGGGGGAGGCTCGGGGTGCGCGGCGGCGGGGGACGCGCCCGGTGACGGGCGCTGCGGGCCGGCGGGCGGCCGCACCGGCGCGCGCGGGCGCCGGCGATGCCGGTGCCGCGCGGCGGCCGCGGTGGGGCGGGGCGCCGGCCGGGGGTGCCCGGGGCGTCTGCGTCGCGGCGGTCGGATCGGGTGGGCGGGAGCGGGCGCATGCGCGTCGTTCGTGCCGCTGCGGCGCTCGTTCGCCCTTATCGATCGTTCGGCGGCGACGGGCGTTCGGGCGGCGGGGTGGGCCGCCCGGTGCACGGGTTCACTGCACCGCGTGGTCCGAGGGGCGCAGTGCCTGGGTGAGCGCGTCGAACGCCCGGTGCGCGGTCTCGTCGTCGAGTACCGCCCGGTCCCACACCATCCGCAGCCGGATCTCGGCTCCTTGGGTGACGGAGACGGCGAAGGGACCGCGGACCGGCCTGCCGTCGACGTGGACCTCCCGTCCCTCGACACCGTCCAGAACGAGCGGCGGGCGGCGCGTGTCGTCGTCCACGGTGAGCAGGCCGTCGAGGCCTCCGGTCCAGCCCGAGCCGGCGGACCGTACGGCGGCCACGACCGCGTCGAAGGGCACGTCGGCCCGGTCGAGGTCGTCCCACCAGGCGTCGGCCGTCGCTTCCGAGCCGGGGCCGGGGCCCTGGCCGGGGCCGGGGCCGGGGCCGGGGCCGGGGCCGGGGCCGGGGCCGGTGTCGACCGGGAAGACGAGGGTGTTGAGGAAGCAGCCGACGACCGGCTCCGCTCCCGCGGGGCGGCCGCCCCACGGGTAGCCGAGCGGGACCGCGCGGTCGGGGCCGTACAGCTCGCGGGCGGCGGAGCGGCAGGCGTCGAGCAGTCCGGGGAAGGACACGCCGCCGTCGTGCGCGGCCAGCCGGGCCTGCGCGGCGCCGCTGGGGTTCGCGCCCCGGGGTACGCGTGCCGGACGGGGCGGCGGGGCGTGGGTGTGCAGCGTGCGCAGCCGGTCGGCCCAGTAGGCGGCCGCTTCGGGCGTCTCCGCCTTCTCCTCGGCGGCGAGTTGGCCGAGGACCGCGTCCCGGTAGGCGTCGAGTTCGGCCTGTGCCTCCCCCGGTGCGGGGAGCGATCCGGCGGCCTCCTCGGCGTAGGCGGCGCCGAGTTCGTCGACGATCCGCGCCAGCGAGCGGCCGTCGCAGACGGCGTGGTCCAGGACGACGGCGAGGACGTCCTCCTCGCGCTCCTCGTCGGGTACGAGGAAGAGGCGCAGGGAGGGCCCCTGCGCATCCCAGGAGGCCAGGGCGCGACGGAGCGCGTCGGCGGGCGACTCCCCCGGTTCGGGGGCCGCCGGCCGGGTCACGCCGACGTCCGGATCGGCGGCGACGCTCAGGACGGGGGTGCCGCGGACCACGGTGGGGCGGGAGCGCAGGGCGGTGTGGCGGGCGGCGAGCCTGCGCGCGGCGGCATGCAGGCGTTCGGGGTCGATGGTTCCGGACGGGAACGCGAAGAACATCGGCACCAGGTCGGGGCGTCCCGTCGGGTCCAGCGCACGCACCAGCACGAAGCGGCGCTGTGCCCCGGTGACCGGGAGGAGGGTGTCGGACCGGTCGCCGGCGAGACGCCGGTAACGGGTCAGGTACTGACTGGTGATGCTGAGCACGTGGTCCTCTTCGTCGTGGCCGCGGTCGCGCGGAACGGTGCGGCGGCTGTGGCGGCGCTCCCCCGGGCGCCGTGGTGCGGTGGTCAGCCGGCGGGCGTGGGTGCCTGCCGTTCGTCGCTTTCGGCGGAGGCCGCGTCCCGGGGTGTCCCGTGGACGGCGGCATCGGCGCCGTCCTCGTCCTGGGGAGCGGGCAGGTCCCGCATCCGGCGCAGCGGGGAGAGCAGCAGCGGCAGGGGTACGGCGAGGATGCCGACGGCGCACCAGGCGAGCGCCGTGCGCGACCCGTACGACTGGGCGAGGGCTCCACCGAGGAGCGCGCCGAGCGGCAGGGTGCCCCACATGAGGAAGCGCAGGGTGGCGTTCATCCGGCCGAGCAGGCGTGGCGGGCACATGCCTTGGCGGAAGCTGACCTGGGCGACGTTGTAGACGACGGCGCCGAAGGAGACGACCGCCGACCCGGCGGCGAAGAGGACCGCCCCGGCGACGCCGTGCCCGGACAGGGGCCACAGCAGTGCGAACGGGCCGGTCACGAGGAGGGACAGGAGGATGACCCGGGCCTGCCCCAGCCGGGCGGCGATGCGTCCGGCGGCCAGGGCGCCGAGGAGGCCTCCCACGGCCGACGCGGACAGCACCAGGCCGAGTCCGCCGGCCTCCAGGCCGACGACGCGGACGAGGTGTACGGTCTGCGTCGCCATGAGGACGGCCGTGCAGAAGTTGGCGAGGCCGGTGGTGAAGGCGATGACCCGGAGCAGCGGGTGGCCGAAGATGAAGCGGACGCCCTCGCCGATCTCCTTGCGCAGGGAGCCCCCGGCGGTGCGCTCGGGTGCTTCCTCGGTCTTGTCGATGCGGAGGAGGAACAGGGCGGAGAGCACGTAGCCGATGGCGTCGACGATGACCGCGAACTGCGCGCCGACGAGCTGGACCAGGCCGCCGCCGATGCCGGGGCCGGTCACGTGGGCGGTGGAACGGACCGTCTCCAGCGCGCCGTTGCCGGCCACGAGCTGGTCACGGGGCAGGATCTGCGGCAGGTAGCTCTGATGGGCGACGTCGAAGAACACGGTCGCCACGCCGGTCACGAGCGCGACGACGTACAGCTGGGCCATGGTCAGGACGCCGCCGAGCGCGGCGGCGGGGATGCTCGCCATGGCCGCTGCGCGCACCAGGTCGGCGCGGATCATCAGGGGCCGTTTGCGCATCCGGTCGGTGAGCGCCCCGGCGGGCAGCCCGACGAGCAGGAAGGCGGCGGTCTCGGCGGCGGTCAGGAGGCCCACCTGGAAGGCGGGGGCGTCGAGTGCGAGAACGGCCACGAGGGGCAGCGCCACCAGCGTCACCTGGGCACCGAACTGTCCCGTGGCGGCTCCGGCGAGCAACAGTCGGAAGTCGCGCAAGCGCATGGGGCCACCGCTGGCAGCTCCGGATGTGTCGGACATGTGAACGACATTCACGGATCCATCGATCAAGAGTCAAAGTAAACCTGTCACTTTCGGACTTGTTTTGCGGATCCTCGGACATTGATCGGGAAATTTTTCGCACTACTCGGGGTAAGGCAGCGTGAATTCCTGTCGTTTCCGCACACGGCGCGCGGCGGACGGGGCAAGGGGGGACAGGGGACACGGCGAGATGGCGGGTGACCACACTTACCCTGAGTAACCGGCTCCACCCTGACCGAAAAGGCTCATCCGTGGCCGCGCGCCCGCGGAGGCACACATTCCGTCCGTTATGGATGCCGCCTGAAATAGGGGGAGTTGGCGCCCGACGTGCCGTGACGCCCCCTACGGGCGTGCCGGGCAGGCCGGGCGACCCGTCCGGTAGGGCGCGGCAGGACGCCGCGCCGGGCGGTCAGGCGTGGGTGGCGGCCGGCGGGAGTGCGGCCGGGCGGTCGAGGAACGCGAGCACGGCCCGCTTCTCCGGGAGGCACACCTCGGGCAGGTCGATCTCCGGGAGGGTGATCTCGATGTGCCGGACGAAGCCGAGCCGGTTCAGGAGGGCGAGCGCCTTGGCGTTGGAGGCGTCGGGCTCGGCCACCGCGCGCAGCACGGCCGGGTCGCGGAAGGCGAACCGGGTGAGCGACCCGATCAGGGTCCTGCTGAATCCGGGCCGGGGCCGGCCCGCCGCCGGGGCCAGCATCAGGTGGACGCCGATGTCGCCCTCCCGCACCTAGTAGCAGTAGCTGACCCGGTCCTCGGTGGGTTCGTATGTCTGAAAGAGCGCCACGGGCTCGCCGTCCAGCCGGACCATGTACGCGTGGTGCGTGTCGCGGCGGTCCACGTCCTCGTAGATCTCCTGGACCAGTTCCCGGCTGGCGCCGTTCATGCCCCAGAACTGTGCGCGCTCCTCGACGACCCGGGAGTGCAGCACGGCGGAGTCCGCGGCGGGGGTCGACCGGGGGGTACGGACCCGTACGGGACGGCGCTCAGGCCAGGAAGCGCTCCAGGGCATCGCGGGCGCGGGCATTCGAGGCCGCGGCCTCCGCCAGGGACCGGGCCAGGGCGTCGACCCACTCGTCCAGTTCCACTTCGCGCCGGGAGAGCACGATGCCCCGGACCTCGTGCAGGACCTCCCCGACCACCCGCCCGCGATCCAGCCGCAGCGCGAGCCTCTGCTCCCCGAGCGCGACGTCCAGCTCCACGACGGAACCCCCGTGCCCGGCGACCCGTTCCGCGAGGGAACGCCTGCGCCGGACCCGCACGGCGCCGGTCGGCAGCGAGTCCGCCAGGTTCGCCGACAGCACCTGCGCGTACAGGTTCAGGTCCGCGCTGTCCCGCCGCAACGCCGCTGCCAGCAGTTCCACGTCCGTCTCAGCCATCGAGGCCCACCACCACGGTCGGCCGGTCGATGACGTGGTCGTCGCGCAGCGGGCGCACCGCCGTCCCGATGGCGAAGAACTCGGTGGTGTGGCCTCCCCAGCCGTGCGTGTGCTGCTTGAGCTGCACGGCCACGATGCCCTCGGCCTCCAGGGCCTCGCCTTCCGCCCGCATGCGGCTCATGGCCAGTTCGCGTGCGTCGTAGAGCGCCTGGGTGAACGGCTCGATCTCGACGTTGCGACCCGCGTTGCTCAGTACCTGCGTGAAGCGCTGGTGTGCCACGTGGTAGACGCACGACCCCATGACCAGGTCCAGCGGCGCGTAGCCCGCCCGGATCAGCGTCCAGAACTCCTGGCCGGACAGGTCGGAGGTGAAGGGCCTGCCCTTGTTGTTGAGCCACGTCCCGGCCGGTCCCGGGTCCGCACCGTCCGCCTTCACGGCCGTGCCGACCGCGATGAACTCCGCGATGTCCGACCCGAACTCCTTGAACTCGATGTCCAACCGCACGCCCACGATCCCGTCCGCCCCCAGGGCGCTCGCCTCGGCCTCCATCCGGCTCATCGCGAGCTCGCGTGCCTGGTACATGGCCTGGGACAGCTTGGTCAGTTCCTGGTTCTTCGACCACCGGCCGAGCTGGAGGCCGACGTGGTAGACGGAGGAGCCGAGGACCAGGCCGAGCGGGCGGAAGCCGGCCTCGCGCACCAGCAGGAACTCGTTCACCGTCAGGTCCGAGGTGAAGAGCGAGCCCTTCTCCCCCGGCTGGAGTCGCGCGAGCCGGCGCATGGCGTCCTCGGCCGCGTCCCGTGCTGCCGGCTGCGCGGCTTGCCCGATCGCGTCCGGCCCCGTTCGTTCGGTCATCTCAGCCCTCTCGCTCCAGTCTCATGATGGTCAACGGTGGTCTGGTGCCGGCGGGCCGTTCGGAGCGGCCGAACCGGGCGATCGAGGTGCCGACGAAGACCGCCTCGGCGGTGAGGTCGCGCGTCGATCCGTACGAGGGGCACTCGCTCTCGCCCACGCGCAACTCCAGGTCGTTCACCACCACCCCGTCGCCGCCGTGCTTCTCCGTGTCGAGGACCAGCTGCTTGCGGGCCTCCCGGCGGACGTGGCCGATCAGTTGGGTGTAGCAGTCGACCTCTTGGTTCCGGGCGGCGAAGGGGATCCGGAAGGAGGTGCGCCAGTCGTCGTGCCGGATCGCGAAGGCGACGCCGAAGGCGAGTGCGACGGGAACCCACCCGGCGTCTACGAGCTTGGCGAAGTCCTGACCGCTGAGGTGCGACGTGAAGGGCGAGCGCGGCCGGATGCGCGAGCGGGCCCGGACCGCGGTGCCCCGGGCCGTGAACTCCAGCCCGCCTGCCGGGAATTCGCCGACCTGCAGTTCCACGCCGACGATCCCGTCGCCACCGAGCGCACCGCATTCGGCCACCGCGCGGGCCAGAGCCGACCGGCGCGCCGCGTACATCGTCCTCACGAGCTGCGACAAGGAGGACGCCCACCTCGACGACGGCACCGGGTTGTTGTCGTCGGTGACCGCCCAGTCGCCCGGGCAGCCCCAGACGCCCGTGTACCCGATGTTGAAGACGGCCGTACCGAGTACCTGCCCGACCGGTTCGAACCCGACACCGCCGATCGCGGCGAACTCCTCGCTCGACAGCGCCGAGTCCCAGGTGGCACCCGACCGCGGTGTCGCCCTGCACCCGCCGCTGACAGCCGGCAGACCGGCGCTCCCTGGATGTGTCATCGACCCCCGCCATCGGTCTCTCGGCTCCCGCGCGGATCCCGCCCCCCGTTCGGCAGATTATGTCATCGCCGGGACCGGCGAAGCGCGGGCGTTCGCAGTGGCCGTTCCGGTTCGAGGACGCGCCGCAGACGCGCGATGGAGGCGTGGAGCGAGGACTGCGAGCTCGACGGGATGCGCGTCGGCCCTCGACCTCGACCCGGAGTGAGCCGAGCACCTTCAATGTGTTCATGACAAGTACATCGTAGGCGGAACACACTCACGGCCGCCGGGCGCGCCCCGCGCGCGGACGCGGCGGCCCGCGCCATGATCGGCAGAGCGCAGACCGCTCCGCGGTCTGCGCGACGTGGCCGCGACGCACACGAGGTTGGGCACATGAGCGGATTGCCGCAGGGCGCGCTGGTGGGTTCCTGGGAGCTCACCGGCTCCAGCGTTCTCTGGCGCTCCCGGCCCGTCCCCGCCTCCGCGAGCGGCACCCTCGTCTACACCGCGGCCGGCACCGTGGCGACGGTGATGGAGATGCACCTCGAACGCCCCCTGCGCCTGGGGAGGACGTTCGCCTACACGGGTCGGTTCCGGACCGAGGGCGACGTGGCCGTGCACCGGGTCGCCTTCGGCACCTGGCCGTTCACACCGGGCCGGGAACTACGCCGCCGGGCGACCCTCCTCGCCCCCGACCGCCTACGGCTCGAACCGCTGGACCCTGGCCCCGGCCTGACCCTGTCCCTGACCTGGCAACGCACGGATCCCGCCTGACCGGGGCAGCCGGGGAACCGGGGCCGGCCCCTCCCCCGGGAGGGCCGGATCCGGAGCACCGGCTCACGCCGACGGCGGGGCCGTCAGCAGCTGCGCCACTCGATCGAGGCGTAGCGGGCGAAGACCTGCCCCCTCGGCGGGTACACGGTGAAGTACCGCACCGCGCCCTTGGGGCCGATCTGCGGGCCGTCCACCGTCGGGTCCTCCCCCAGGCTGTAGAAGCGGGTGAACGGACAGCGTCCGTCCGCCTTCTCGTCGCGGACCCAGCCCGTGGCGTGTCCGTCGCAGATCTCCCCCTCGGTCCGCCCCTCGCCCCGCCAGAACCGGAACGTCGTGCAGCCCGGCGTGGCAGCGGCGACGTCACCGGCACGGGTGCCGGCGGCCCCGACTGCCCCGACTGCCCCGGCGGCCCCGCCGGGCGCCGCGCCCGCCGGGCCCGTCCCCCAGGGCCAGCGTGGCCAGCACGGCCACGGTCGAGGTCAGGATCGCGGTCCTACGCATGTGGTTCCCCTCCGTCGGTCTCGTCATTGACGTGCTTGAACGTGGTGCGCAGGGACTGGTGCTCGCCGCCGGCCGTGTACGACAGGTCCACCACCGGCCGGTCCGGGCTGCCGAACACCACGACGAGCCTCGGCCCGCCGTCCCCGGCCGCCGCGGGCGTGGGCCCGGGCTCGCGCCCGGCGATCGTCGCGACCCTTTCGGTGCCCGCCCACCTGCGCTCCACCCGGATCTCGCGCACGTCCGGCCGGGCCAGCCCGGCCAGCCGGACCCCCACGCAAGAGGACCCGGAGTCCTTCAGGTTGCGCACCAACTGCCAGTCGCTCCCGGCCCATTGGCCCTCCGCCAACACGGAGGCCCGGCCGGGGCCGGAGCGACCGGGGTCTCCCGCCGGCCGGTCGGCGGGGCCTGCGCAGCCCGTCCTCGGGTGCCGCGGCGTGTGCGCCCTTGCCCCGGTGTTCGCCGCCCGGTGCCCCCTCGTCGCGGCGAGCACCGGGCCGATCCCGGTCTCAGGGCGTGTGGACGGTTGTGTTCGTCGTCGTGCCGTCGTCGTCCTGGACCTCCGGCTCAGCAGGCTGTTGCGGCGCGGGCGGGGTGCGGATCAGCAACGCGACCAGCACGGCCAGGACGCCGAGCGCGGCGCCGACGCCGAATCCCCATTGGACGCCCGTGGCAAGGGCGCCGGTGGCGTCGGCGCCATCCGCTGCCGCTGTGGCTGCCCGTCCCGACATGACACTGATGACCAGGGCCGTTCCGGCGGCGGCCGCGACCTGTTGGAGCGAACCCAGAATGGCGGAGCCATGGGGGTAGAGGTGCGGTGGCAGTACGGACAGACCGGAGGTGAAGACGGGGGTGAAAACGAACGCCATGCCCGCACTCAGGGCCACGTGAAGGGCGAGCACCAGCCACGGGGAGGTCTGTTCGCCCGTGAGTGCGAACAGCGCGAGGCACAGTGCTGTGAGTACGGCGCCGGGTACGACCAGGCGTGGTGCGCCGAGTCGGTCGTAGAGCTTGCCGACCTGTGGTCCGAGCAGGCCCATGGTCAGGCCGCCGGGGATGAGGAGCAGCCCGGTCTGCAGGGAGGTCAGGCCGCACACCTCCTGCAGGTAGATCGGCAGCAGGATGAACGCGCCCATGAGGGCCATGAACGAAAGACACATCAGGCCCAGGGCCACGGAGAAATGACGAAACGCCAGGGTGCGCAGGTCCAGTAGCGGGCTGGAGGAGCGCTGCAGTGCCAGTTGTCGCCATACGAACAGCCCTACGAGCACGGCGCCGGCCAGGGTGGTGGCCTCCGGGGGCACGAGGGCCTGGGCGGCGTTCTCGGCACCGAGTCCGCTCAGGCCGTAGACCAGGGCGCCGAAGCCCGCTGCCGCCAGGGGGACGGACATCCAGTCGATGGGGGCGGCCTGCGGCTCGCCGATGTTGATCAGGTTGCGCCGGCCGAACACGGCCATGGCTCCGGCGATGGGAAGCACGGCCAGGAACAGCAGGCGCCATGACCCCAGCTGCAGCAGCACACCGGAGACGGCGGGGCCGAGGGCGGGTGCGACGGAGATGACGAGGGTGATGTTGCCCATGACACGGCCGCGGTCATGCGGGGGTACAAGGGTCATCAGCGTCGTCATGAGCAGCGGCATCATGACGGCGGTGCCGCTGGCCTGGATGACACGGGCGGCCAGCAGCACGGGGAAGGCGGGCGCGACCGCGGCCAGGGCCGTGCCGGCGAGGAACAGCGCCATCGCGAGACCGAAGGCGGTCCGGGTCGTCACGCGCTGGAGGAACCACCCCGTCACCGGGATGACGACGGCCATGGTGAGCATGAAAGCCGTGGACAGCCACCCTGCGGCCGCTGCGGTGACCTCGAAATCGCGCATGAGCCGCGGGATCGCGTTCACCATGATCGTCTCGTTGAGGAGCACGACGAACGTGGACAGCACGAGGATCCGCAGCACGGCGGTGACGCGGGCGGGCGAGAGGGTGGGCGTTGCGTGTGGTGCGGGCATGATGCCTTCCGTCATGTGAGTGTCCTCCGTACCTGGCAGGTCACACTGACAGACTGCGGCGCCGGGAAGAACTCATCGGTCTCCCCCGATCCTGTCGGTGCCGCCGTCCAAGCTCAAACCATTTCCGACCGCTCGATCATGTCGATGACGTGCCGGCGTCAGGAGCTCGGCGAGCGGGGACCGTGTGGCAGATGTCCGGCGCACCGGCCGGATGCACGATCGCCTCGGCCAGGAGGACCTCGGCGCGGGTGTTGCAGCCGTCGGCGGGGACGTCGCCGGCGCTCCGGCGCCGGAGGGAGGTGCGCTGGTAGCCGGTCCGGCTCGCGGAAGTGTCGGCGACGACCGTCAGAGGCCTCGCCCAGGCGGTCGTGGGTGATCCGTGCCCACCATCGGCTCAAGGCCGCCCGTCCGGGTGGAATCTTTCCCCCGACCGGGGATCTCCGCTGGTCGCATGGGGTGAATGGGACGCGCCCTTCGTTTCCCGACCCCCTGCGGGAGGCGTTGATGAGGACGTGAATACCTCAAGCACCGTCCCGATACTGTCCGCCCCTCTCGCGACCGAGGCCCCGCTCACCGTGCACGACTCGGGCGCGGACACCGCGCCCGGCGTCATACTCATCCACTCCTGCACCACCCTCGGCACCACCCTGGTCGTCCACCTCGCGGGCGAGATCGACCACTTCAGCGCCGCTCCGCTGCGGGCGTTCCTGGCCTCGGCGGCCGACAACGGCCAAACCGGCCTGGTGCTGGACTGCTCGCGGGTCACCTTCTGCGACTCCGGTTTCCTGGCCGCCCTCGACTGGTGGCCCCGACAGGGACGCCGGCTCAGGCTCACCCGCCGCTCCCGAGCCGTGGAGCGCCTCCTGCGCGCGGCAGCCGCGGCGGCGCGACCTCCCCTCGGAACTCCGGCCCACCGCCGCCCGGCACCCCAGCGCCTGGGCTCTGCGGGGTAGCCGGCGGACGGGTGGTGGGCCCGCGTCGAGCCGCGGGCCCACCACCCGCACCATCAGCGGGACGAATCCTCAGCTCAGCCCTCGGTCCACGCGCGGAGCTTCTCCGGGTTGCGGACCGCCCAGATCCGGCTGACGCGGCCGTCGGTGATCTCGAAGGCGGCCACCGTCACCGGTACGCCGGTGTGTTGGGCGACGAGGCCGGGCCGGCCGTTGACCGTCCGCTCCAGGAGCTCCAGTCCGCGGGCCTTGTCGGCGATGTGGATCAGGTACTGGGCGATGTTCCTGCCGCCCTCGACGGGGCGCAGGACGGTGCCGACCATGCCGCCGCCGTCGGCGGTCATGACGGCGTCCGGGTCGAGGAGGCCGACGAGGGCCTCGATGTCCCTGGACTCCCACGCCTCCTTGAAGTTCCGTACCAGAGTGGCCTGGCCGGCGGCCGGGGCCGCCGCAGGCCGCCCGGCCCCGATCCGCCGCCGGGCCGACGACGCCAGCTGCCGGCAGGCCGCGGGCGTACGGCCGACGATCTCGGCGACCTCGGCGAAGGGGTACCGGAAGACGTCGTGCAGGATGAACGCGACGCGTTCGGCCGGCGTCATCGATTCCAGGATGACGAGGAAGGCCATGTTCACTGACTCGTCCAGGGTGACCTGGTCGGCGGGGTCGGCCGGTTCGAAACCGCCGCCCGTCCGCCCGGCGAACCACTCCCCGCGGTCGGGGAGCGGTTCGGGTATCCACGCGCCGACGTAGCGCTCGCGCCGGGCCCGCGCCGAACCGAGCACGTCGAGGCAGATGCGGCCGGCGACCTTCGTCAGCCAGGCGCCGGGCGATTCGATGGCCTCCTGCTGCTCCCGCGACATCGCGTACCAGCGCGTGTACGTCTCCTGCACGACGTCCTCGGCCTCGGCCAGCGAACCGAGCAGGCGGTAGCCGAGATTGATCAGCTGGCGCCGCTCGCCGACGATCGCGTTCAGGTCCGGCGTGGCCTCGTGGTGCCCGGGCCCGGATGGGGTGTTCATGGTCGCGGCTGCTCCCTCGCTCGTCACGTCCGCTTCTCTCTCGCCGCTACGACGAAACGCGGCCCCGCTTTGTGAGGCGGGCCCCGCCTCACATTTCGCGGGCCCACGTCGTCGGACCGTCGAGACACCAATGATCCACAGCCGTAAGGCAGAAGAGGGGACCCGATCATGACCGCGCAGACGACGACAGCACCGGGCAGGCTCACCTTCCAGGGTGTCGCGATCGCCTTGCAGACCCTGTCCCTGCTCTTCCAGGCGGTCACCGCGGGGCTGTTGCTGTCCACGTCCTACGGCGAGGTGCTGCACAGCGTCGGAGCACGGGTGATGTACGGCGCGTCGATGCTGTACGTGCTCGCGGCGGTGCTGGCGTGGCGGCCGGGCGGCGGATCGCCCCGGCCCATACTGCACGCGTCCGGCTTCCTCGCACTCGCCTCGCTGCAGGTGGTCATCGGCATAGCGCACATGCCCGGGCTCCATGTCCCCCTGGGCGTCGTGATGTTCGCGCTGAGCGTGCTGGCCCTGCACCAGTCCCTGTCCACCGCCCCCCGCGTGGCGGCGTAGCGCCCGCCGGCCCGCCCGGCCCGAAGCGGGCGGGCGGGCCGGCGGGCCACCGCATCAGCCGAAGCTTCGCCGGTGTTCCCTGGTCTGCTGCGGGGGGATGGTGCGCAGTCGGCGGGCAGGGGGCCGACCCGGGTCGGTCCTGCGGGGCTCCTCGTCACCGGATCGGGCTGCGGTCTGGTCGGGTTGCGCGGGTGCAACCGCCGGGACGAGCGCGATCGCAGCGATGGACGCCGCCACCACGACGAGGATGATTGCAATGCTCATGGACATGAATCCCGCCTTTCGCCTTGACCTTTACACCTTGTGGCTACTCAGCGTTTCCACTATCCACCGCTTTAAACACGTTAAGTGACGCCGGGGGCGGGCTGCGTCACTTCCCCGTCACTTCTTCTCGCAGGTGAACGTCACCGGTCCGCTCCGTGCGCTCATCTTCTGGTCGGGCAGGTGCAGCGTGGCGAAGACGGTCACCGTCGAGGCGTTCGGCCGGGCCGGTACGTCGGCCACGTGCAGCAGGGCCTGCGTCGTGGTACCGGCGGGGAAGTCGGCCGAGCCGGGTGAGACCGGCTTGGAGCCGCCGGCGAAGGTCCAGTGGAACCGGACCTTCCCCGGCCCTGTGGCCGTGATCTTGCCGTCGAACTCCGCCGTCGTCGGCTTGGCGCAGTCGATGACCGTTCCGGGCGGCGTCAGGACGACCACCTCGACCTTGCCGACCTTCACGCTCTGCTTGCCGCTGCCCTGCTCGTCGGCGGGCGGCGCGGCGCACGTGACGCGTACGTCCTGCTGGGCCCCGCGGGCCTTGAACGTGACGCGGTACGCGCCGTGGGTCACGCCCTGCCGGTCCAGTTCGCCCTTGCCGTTCACGGTGGCCCGGAAGGACGCCTTCGGTCCGTCGACGCGGACCGCCTGCTTCGCGGGGAACCCGCCGAGGTGGAGCTTGTAGCGGATGTCACCGCCCGGCTTGCCGCTGCCGACCGCGACCAGCTCGCAAGAGGGTGCCGCGGGTACGGCTCCCGGCTCGGTCTGCGGGCGGCCCTGGGCCGCGAAGGCCGGGGTGAGGCCGACCATGGAGGCGAGGAGCGGTGCCGCGAGAAGCAGAAGACGCCGATGCCGGTCGGTCTGCCGGTTCATCGTGCTGCCCTTCGTGAGGAGAGCCCCCGGGAGAGGACATCAGGATATCGGCCACCCCGCCGCACGGCACGACGTCACGGCTGTGGCGGGGCGGCGGTCAGGACAGCCGGCACGTGTGGAAGCGGCTGGAGCGCACGTGGCCGAAGGACGCCGCGAGCTGCGGGATCCCTTGGCCGGGCCGGACGGTCAGTCTCGATCCGGTGTAGTCGGGCTTGTTGTACACGGTCACGCAACGGCCCCGGCGCAAGCCGTCCGCGCTCCACGTCCTGCCCGCGTTCCACACCGACGCGGCGTCGTTGAACCCGACGTAGGCGGTCGTCTCGGGGTACCGGGGCATGTCCTGCGCCACGAGGCTGACCACACCGGTGTAGGCGGGGCCGGTCCATCCGCACAGCCATCCCGGGGCGCAGGGCGGTGCCGGGGCGGCGAGGCCGCCGGAGTCTGCCCGCGCGGCGGGGGTGAGGGCCAGCAGGAGGCTCAGGACCCCGAGGACGCTCACCGCCCTCGCCCTGCGGCGGGCCGCGCCGGCGGTGACGGCTTCGGGACATGGGCTCACAGGTCTCGCCTCCCGACTGCTGGGGGACTTCTGCGCTGCATGCTTCCATCGCACCTCTCCCCCACGGTGATCGCACGCCGTGCCCCCCGCACCCGCCGCCGCCGGCTGCCGGACGGGATCGCGGCAAGCCGCCCGTTGGCCGGTGGCGCTCCACTCCGCCCGCACCGGGCGGTTCAGTCGGTCGTGAGCAAGGTCCGTGCCAGGGTGCGGAGTTCTTCGTCCGGGTGGACTTGCGAGAAGGGCATCGCGGAGAGCAGGCGCAGCGGCGAGGAGGCGAAGTACCGCAGTCGCGGGCGCAGTTCATCGGGGACCCGGCCGATGGCGGCGAGGGCCTTGAGGGCGCACAGTCCGACCGGGGTCGGGCGGATCAGGGCGGCGAGGATCGGGACGGCCCGCTCCGGGGATCCTGTGACCTTTTGGTGGGCCTCGGCGGCCGCCATACGGGTCCACTCGTACCTGGCCGTCAGCAGCGGCTCGATGAGCGGCAGCAGCGGGGCGGCGGCGCTGCCCAGCGGCCGGAGGCTGCTCAGGTGCCAGTGAACGGGGCCCTGCGCCGTGAGCAGGCCTTCGAAGACGCGGAGTGCCGGTTCCGCCTCGCCGGTCAGCCGGTGGTGGGCCACGGCGGCTGCGGCGCTGAGCGAGGAGTCGGTGCTCTGCACGGCCTCGTGGAGCAGGGAGGTGATCTCCGGTGTCACGATGCCGCCCCGGCCGATCCCGCGGGCGGCCACGACGGCGGCGCGTCGGGTGCGCAGGCAGTCGAGCAGTTCCGGCTGCGCCTGCCGCGCGGCGGCGCCGTACTGCGCCAGGGCACCGATCAGGGCGATGGCCCCGTTCCCCGTGGCGCCGGCGGCCAGCGTACGGCGTATCACGGGTATCAGCCGGTCGGCGGCCTCGGGGAAGCACGAGGCGGCCGCGCTGAGGGTCTGCGGGCCGGGGTTGCGCAGCACCAGATCCAGCGCGCGGGGGTCGCGTGAGCGCACCAGGGCGAGAAGCGCGGGTGCGGCGGTCTCCTCCTCCCCGCGGGCGTGGTCGTACAGCGCGTCCCTGAGGTCGGCGCCGGGCTCGGGCAGGCGCTCGATCCATTCGCCGATGGTGGTGAGGCAGTGGACCGACGCGCGGGTGTCCCGCTGGTGCGGCAGGGCGGCGAGCATCAGGGCCAGCACCTCGGGTTCCCGGTCGCGCCAGGTCTCCGCGATCCGCCGGCCGAGCCAGGATCCCCGCGCACCGAGGTCTCCGGCCGCGATCCAGCGGGCGGCCGCGGCGAGTCCCGCGTCCACGTCGCGGGTGAGGAGGTCGGTGAGCTGGTCCTCCTGCGACCTGGTGCCCGCCCAGGGGAAACCGTCGTCTCCCGGATCCGGTTCGGCCCCGTCCTCGGCGAGGACGTCCACCAGCCGCTCCTCGTACGGCGGCCCGGACCGTTCGGCGGCGAGCATGGCGGCGGCCAGCCTGACCTCGGGGAGCGGGCTGTCGAGCGCCGCGGTCTCGCGGCCGAACCGGTCGAGGACGACCAGGGCGTCCGCCCGTACCGCCGCGACGGGATCGGTGGCGTACAGCTCGTCGACCCGGCGCTCGGCCGTGGCCCGCACCTCGGCGGGCAGCCGGCCGGCCACGGCGGCGACCACCCGGAGCGCCGCCCTGCGCACCGCGCGTTCGGCGTCGCCCAGACAGGGGAGCAGGTCCGGGAGCACCCGGGCGAGCTCGGCGCAGATCGCGGCGACCGAACTGCCGGGCCAGGAAGGCGATTCGGCGTCCTGCGGGTCGTGGTCGGCGAGGACGGCGAGCAGCATCAGCAACTCGTCGCGCCTGCCGGGGGCGTGGAGCACGGCGTGGGCGAGGAAGGGAACGGCGGGTGCGGAGGCCTGGTAGACGGTGCCCTGGTGGTGGATGTTGCCGTACAGCTCGTGGATCGCGTCGCCGACCGTGTCGTCGTCGTCCGCGTAGAGCGCCCTGATCAGTTCGGGCACGTCCTCGGCCGGGCCGTAGGCGTGGGTCAGGTCGTGCCAGTGGACGTGGTCCAGCTCGGCCGGAGATCTCATGGTGCGCGCTCCTCAGCGATCAAGTGTGCCGACCGTACCGATCACCACTGACAACGCCCCGCCGACAACGCCCCGCCCTCCCGCCGGGCGACGGGGGACGGGGCGGCGGGGCGTCGCGGGCGCACCGGGCGGCGTACGGTCGGCGCGGCGTCGGTCGACGCCCAGGAGGCGGCGGCGGTCGGCGGGGCTGGAGCGCAGGCCGCGCATGCTGAGGAACGGTTTCACGAAGTGGCCTCCGTCGTGCCGAGGTAGGCGCTCTGGACCTCGCCGGAGGCCCGCACCTCTTCCGGGGTGCCGGTTTCCAGGTGCCTGCCGAGGTGCATGACCGTGACGGTGTCGGCGAGCTCGAAGACCATGTCGAGGTCGTGTTCGATCAGGAGCACCGTCACTGGGGGACCCCGTACCTGCCGGTGCTGGACGAGGTCACGCTCGATCGCCACCCGGCCGACCTGCTGCTCAGCGGCGCGGGGACGTACATCGACGTCCTGATCGGCTGGACCAGGGAGGAGGCGAACTTCGCCTTCGCCCTCAGCGAGCCGTACGCCGGGACGACGAGGGAGCAGGTGCTCGCCAGAGCCCGCGACACCTTCGGGAGCCGGGCGGCCGAGGCCTGCACGGCGTACGAAGAGGCCCGGCCGGGCGCCCGCCCGCTGGACGTGCTCATGGATCTGATCACGGACGAGCTGTTCCGCATGCCCTGCGTGGCACTGGCCGAACGGCGGGCGGCCCGGGGACGTCCGGTCTGGGCGTACCAGTTCAACCTGCCGACACCCGCGCACGGCGGCCGGCTCGGAGCCGCGCACTGCCTGGAACTGCCGTTGGTGTTCGACAACTTCGACAAGTGGTCTCGGGCGCCCTTCCTCGCGGGGCTGGACCCCAGGGTCCGTGACGGGCTCGCCACGGCCGTACACGCGTCGTGGTTCTCCTTCATCCGCACCGGCGGCCCCAACCACCGCCCCATGCCGCGGTGGGAACGCTACGGCCGGGACTCCCGCACGACGATGACCCTCGACTCGGTGACCGCCACCGTCGAGGACGTCGCCGGGTACTGGCGCCGCCTGCACCACCCGGCGGCGCCGTGACCGCTCGGCCGCGGCCGGACTTCCTTCCTGCGGCGGATCGGCTGCGGCGCCGAGGGGGCGTTACGACGGGACCGGCGCCGGGGCTCCCGGGGCGTCGAGCCGCAGGCGGGTGGCGTCCCGGCTGGGGGGCGTTCCGAACTGCCGCCGGTATTCGCGACTGAACTGCGACGGGCTGTCGTAGCCGACGCGGTGGGCGACCCCGGTGACGTCGCCGGGCCGGGCGGCGAGCAGCAGGCGGGCTTCCTGGAGCCGGATCTGCTTCTGGAAGCGGAGCGGGCTCATCGCGGTGACCGCCTGGAAGTTCCGGTAGAAGGCGGACTGGCTCATGCCGGACAGCCGGGCCAGGTCCTCGACCCGGAACGGCTGCGCGTAGTGGCTGCGGATCCACGCCACCGCCCGCGCGACATGGCTCAGGCCGCTGTCGGCGAGACCGAGCTGGCGTACGGTGCCGCCCTGCTCCCCGGTCATCACCCGCCACAGGATCTCGCGCTTGATCAGCGGCGCGAGCACGGCACGGTCACGGGGCCGGTCGAGGAGGCGCAGCAGGCGCACCACGGCGTCGAGCAGTTCGTCGGGTGCGTCGCAGACGGCGAGGGCCGGCACGGCGGTGCCGCCGGCCCGGGGGACGTCCCCCGGGCCGGCGAGCAGCAGCAGTTCGGCGATGTCGGAGGGCTCCAGGACCAGCCCGAAGCCCAGCGCCGGTCGGTCGGGGCCGACGCGCAGGAACTGCCCGGTGACCGGCAGGTCCACGGAGGCCACGAGGTACTGCCCGGCGCCGTACTCCAGGACCCGGTCCCCGAGTGCGAGGCGCTTGGTGCCCTGCGCGATGACCGCGAGCACGGTGCCGGTGGTCGCCGGCTCCGGTGCGTCCGACCGGTCGACCTTCGATACGAGCACCCCGTCGACGGCCGTGGTCGCGTCGGGGCGCGCGTGCCGGGCGAGCAGGGTCCGCAGCTCTTCCAGGTCCATGGTTCCAGTGCAGCACAGGACCGGCCCGGACATCCCGCATGCGGGAGGATCGGGCACGTCTCATGGACGATCGTTCTACTGAAACGGCAGGTCAGAGGCGTCCAATGGAAGTACCGAATCCCCACCGGACTCCCAGGAGGACCATCATGCAGGTAGCCATCGTCACAGGCGCCAGCTCCGGCATCGGACAGGGCGCCGCCATCCGGATCGCCGCACGCGGGATCGGAGTGATCCTGACCTACGGCCGCAACGAGCAGGGTGCGGTGGACACCGTGGCCGCCATCGAGAGGGCGGGCGGTACGGCCGTCGCGCTCCACCTGGACCTCGGCGACAGCTCCGGCTTCGACGGCTTCCGCGACTCCGTGGCCGACGCGCTCCGCTCGACGTGGGACCGCGACGCCTTCGACCACCTGGTCAACAACGCCGGCATCGCGCAGACCTCGCTGATCGCGGACACCACCGAGGAGGACTTCGACCTGCTGATGCGCGTCCTGCTCAAGGGCCCGTACTTCCTGACCCAGCGGCTCCTGCCGCTGATGGCCGACGGAGGCTCCGTCGTGAACGTCAGCAGCAACGCGGCGTCCGCGACCTCCGGGCTGGAGCCCGGCTACGCGACGTACGCGGCGATGAAGGGCGGTCTGACCGTGCTGACCCGCTACATGGCCAAGGAGTTCAGTGCGCGCGGCATCCGCGTCAACGCGGTCTCGCCCGGCGCCACCCGCACCCGGCTCGCCGACGACGCGTTCACCCGCTTCCCGGAGGTCGTGCCGGCCATCGCCGCGAAGACCGCCTTCGGCCGGGTCGGCGAGCCCGACGACGTCGGTTCGCTGATCGCGGCGCTGGTCGGCGACGACGGCCGCTGGATCACCGCCCAGGACATCGAGGTGTCCGGCGGGTACCAGCTGTAGGCGGCCACCGGCCACCGGATGCAGGCCTCGCGGCCCGCTCCCGCGGGCCGGGGTGACCGGGGCCTGTCGGCCAATTCCGCCAACCGGGGAGGTGTGGCACCGATGTGGGCCCATCGGGGGTCGCCGTCGGCGCACCGACCCGCTCCGAACTGCACGGATATCCTCCGCCGGGCTTCCTGCCCGCTCGGCGCGGGGGCTCCCGGTCCGGCTCCGACTCCCGTTCCTTTTCGGGCAGTCGGGCGATCACGGGCTCGCACCTTAGCGGATGGAGGTCCATATCCTGCCCGAATACCTGATGTTCGCCACGTACCTGGCCTCCAACGCGTAGCGTCCCCCGTGCAACCCAGCCGGAGACGTGAAGCCGGCCAGGGCCGTGAAAACGAGGAGGCTGCAACGATGGTGAACGTGGAGACGTCCCTGAAAGAGGCGATGACCTCGATCGAGGGGAGCGTGGGGGCGGCATTGGTCGACTACACGAGCGGCATGGCCCTCGGCACGCTGGGGGGCGGCAAGGACCTCGACCTGACGGTCGCCGCCGCGGGCAACACCGATGTGATCCGGGCGAAGGCCCGCACCATGGAGATGCTGGGCATCAAGGAGGACATCGAGGACGTACTGATCACCCTCGGCAGCCAGTACCACCTCATCCGGCTGCTCAAGGGACGCGGGGGGAACGGCCTGTTCCTCTACATCGTCCTGGACAAGGCCAAGTCGAACCTGGCCATGGCCCGGCACCAGCTCAAGCGCATCGAAGCGGATCTGGAGCTCTAGCCGCCTTCCTGTACCCCGACTCTTTTTTTGCCCACGAGTTGAAGAAATCTTCAACTCGGCACATCCGAATGCTGTCACCGGAGGGTGGGGCGGAGCCGGGGTACAGGAGAATGGCTGGTCATGGTCACCGGGGGCGGGCCCGGCGGAACCGAACGCCGTCCCCCGTCCATAGGTCAGAACCCGGGTAGGAGCGTTGCCACATGCAGGTCCCGCTGTACCAGGCCAAGGCGGAGTTCTTCCGGATGCTCGGACACCCCGTCCGGATCCGCGTACTCGAACTCCTTCAGAACGGCCCCGTACCCGTGCGCGAGCTGCTGAACGAAATCGAGATCGAACCGTCCAACCTCTCGCAACAACTCGCGGTACTGCGCCGATCCGGCATCGTGGTCTCCATACGCGACGGCTCGACGGTCAGTTACGCCCTCGCCGGCGGCGATGTGGCGGAACTCCTGAGGGCCGCACGACGCATCCTCACCGAGCTGCTGGTCGGACAGAGCGAGCTGCTCGCCGAACTCCGGCATGCCGACACCTCGGTGCACACGGGCCCTCCCCCGCTGTAGCCCGGGCGGCAGCGCACGCCGCCGAGGCACCTCGAAAGGCGCCCCGGCGGCGGCGCGGGGGTGGCGCGCCGCGTCAGCCCTGGCAGAGGCCGCGAGCGTAGTCGTACGTCGCGGTGGCCTGCGAGTAGCGCCACTGCGGGTCCAGCAGGTCGCTCCCCAGCTGTCCGGCCGCGGCCGGGCTCTCGACGATGTAGCCGAAGTCCTGCAGCCAGGACGGGTAGAGGTTCTTGGAGCCGATGTAGAAGGCCGATCCGTCCACCGAGACCAGCTTGTGGTGCTGGGCGTACGGCTTGCCGTCCGCCCAGGTCGGCCGGTCGGACGCCCGGAACGTGGCGAGCTGGAGGTTCTCGCACATGGCCGTCCTCGCCCGGCCGCCGTCACCGGTCAGGGCCGCCACCCGGCCGCGCAGGGCGTCGCTCACCTCGTTGAGGGACTTGATCTGCGAGTAGCCGCCGCTGCCGATGGTGCCGCGGTTCGCCGGGTCGCTCACGACGATGCGGACCTTCACGCCGGAGACGAGCTTCGCGGCGAGGGCGTCGTAGAGGCGCACGTCGTAGCGGGGCAGCGGCGGGCAGGTTGCGTGCACGTCCTGCTGGGAGATCTCGATGTGCGAGTTCGCGCTGGAGACGAGGGCGCGCAGGGCACTCTCCTCCGGGTTGACGGTGTCGTAGTCCCGGTCGGCGTTGGTCTTGTCGGGCACCCCGATCCCGCACTTGGTGTCGCCGGCCGTGGGCAGGACGGGGCGGAAGGGCGAGGTGGGGTCGTTCTGGCGGATGCCGACGCCGAGACCGCCGACGGCGAGCGCGGGCACGTTCCCGCCGCCCGCCGGGTCGGCGGGCCGGGGCAGGGAGGGCATGCAGTCCGCGCCGGGCGAGGCGGCGAACCAGACCGAGCTCCAGCTGCTCTTGTTGCGGCAGGTCCAGTCCCACAGGGAGTCCAGGTAGCGGCCGGCGGAGCCGGCGGCGGGCCCCGACAGCGCGAGGTCGACGTCGGCGACCGGGTGGGTGGTCTCGAGGTAGTCGTCCTTCCAGCTGTTGATGCCGCCGGTGATCACCGAACCGCCGTCCACCACGACCAGCTTGGAGTGGTTCCAGGAGAAGGAGGTCTTCGACGTGGTCATCGAGGCCACGTTGAGGGTGATGTTGGCCGCGGCGGCCGGGCCGAGCTTCGCGAGCAGCTCGTCCCGGTAGGACGAGGGGATCACGGTGGAGTGGTAGATGGGCGCGGCGCCCACCATGATGCGCACCTTGAGCCGGTTGCCCTTCTGGGCGGACTCCTTCAGGCCCGCGACGATGGCCTCCTGGTAGCCGCCGTTGGGGAAGGGGGCGAGCGTCGATATGTCGACCGTCTCCCTGGCGGCGGCGATGTCCTGGCGCATCTTGTCCAGGAGACGGCGCGATCCGGGCCGGTCGGTGCATGCCGCGTCGCCCCAGCAGCCCGGCGTCTGGAGCAGCCAGTCGGCGCCGCCGGGCGTGGAGGAGCCGAGCCGGTTGCCGGAGGTGCGTTCCCAGACCGAGCCCTCCAGGCCCGGGGAGACCTGGCGCAGGGTCTGCTCGACCGAGTCCAGGTGGGGTGTGGGGGCCTCCGCGGCGCGGGCGGGAGCGGCGGTGGTGCCGAGGAGGGAGATGCCGAGCGCGAGGGCCGAAGTGGAGACGACGGCCGTCGTACGGACGGTGCGTGCCAATGTGGTTCCTTGACTGGGGGGTGGCTCGGGCCGGGAGCGCGGGTCGGCCACGCCTCCGACCTTGATCAACTCGCGCAAGTTACCAGGAAGTAGCCCGCTGTTCACCTTGCTCGGACGAGTTCCGGCCACCCCGGCCGGAGCACCGGGCGGGCCGGTCCGTCGCGCCCGTTCCGTACGCTGGTCGCATGCGCACGCGCCCCACTCTGAGCTGGACGCCCACCGAGGACCTGCCGCCCGGGACCACGGATCCGGGGCCGGTCGCCGACGCCCTGCGGGCCGGCGGTGTGCTGGTGCTCAGCGGGGCGGGCATCTCCACGGAGTCGGGCATCCCCGACTACCGGGGTGAGGGCGGGAGCCTGCGCCGGCACACCCCGATGACCTACCAGGAGTTCACCGCGAGCGCCCGGGCCCGGCGCCGCTACTGGGCGCGCAGCCACCTCGGCTGGCGGACCTTCGGCCGCGCCAGGCCGAACGCCGGCCACCGGGCCGTCACGGCCTTCGGGCGGCACGGGCTGCTCTCCGGGGTGATCACCCAGAACGTCGACGGCCTGCACCAGGCGGCCGGCAGCGAGGACGTGGTGGAACTCCACGGCAGCCTGGACCGGGTCGTTTGCCTGTCCTGCGGCGCCGCCGGCTCGCGCCGTGACCTCGCGCGACGGCTGGAGGAGGCCAACGCGGGCTTCGAGCCGGTGGCCGCCCGGCTGAACCCGGACGGCGACGCCGACCTCACCGACGAACAGGTCGGGGACTTCTCCGTGGTGCCGTGCACGCAGTGCGGGGGCGTCCTGAAACCGGATGTGGTGTTCTTCGGCGAAACGGTTCCCCCACGACGGGTCGAACGCTGCCGCGAGCTGGTCGACGGCGCGACCTCGCTGCTCGTCCTGGGCTCCTCACTGACGGTGATGTCGGGCCTCCGGTTCGTCCGGCAGGCGGCTCAGGCCGGCAAACCCGTCCTGATCGTCAACCGGGACCCCACACGCGGCGACCGGCACGCCGTGACCCGGGTCGCACTCCCCCTGGGCGCGGCCCTCACCACCCTGGCCGACCACCTGTCCATCCCGCTCGACGGCGGCCACACCAGCTGAGCGCCTGCCGCACTCGGGAGCCAGCCTTGCTCGACCCGGACCGCCTCGCCCTCCTCGTCGTCAAGCCGGGGCGTGACGCAGCACCTGACCAGGCTCATATCGCTGTGGATGCGGACGAGGGCCACACGCTGATCGCCTTCGACGAGCTGAGCCCCACCCCGGAGCGCCGGCCCGGCTGTACGCGGGTTCGCCGGGGCCGGCCCCGGCACCCTGCGCGGGCATTCGGGAGCACCTCGTCCGCCCGTTTCTGCGGCCTGGTCCCGGACACCGACCCCCGGTCCGGCTACCTCACGTACACCACGCTGCACCACCTGACCCGGGCGGCGCCGGTTCAGAGGCAGCCGCAGCCGGGGGCGTAGAGCGCCAGGAAGGCGGCGGTCGCTGCGGTGGCGGTGAAGACGACCGTGGTCACGGCCGCGAGTCCGCGCCGGCGGCGGCCCTTCGCCGGGGCGCGGAAGGTACGCCAGGCGCCGTGGGCCAGGGCGAGGCTCAGCAGCCCCGCGCCCGCGACGGTCACGCGGGGGCTGAAGGACCAGCTCACATAGACGATCAGGGCCAACAGGCCGAGCAGCGCGCAGGCGAGCAGGCTCAGCACCACCTCGGCCACCGCTTCACCGACCGACTCCACCAGGAATTCGCCGACACTCTTCGCCACGCTGCGCACTCCCACGGAACTCCCCCATCCTCATGTGTGCCGCAGTGGGAAAGACCCGCGGGGTGCCAGAAGGGTTGCGAGGCCCCGTCCGGCGGTATGCGCCATCATGGGCAGCGCCGTCAGCGCGTCAGCGCCGTACGAGGAAGGGGGCGGGGGGCGATGTCCGACATCCCGTCGTCCAAGGCCACCGGGATGCTGCACCACGTCGAGATCTGGGTGCCCGACCTCGGCCGGGCCGTTGCCTCCTTCGGCTGGCTGCTGGAGGCCATGGGCTACACGCCGTTCCAGAGCTGGAGCGACGGGCGGAGCTGGCGGCTCGGGGCGACCTATCTGGTGTTCGAGCAGTCCCCGGCCCTCACGGCCGACCGCCACGACCGGCGCCGGCCCGGGCTGAACCACCTGGCGTTCCACGTGGAGGACCACGAGACGGTGGAACGCCTGGTCGCGGAAGGCCGGCAGCACGGCTGGAGCCTGATGTTCCCCGACCGGCACCCGCACGCCGGCGGCGACCGCACCTACGCCGCGTACCTGGAGAACACCGACGGCTTCGAGGTCGAACTCGTCGCCGTCGACCGCCCCGCGCCCGGCTGACGGCTCGGGCAGATCCGGCACAATGGCCGCCCATGAACGACCTGTTGGGGGCCGTGCCCCCCGTGCGCCGCACCGGAGACGAACCGCTGCACCTGCACGGCACCGCCCATGGGACCGTGCTCGGCTTCTGGGGCTGGGCGTACTCGGGCCTGGCGGGCAGCACCCTGCGCGGAGCGCTGGCCGAGTACATCGTCGCGCTCGCGCTCGGTGCCGCCGGGGAAATGCGGGTGGGCTGGGACACGGTCGACCTGCGACTGCCGGACGGCCCCGGGGTCGAGGTCAAGTCCGCCGCGTACCTGCAGGACTGGGCACAGTCCCGGCCGTCGGCGATCTCCTTCTCGATCGCCCCGGCGGAGGGCTGGGACCCGGTGACCGGCGCCCCGGACCCCGAGCGGCTGCGGCGCGCCGACGTGTACGTCTTCTGCCTGCTGGACCACCTGGACAAGCCCACCCTGGATCCCCTCGACCTCTCCCAGTGGGCCTTCCACGTGCTCCCGACCCGGGTACTCGACGAGCGCAAGGGCGGCCGGCGGACCATCGGGCTCTCCGCCCTGCTCGCCCTGGACCCGGTGCGCACCGGCTTCGAGGGGCTGCGCGCGGCGGTCTTCGCCGCGGCCGGGGCTCAGGACGGCGCCACGGCCTGAGGTCCCGTCGGGGTCCTCCAGTGGCGCGGGCCGATGGCGGAGAGTTCGACCAACTCGCCGCGGACGGGGTCGTGGTGGGTGGGCCGGAAGCCGCGGAGGGTGCCGAGGCGGGCGCCCGTGGCGGGGTCCCAGATCTCCAGCCCGTCCTCCGACGAGGAGAACAGCAGGCCGTCCGCGGTGAAGAAGCGGCGGCCCTGCGGGCCGCCGAAGGTCGCGGTCTCGACGGGCCCGATGGCCTCGGCGGTCCCGGCGGGTCCGCAGCGGGTGAGGACGAAGACGCTTGCCCCGGGGACCAGTTCGTCATCGTCGTCGCCGAGACCCTGCGGGCCGGGACCGCGGGTGCCGGTGCGACGATACGGGACGCGCGAGAGCGGTGAGACCGCCTCGGCCGGGAGGCCCTCGGCGCCGGCCGTCCGGCCTGGCTTTCCCGGATTCCTCAGGCCGCACGAACCGGGCGCCGTGGATCGATGCCGGTCCGCACCGGTATCGTCGCTCCGTGCTCCAACTGATCGCCCCCACCACCGCCTTGCACTCCTCCTGGCTCGTAGCGCATCACGAGTGGGGCACGGGCCTCCACGAGGACGGGTTCGGGCTGGGGCCGTCCGACGAGGTCGAGTCACCGGAGGGGTTCGCGGCCTGGGTGGCGCTACTGGCCGGCGCGTCGGGCGCGAAAGCGGCTGGTACCGACCACGGTTGCACGTACCGATGGATCGTCGAAGGCGATCGGGTGGAGGGCGGGATCGCACTTCGGCATGGGCTCACCGGCCATGTGCTGGAGTTCGGCCACATCGGCTACGGCATCCGGCCGTCTTCACGTGGACGCGGGCTGGCCACCTGGGCGCTGGGCCGGATGCTCGACGAGGCGCGGGCACTCGGCCTGGACCGGGTACTGCTCGTCTGCGAGGTCGACAACCTTGCTTCGGTGGCAACGGTGGAGCGGGGCGGTGGCGTCCTCGAAGGCATCCGGGACACCGGACACGGTCCCGCACGGCGGTACTGGATCGAACTCTGATCTGCGGTTCCAGCGGGGACCCGGAGCCGGCGGTGTGCCGCATGCGTGCCACCGGGCCGTCCTCCCGGGTCTGGTGAACCGGTGGTTCACCCGAGGCGCCGCATCTGACGCAGGGCCAGCAGGCCGCCGATGCCGGGGATCCAGGCCTGCCACCTCGCCGCCGGGTCGGCGCAGGCCCGCCGGACGGCCAGGATGACGATCAGATAGGCCGTGCCGTGCACGGGGCCGCCCAGGGAGGCGACCGCCTCGGTGTGCACGGTGAGGAGGTTGGCCAGGAGGAGGGCCAGGGAGGCGGCTTCCACCTGGGCCGCGATCCGCAGGACGCGCACGCCGGTCACGCTCCCGTGGTGGAGCCGGGGCGGACGATCATCAGGACGACGACGACCGCCCAGAGGAGGTTGAACACGCCGGTGACCATGGCCAGCCGGGCTGCGCCCGACTTCTCCGGACTGCCGAGCAGCCGCTGCTGCCCGGGCAGGATCCCCAGGGCGAGCAGGGCCGCAGCCGCTGCGGTGAGCACGATCGAGATCAGCAGCCAGGCGTCCGTCAGGACGCCGAGCCGGGCTCCGGTGGCGACGCCGAAGACGGGTACGGCGATGCCGACGAGCGTGTAGCCGCGGCAGATCCGGTGCAGCACCTTCGCCGTCTGCAGTGCTTCGCCGTCCTGGGACGGAGTGCGGGTGTAGCGCGGGAACATCGAGGCCGCGACCGCGATCGGGCCGATCGCCAGGATCGCCGCCAGAACGTGGACGGACAGCAGCAGTTTGGTCACCAGGGCACTCCGGAGCTCAACGGCGGACGGTGGATGTCGACGGTTCTATGGATCGACTGACAATGGATTGCCAGGCAACCTATACGACGATTCCACGGTTTGGGTAGGCTGCCTCACCATGAAGGCGAGTGAGGTACGCGGGCACCTGGACGGGCTGCTGCTGTCCGTGCTCGAATCGGGCCCCCTGCACGGCTACGCGGTGATCACCGCCGTCCAGGAGCGCAGCAACGGCGTGCTGGAGCTCCGCAAGGGCACCATCTACCCCGCGCTGAACCGGCTGGAGCGGCTCGGCCTGCTCTCCAGCACCTGGGAGTCCGTGGGCGAGCGCCGACGGCGCTGTTACGAGCTGACCGACGCCGGCAGGCGCAGCCTGGACTCGGAGCGGAAGGTGTGGCGGGAGTTCACCGCCGCGATCGGCTCGGTGCTCGAACCGGTGCAGCCGCGGACGGCGACGTGAGCGCGGAGGGCAGCTCCGGCGGGGCGGGCGCCGCCGGAGCCGGCGCGGACGCTGCCGACCCCATCGAGGCCCACGTGGCCGAGCTGGCGGCCGTCCTGCACGGCGCGGAGCGCGAGAAGGCGCGGATGCTGTCCGAGCTGCGCGAGGGACTGCTCGACGCCGCGGCGGAGCTGGCCCCCGGGTGCCAGCCCGACCACGAGGCGGCGCGGGAGGCGGTGCGCCAGTTCGGCGGCGTGGCCGAACTGGCGCCGGGCTTCCAGCGCGAACTCACCATCGTCCAGGCCCGGCACACCTCCCGCAGGATCCTGCTGCTCGCGCCGCTCCTGCTCCCCTGCTGGTACCTGCTCGCCGCAGCCGGGCCCACCGCGCACCGACTGCCGTACGCGGCCCAGGTACTGCTCGCCCACCTGGGCGGCACCGCCGCGGCCACCGCACTGGCGGCAGCGGCGTTCCTGGCCGCCACCGGCCGACTCGCCCGCCGGCTCTCCACCCCCGACCGGCTGCCGGTCATGGTCGCCTGGACGGGCACCACCGCCGCGGTCGCCCTGGCGCTGAGCGCGTTCACGCTCACCATCGCGTCGCTCCTCACGTCGAGCTGGCCGCTCTGCGCCCTCGCGGGCGCGGTCGCCATCGTCTTCCACGCGAAGATCGCCGCCTCCGCGCGCGCCTGCCGCCAGTGCGCCCGGCCGGCTGTGGCGGCCTGACCTGTCATCCGCCTCCGGCGCGCCGGACCTCGCGACACGGGGAACGGCTGCCGTCGGTACGGAGGTGGTGCTCATGGCGGCCGGGGCCGCCGGGGGTTGAACCCCGGCCGTGCCGGGGTCAGCCGGTGCGCGCGTTCCAGGGGATCTCGGCCCAGACCTGCTTGCCGCCGCTGAGCGGTACCGAGCCCCAGGCCGTCGCCGTCGCCTCGACGATGAGCAGGCCGCGGCCGCCGGTCGACTCCCAGCTCACCGACACCGGTTTGACGGGGCTGCGCGGCGAGGCGTCGTTCACGGCGATCCGCAGCCGGTCCGTCGACAGGGTCAGGTCCATCCCCACCTCGCCCTGCGTGTGCGCGATCGCGTTGGTGACCAGTTCGGACACGATCAGCAGTGCCGTGTCGAGTTCCTCCACCACGCCCCAGGACCGCAGCGTGCGCGCGGTGAATCGGCGCGCGTGCAGGACGGCCTTGGGCAGGCGCCACACCGTCCAGTGGCTCCGCTTGGGCCGGCCCGCCGTGCCGTCGTAGCGCAGCAGCAGCAACGCCACGTCGTCGTCGCGGCGGCCCACGCTCCCGACCAGGTCGTCGGCCACCCCTCCGGCGTCGAGCGGGTCGGCCTCGATGAGCGCGTCACACACCCGCCGCATGCCCTCCTCCAGGGGCAGTCGGGCGGACTCGACCAGGCCGTCGGTCAGCAGGACGAGCAGGGTTCCGGGGAGCAGCCCCGCCTCGGTCATGGGGAATTCGGCTTCCGCGAGCACGCCCAGGGGCGGCCCGCCCTCGACCGCCATCTCCTCCGTGACGCCGTCGGGGTGGCGCACGACCGGCGGCAGGTGGCCGGCCCGTACGACCCTGGCGATGCCCTCCTCCATGTCGAGGTCCACGTACGTGCACGTGGCGAAGAGGTCGGTCTCCATGCCGACGAGCAGACGGTTGGCGCGCGCGACGACGACGTCGGGCGGGTGGCCCTCGACCGCGTACGCCCTGACCGCCGTGCGCATCTGGCCCATGATGGTGGCGGCTCCGGCGCTGTGCCCCTGGACGTCCCCGATGACGAACGCCACGTGACCGTCGCCGAGCGGGATGACGTCGTACCAGTCTCCGCCGACCTCCAGGCCCGCGGTCGCGGGCAGGTAGCGGGCGACGGCGACCCCGCCCGGCAGCTCGGGGAGCTTGCGGGGCAGCAGGCTGCGCTGGAGCATGGTGGCGAGTTCGTGGCGCGCGTCCAGTGCGTGGGCGCGTACCAGGGCCTGCCCGACCAGCCCCGCCGTCGCGGTCAGCAGCGACCGCTCCTCCGGTGCGAACCGGTGCTCCTCGTCCCAGCCCACGAGGCACACCCCGATCATCCGCCCCTCGGCGGGCAGCGGCAGCACCGCGAGGCCGCCGGGGCCGACGCCCAGGAGGCCGGGCTCGAGTGCCGCGCCCGGCGGCCACAGGCTCATGTGGCCGGCGCGCAGCGCGCTCTGCAGGGTGGGCAGGTCACCGAGTGGTACGTCGGGCCATTCGGAGCGCCATTCGGCGCGCCAGACCTCGGGCCAGGCGTCGAGTTCCGGGGGGTCGAGGGCGGTGACGATGAGGCGGTCGGGCTCCAGTTCGCCGACCGCGACGCGGGAGGCGCCGAGCGGTTCGCACAGGGCTTCGACCGCCAGCCGGCTGACTTCCCGGATGGTCGCCGCTCCCGCGAGGGTGGCCGACAGCCGCTGTACGAGGGACACCTCGTCGGCGCTGGGCCGCAGGTAGGAGGCGTCGGCCACCACGCCCAGGACGCGCTGCGGTGCGCCGTCGGAGTCCACCTCCACCCGGCAGCGCAGGCCCAGCCAGCGCAACTCGCCGCCCGGGCGGCGGATACGGAACGCCAGCTGCTGTCCGGCGGCGGCCAGCCGGTCCGGCTCCACGACCGCCATCAGCGCGGGCATGTCGTCGGGGACGGCGCAGGCGAGCAGGGTCTCCACCTGCCCGTCGAACTGTTCGGGAGACAGGCCCAGCAGTTCCAGCACGTGGGCGTGGGCCTCCATGCGGCCGGTTCCCAGGTCCAGGATGAAGGCGCCGCCCTGGTCGGGCACCAGGGACTGGACGAGGTGCGCCTGCGGGGCCCTGCGCCCGACGAAGCGGGCGGCGACCGATTCGAGCCCGGCGGCCACCTGGTCGGCGTACAGCTCCAGCAGGCTGCGGTCGTCGGCGCTGAAGCCCTCCCCGACCTCGCCGGCGACGACCAGGCAGCCCAGCTCCTGGTCGCCGTGTCCCAGGGGCAGGGCGCCCAGTGAGATCCGGGCCGGCGAGGTCGGGGCGCCGTCCCCGACCCGGGTGGGGAAGTGGTGGGGGTCCTCCTCGATGAAGGTGGCGAGCTCCTTGGGCGTCAGCCACAGGGGCCGGCCGGAGCGGAAGGCGTTGGCGGCGGGCGAATGGCCGGCGACGGCGAGGATGGCGGGGAGGCCGTAGAGGATCCCGCGGTTTCCGGTCAGCTCTGCCAGGTGGAGTTCCCGGTCCTGGTCGGCGGCGACGTAGACGGCGGCGAGCTGGGCCCCGCAGAACGCGAAGCGATGTCTGGTCACTGTCCGTACCGCCTCCTGCCGAGGGCCGTGCCGCCGAGCGCCCGCTCTCCCTCCATGCTGTCGTGCCCGGGACCTTTCGGGCGAGTCGGAAGGTCTCGGCCGGTCGGCGGTACGGCGCCACGGGCGGGGCGTGCCCCTGCGGATCGGTGCCGGAGCGGCGCCGCGTGCGGAGCTCCGCCGCTACGGCGTCCGGCGGGGCGCGGGAAGGGTGAGACGGGTGGCCGGGTCTGCGGCCGGAAGGGCGATGGGGCTGGCGCCGTCGTGGTCGTGCTCGACGTCCGTGAGCGGGCGGGTGCGTTCGGCCGCATGGGCCAGCCACGGCCAGATCCGGAACGGGTCGTCGGACACCGTCGCCGCGGCCCCGGTGCCGCTGATCCACGTCGTGAGGGTGAAGCGGTGGTCGGCGAAGTGCCCGCTGGGGCAGGTGGACGGGACGACCTCGTGGAAGGCGCCGGCCGGGAAGAACACGATGGTGTCGTGCTCGGGCTCGATGGTGCGGTAGGACTCCGCGGGCCGGGCTCCGCCGTCGGCGAGCAGGGTGTCGTACAGCCGGAGCTGGCCGCCGCCGAAGCCGCGCGGCCTGCGGTGGAGGTAGTACACGGCGGAGAGGGCCGTGCCGACGTCGCGGACCCGTGAGGCGTCGGTGTGGATGCCGTAGTGGCCGCCTTCGCCGTGCGACGTCAGGACCGTCAGGCTCTGTGTGAGCGCCGCCGGGTGGCCGAGGACCTCCTGGACCAGCGGCAGGCAGTCCGCCAGGTGCGCGCTGAACACGGAGCTGGTCACGGGGAGGACGAGGGAGCTGCGGCCCTTGTGGGAGACCTCGCCGGAGAGGGGGTCGAGGACCGTCCCCGCGCAGAAGTCGGCTTCCCGGGAGATCGCGTACGACAGGAGGGTGGCGGCACGTTCCGCGCCGAGGAAGTTCTCGAAGCGACACACCGGCGCCGGGACCACGGGGGCCGTGGACCACTGATCGGAGGGGGGCAGGGCCTGGGTGCCGATTTCCGCCGGGGTGGCCGATTCCATCGCGTATCCACTCATGGCCCGGAACCGTACGCGCGGTGGCGGGAGGCCCCGAAGGGGCACATGGGGGGCGCACCGGAGAACATCGGCCCGACCCCATGCGCTTACTGGCGAGGGCGGGAACACCCCTGCGGCGCGACGTCGCGCCGTGCGGCTCGGGGCGTACGCCGGCGCACGCGCCCCGGCCGCCGACTCCGCCCTTGCCCGAGGCATTGGCCGACTTTCGAGGCTGGTCACAGCACCCACCCATCCGTTAGATTAGGCAAGCCTTACCTAACCGGAGGTTCCGATGAGTGCTGCCGCCCTCCCTGCGGCCGAGGCGACCCTCGCCGAGCAGACCCGTTCCGTTCTCGCCCGCGCGGTGTCGCTGACCGTCACCACGAACGGGCTGCGCTACGACTTGGTCGGCCTGCACTCCGTCAACGCGAGAGGTCAGGTGCGGCTGCGGCTGCCGGCCGACAGCCTGCCGGCGGCGCACGTGGCGTGCGCGCCGCGCGGAGCCCTGGCCGCGCTGGTGGAGTTCACCGACATCGCACCCGTCGCCGTACGCGACCGGGTACGGGCCCGCGTGACGCTGTCCGGCTGGCTGACCCGGTCCGGGCAGGACGCCGCGACGGACGACGTCGACCTGCGCCTCGACGCGGCGCGCGTCACCCTGGCGACGCAGGAGGTGACGGTGAAGGTCGGCCTCGACGAACTCGTCCTCGCCCGGCCGGATCCGCTGGCCGTCGACGAGGATTCGCTGCTGACGCACCTGACCGACGCCCACCAGGACGCGGTGACCCGCCTGACCCGGCTGGCCGACCCCTGGCTCCTGCACGGCGCCGTCCGCGTCCTGCCCCTCGCCGTCGACCGCTACGGCATCACCCTGCGCTGCGAGTACGCTCGCAACCAGCGCGACCTCCGCCTGCCCTTCCCCGCGCCCGTGCGCGAGGCGTCCCAGGTCGGCGAGCAGATCCAGCTCCTGCTCGCCGCGGCCCAGGCCTGCCCGAGGCGCCGCCACCTGCCCGCCCGCTGGGCCGGCGGCTCCGCGACGGCCCGCAGCGCCACCGGGTGGCACCGATGGGCGGCGCCCCCGCGCGGTGCGGTGCGTGCGGCCGGGACGGAAGATGGAGGAGGACCGGGCGACGCGATGAGGTGAGCGGCATGACGATGCAGACCCCCTATCCGCCGGTCACGGTGTCGGCCAGGCTGGACGCGCCGCTCTCGCGCTGGCTGTGGCTGGTCAAGTGGATCCTCGCGATCCCCCACTACATCGTGCTGGCCTTCCTGTGGCTCGCTTTCCTGGTGGTCAGCGTGATCGCGTTCTTCGCGATCCTCTTCACCGAGCGCTACCCGCGAGCGCTGTTCGACTTCAACCTCGGAGTGCTCCGCTGGTCCTGGCGGGTCTCCTACTACGCGTACGGCGCCCTCGGCACCGACCGGTATCCGCCCTTCAGCCTCGGCCCCGAGCCCGACTACCCGGCCCGGCTGGACATCCTCTACCCCGAACGGCTCTCCCGCGGCCTGGTGCTGGTGAAGTGGTGGCTGCTCGCCATCCCGCAGTACCTCGTGATCGGCATCTTCACCGGCGCCGTGCACGGCTGCTGGTCGGCCGGCGGCCTGATCGGGCTCCTCGCCCTGATCGCGGTCGTCACGCTGGCCTTCAGCGAGAAGTACCCGCGCGACCTGTTCGACCTGATCATCGGCCTCAACCGGTGGGTGCTCCGGGTCACCGCCTACGCCTCCCTGATGACGGACGCGTACCCGCCGTTCCGTCTCGACATGGGCGGCGCCGAGCCCGTGGACATCACGGTCTGAACCGGCGCTCCCGGGGCCGCCCGCCGGCCATGCGGCTGCCCGCGTTCGGAGGGACGATGGGGCGTGGAGGGCCGCATTCGGCCGGAACCGGTACAGGCGGAGGGAGAGACCATGCTGGGAGACAGCAAGGCATTCAGCGGTTTTTCGGTCGACAGCATCGACACCGCGAAGGACTTCTACGGCTCGACCCTCGGCCTGCGGGTCTCCGAGGACAACGGGATGCTCTCCCTCCACCTCGGCGGCGGCGCCGAGGTACTGGTGTACCCGAAGGAGAACCACACCCCGGCGAGCTTCACCGTGTTGAACTTCCCCGTACCCGACATCGACCGGGCCGTCGACGAACTCGGTGCGCTCGGTGTGGCCTTCGAGCGCTACGACGGCTTCGGGCAGGACGCGAAGGGCATCTCCCGCAATGAAGGCGGCCCGCCGATCGCCTGGTTCAAGGACCCGGCCGGGAACGTCCTCTCCGTGCTGGAGGTGGAAAGGGCCTAGCCGGTTCCGGTTCGGGGCACCGGGCCATGGCGTCGCACCGGGACGGCCCGCAGGCGCGGCTGCGCGCGATGGAGGAAGCCGCCGAGCGGATCGGGACTTCCTCCGACGAGAAAACGATCTGGCGGGAGCTGACGGGGTTCCTGTTCCGCGGCCCGTGCGACGCCGCGGCAGTGGAGCTGACCGGCGGCGGCCGGAGCGGCCCGGCCGGTCGGGTGGCCGCCGCGGGCGACACCGCCGGCCTGCTGGATGCCCCGGGCGGCGCGGCCGCGTCCGCGCACGTGGTCCCGGTACCGCTGGCCGGCCGGGGCGAGGTCTACGGGCAGCTGCTCGCGGCCCGCGCGGACTCCGCCTTCAACGCGGACGAGACGGCGACCCTGCACTTCGCGGCGCGCCTGGCGTGCGCGCACGTCGGGCACGCACGCCGGCTCGCGGCCACCGAGAAGATCGCGCTCGACCTCCAGCGGGCCCTGGTCGCGGAGCCCGGCCGGCCGCATCCGAACCTGGAGGTCGCCAGCCGCTACCTGCCGCTGGGCTCCCGCGCCCTCGTCGGCGGCGACTGGTTCGAGACCGTACGGCTCCACTTCGGCCGCACCCTGCTGGTGGTCGGGGACGTCATGGGCCATGGCCTGGAGGCCGCCGTGGACATGAACGCCTACCGCCACGTCCTGCGAGAGGTGGCCTCCACCGATCTCGCCCCGCACCGCGTGCTGCGCCAGCTGGACGCGTTGTCGGCCGCGGAGGACGACCGCCGCCCCGCGACCTGCCTCATCGTCCGGGTCGATCCCGCCCGCGGTACGGCGGCGTACGCGAGCGCGGGGCACCTGCCGCCGGCGGTCTTCACCGCGGACGGCACGGGAGGACTCCTCGACGTGCCCGTCGGCCCGCCGCTGGGCACCGGGGTCGGGGGGTACGAGACCGTCGTCCTGCCCTTCACCGCGGACCAGACGATCCTGCTCTACACGGACGGGCTGGTGGAGCGCCGCGGCGAGGACATCGCCACGTCCCTGGCCCGGCTCGCCGCCCTGCGCATGACCGCCGGCTGCGGGGTACCGGAGGTCGTGGACGCGGTCTGCGCCGGCCTCGACGCGCGGCACGCCGAGGACGACGTCGCCGTGCTCGCCGCCCGCCTCCGCCTCCGGCCGCCCCCGGAGGGAGCGGCCGGGTGAGGGGTACGCCGGCTCAGCGCGCCGGACCCGCCGACGGCGCGGGGAGCGCCGGGAGGGCCGGGGACAGGGGTGCCGGGGCCTCGACGGAAGCGTTCTTCGGGACCTTCGGCTCCTGCGGCGGCTTCGGCGCGGTCCTGCCGCACAGCGCCTGGTCGCGGTAGTCGGTCATGGCGGCGTCGGCCGGGTGCGGGTCGAGTCCGGTGCCGGCCTCGTTGATGCGCTGGTACTTCATCAGGTTGTACCCGAGGGCGAACTGCCGGGTGCCGTCCGGGCTGGACAGGGCCTGGGTGCCGGCGCCCCAGACGCCCCCGTCGTGGCCCCAGGCCGGGCCGCACGGCGTGTCCATGGAGTAGATGCCGAGGCCGTAGCGCAGGGTCACCTTTCCCGTCTCGTCCTTGATGTCGACGGTGGTGCGCATCTGGTCCAGCTGGCGGCGCGGCAGGAGGTCACCGGTGAGCAGGGCCCGGTAGAAGGTGTTCAGGTCCTGCGGCGTGGAAACGAGGGCTCCCGCGGTACCGCCCCAGGTCATGTTGTAGACGCTGTAGTCGCGCGGCGGGTCGATGAGCCCGAAGAAGCTCTCGTACATGCGGGCGTGGGCGCCGCGGATGTGGGGGTCGGTGCCGGGGAAGTAGGTGTCCCGCAGGCCGGCCCGCCGGATGACGTCCTTGGCGATGAGCCGCTCGGGGTCCTGGCCGGTCACCTTGCGGAGGATCTCGCCCAACAGCACGTAGTTGGTGTTGGAGTAGCTCCACTCGGTGCCGGGTTCGAACCGCTGCGGCCGGGCCACGCCGTAGCGGATCAGCTCGGTGGGGCGGATCGTCCGGAAGCGGTGCTCGTCCAGGCTCGCGGTGGTGCCCTGCTGGAGGGAGGGGAAGGCGTCCGCTATGTAGTCCTCGATGCCGCTGGTGTGGTTGAGGAGCATGCGCACGGTCACCTTGCGGCCGCGCTCGCCGGGCAGGAGTTCGGGCACGTAGTCGCCGACCGGCCGGTCCAGGTCTATTCGGCCCTTCGCGTTCTGCTGGAGCACGGCCACTGCGGTGAACGTCTTGGTGACGCTGCCGACGCGGTGGCGGAGGTCCGCGCGGACCGGGCGCCCGGTGGACAGGTCCGCGACGCCGGCGGCCCCGTCGAAGCGCTCGCGGCCGTCGCGGGCCGCGGAGAAGATGCCGTACACGCCCGCGTCCCGGACCGCGTCGAGCCTGGCCTGGAGCTCGGCCCGGTCCAGGCGGCGGCCGGCGGACGCTGCCTGGGCGGCGTCCGGCTCACCGGCGGCCGCGGCACTGGCGGCGGGTGCGAGACCCGCCAGCAGGGCCACGGCGACGGCGGTCGCCGAGGCGGCGCGGCGCAGTCGCCGTGCGGGGCGGTCGGCGGGACGGGGGTGGCTCATGGCGGCTCCTCGACGCGGGCCCGGTGGGGCCGGTGATCGGTACACCTCGATTCTTCGCGACGGCCGGTGGCGGAACTTCCTCCGCCAGGACGAATCAGGCATCAACCTCCGGAAGGAGAAGCACCTTGACAGGCCATTACATTTGTCACGCCACGGCTTCGCACGCCTGCCGGCGCGGGCTGCGCGCACCGCTCAGGCCGCGGTCCAGCCGCCGTCCAGGGGGATCGAGGCGCCGCTGAGGAAGCCGGTGTGGGGGCCGCAGAGCCACAGGACGGCGGCGGCCACCTCCTCCGGTTCGATCAGCCGTTTCACGGCGGAGCGGCCGAGCATCACCTCCGCGACGACCCGGTCGGCGTCGATGCCGTGGGCGGCGGCCTGGGCCGCGATCTGTGTAGGTCGGTCAGGAGTCAGCGACCGGTTCGAGTGATTTCCACGTCGGACCCCACCGGCAGGGTCAGGCTCCCTCGGGGGTGATCAGGCAGAAGGGATGGCCGACGGGGTCCTCGTGGACGCGGTAACCGATCGGCTTGTCCGAACCGTCCAGCAGCGTCGCACCGAGGGCGAGCACCTGGGCCTCGGCTGTATCGAGGTTCGTGACCATCACGTCGAGGTGCATTTGCTGAGGACGCTCGGAATCCGTCCAACGCGGCGCGCGAAAATCGTCCACTCGCTGGAAGAGCACCACCGGGGTCCCCGCCGCGTCCTGGAGCACGACGTAGTCGCCGGTGTCCGCCTGCCGTGAGAGCGAGAGCAGCTTCTCGTAGAAACCGGCGAGTTCATCCGGATCCGGGCAGTCGATGACAACGGTGTACAGGCGTCCGATCATGCAGCTCACTCTGCCACTGGCCGAGCGGGCCGAACGGCAGGGGCCCAGAACAAGGTTGAGGATCAAGCTGAGCAGGTGTGCGGATGCGGTGCGCGGGCGCGCAGCGAGTACAGGACGGGGAGGTGTGAGTCCCCGAACGGCAGCCGGTACAGGCCGTCCCGGCCCTGGGGCAGGATGCCGCGCGGGTCGAACTCCGCGGCGACGTGCTCGCCGAGGTGCTGCACGATCAGGCCGGCGGTCGCGGCCGCGGTGACGATCTCCCCGATGGAGTGCGGATATTCGACCACGTCCTGCGCGGGGAGGCTGAGGCCCGGTTCGGCGTAGGTCCCGGTGACGGTGTCGCGGTGGGGCTCGCCGCCGCCGTAGGGCCAGTCGACGACGAGCGGTTCGAGCGTCGCGACCGTCTGGAAGGCCGGGTGCAGGTCCACGAGGAAAAGGCTCCCGCCCGGCCTGAGCGCCATGGCCGCGCCGCGCATCCAGGCGTCGAGGTCGCCGATCCAGCACAGGATCCCGTAGGTGGCGACGACGAGATCGAAGCGGCCGGCCAGGCTGTCGGGCAGCCGCTGGGTGTCGGCTTCGACGAAGGTGGCGGGCAGGCCGGTCCGTTCGGCCAGCCGGCGGGCCCGTTCGACGGCCGTCGGCGAGAAGTCGACGCCGGTGACGCGGGCTCCCAGCCGGGCCCAGCTCAGGGTGTTCATGCCGAAGTGGCACTGGAGGTGGAGCAGGTCCTTGCCGGAGACGTCCCCGACCAGCTCGCGTTCGAGCGGGTGGAGCGTCTCGCGTCCCGCGACGAAGGACTCGACGTCGTAGAACCGGTCGGTGGCCGTCGAGCCGTGGACGCGGGCGAGGGTGTCCCACAGGGCCCGGTTCAGCGCGGTCCCGTCATCGGCGTTCGCCAGGGTGTCGATCACGGGGCCGAGGATGGCACACAGCCCGCCTGAGCGCGCGTCATTTACGGTGTCCCCCATGGGTATACGAGGGCGCCCCCACCGGGCCTACCGGTACGTGGGGCCGGCCGGGCCCCTGGCACTGGTCCGGCCGGGGAGCGGGGGCCGGGGCATCCGGTCGGCAGCGGATTTCGGGGCGTGGGTCTCGGCGCTGCCCGCGCGGGAGTTCGCCGAGCCGTTCACGTTCGTCATCGACACCGCCGGTGTGCTGCGGCTCGCCCCGCGCCACAGCGAGCACGTCGTGTGTGCGGGCGGCGGACCGGTCCTTGCCGCCGGTGAGATGGGGTTCTCCCGGGCGTCCGGTGCGTGGGCGGTCGGCGAGGTCAGCAACCAGTCGACCGGCTACTGCCCCGACGTCGTCTCGTGGGCGGCCGTCGCGGACGCGCTGGACGCGGCCGGGATCGGGCACCCGGGCGGGTACACCCACGAGGTGGTGTTCCGCAGGTGCCCCGCCTGCCGGGAGCTCGGCATCGTGCGCGAGGACGACTTCGTGTGCGTGTTCTGCGACGGGCCGCTGCCCTCCCGGTGGAACGTCGACGGCGACCCGGGGTCCGCGGCTACCCCAGCAGGTCCAGGAGCGGTGTGAGGCCGTTCGGCCGCCGGTCGACCGGCCGGTGGTCGACGAAGTGCACCGGGCAGCCGAGCGCCGCGGCGCCGCCGTCCGCGGTGCGGTCGTCGCCGACCATCAGCACCTCGGCGGGCGGCAGGCCGAGCGCGTCGCAGGCGGTCCGGAAGATCAGCGGGTCGGGCTTCTGGACGCCCAGCTCGTAGGAGAGCACGTAGGCGTCGACCAGCTCGTCCAGGCCGTGCGTGCGGAAGATCGGCCGCAGGTCCCATCCGATGTTGCTCACCACGGCCACCGGGATGCCCCGTCGCCGCAGTTCGCGCAGCGTCGGTGCGGTGTCCGGGTAGGGCCGCCAGGCGGCGGGGCTCATGTGGCGGTCGTAGAGCGCCCCGGCCAGCTCCGGCGCCGGCAGGCCGGACGCCAGCGCCAGGCCGCCGTAGGCCGCCCGGTGCTGACCGGCACTCACGTCCCGTTCGCGCCACAGGGCTTCGAGGTGGGCGGGAATGCGCCGAGGCGCGCCGCCGCCCGGCAGGGCGCCGTACTCCGTCAGCCGCCCCGCCGTCTCGCGGAACTCCTCGTCGGACAGCCGGATGCCGGTCGCCGCCAGGCCCGCGCCGAGCCAGTCCTCGGTCGACTCGATGCGCAGCAGCGTGCCGGAGAAGTCGAACATCACTCCTCTGATCATGTGGTGATCGTAAGCCAGGCCGGGCGCCGGCTGCCCCGGTCAGGTGGTGGGGTGCAGGCGGGACGGGGTGGGCGGTGACGCGGGCGGGGCCGCGTCCAGCTTGGCGAGCGCGCTGCCGGCCAGCCAGCTGCGCCAGTCCACGTTCCAGTCGCCGAAGCCGTTGTCGAAGGGGGCCATCTTCTCTCCGCCGCTGTTGACCACCTCCACGATGTCGCCCTCGCGGACCGTCTCGAAGAACCAGGCGGCGTTCTCGGTGCTCATGCCCGTGCAGCCGTGGCTGACGTTCTCCTCGCCCTGCGCCTCGACCGACCAGGGCGCGGCGTGGATGTACTCGCCGCTCCAGGTGACCCGTGTCGCGTAGGAGACGGGCAGGTCGTAGAACTCCTTGGTGCCGCGCTTGATGCCGACGGTGTCGCCGCGCATGCGGACCTTGGACTCCTTGCGCAGGACGACCTTGATGCCGCTGCGGGTCCTGAACCCCTCCTTGCCGGTGGTGACCGGGATCGTCCGGATGACGCGTCCGTTGCGGCGTACGGTCATCCGGTGGGTGGCGGAGTCGGTGACGGCCTCGATCCGGTCGCCGATGGTGAACTGCAGGTCCTCGGAGGGACCGCCGTAGGCGTGGTCCCCGACCTCGACCCCGTCGAGGCCGCTGCGGACGCGCACCACCGTGTGCGCGGGCCAGTACGTACGGGGCCGGAAGTGCAGGGTCGACCCGTCGACCCAGTGCCAGGCGCCCTCCACATGCGGCTCCGAGGTCACCTCCAGCGCCTGCTCCAGCCGGGCGCGCGCCACGGGGTCGTCGGCGGGGACGGGCCTGCTGAGGGCGGCCGTCACGATCTCCCCGGCTCCGTACGTACCGGGGCCCGGCCCGAACTCGACGGTCAGCCTGCCCCCGTCCGCGGGCGGCGCGGTCCGGAAGGCCATGGTCACGCCGACCGGGCTGCCGGCCGCGTCCTGCGCGCCGACCCGCACGGTGTACGTCTCCCCCGCGCGCAGCGACTCGGTGTTCAGCCAGCGGTCACCGTGCGGGCCGAGTTCACCGGAGAGGTGGCGGCCGTGCCCGTCGTGCACGGTCACGTCCGTGATGCGGCCCGGTTCGGTGAGCGTGATCTCCAGGGGCCCGCCGGCGTCGGTGGGCAGCGCCTCCGCCCAGGCGGCGTCGGCGACGGCGGGCTCCGCGAGTACGGATCCCACCCCGCGCGTGGTGGCCCGTACCCGCTGCTCCTGCCAGCCGTCGCACAGCCCGCGCCGGAACACCCGGGCCGCGCACCGCCCTTCACCGGCCCCGTGGGCCCCCTCCAGCACTCTCCCCACCAGCAGGGTGACCGCCGCTTCCCGCGGGCGGCCCCCCGGTTTCGCGTCCGCGGTGTCCGCATCGGGCGCTCTGCCGGGCGCTGCGGCGACGACCAGCATGGCCCCCGTCACCGCAGCCACCGCGCCCCACGCCTTGGTCGGTTGTGTCCGTCGCATTCGTGGCATAGCCGTATCAAACCGATGGAGAGCCAACCTGATGATCATGTGCTCGCCCCTGGGGCCGAACGGGCACCGGAAGTGAACTCGTACGGAGCACACACCGCCGCGACCGGACGGGACCGCGGAAACCCGCGTGCCCCCGGGCGGCTCCGTGCGGACAATGACCGCATGCCTGTACGCGTGGTACATCCGGACGAACTGACCGCCCTCCAGGACATCGAGAGGGAAGCCGGGCGCTGCTTCCGGGACATCGGCATGCCGGAGATCGCCGACGACGAGCCGCTGGCGCTCGGCGAGCTCGCCCCCTACCGGGAGGCGGGGCTCGCCTGGGTGGCGGTGGACGGGGCCGACACCCCGGTCGCCTATCTGATCGCCGAACGCGTGGAGGGCAACCTCCACGTCGAGCAGGTGTCCGTGCACCCGGACCACGCCCGCCGCGGCATCGGCAGGTCCCTGCTGGAGCACCTGGCGACGATCGCGGTGGGCGAGGGCGTGCCCGCGCTGACGCTCACCACCTTCACCGACGTCCCGTGGAACGCCCCGTACTACCTCCGCTGCGGCTTCCGCGCCCTCGGCGAGGACGCGCTCACTCCCGGCCTGCGGGAGATCCGCGCGCGCGAGACCGCACACGGCCTGGACCGGTGGCCCCGCGTGTGCATGCGGCGCGACCTGTGAGGCCGGGGCGGGCCCTCCGTCCTTCGCCGACCGCGAACCGGGGTCGCGGTCGCGGCGACGGTGTGCTGGGGTGGGCGGATGGATCTTCTGATACTGGGCGGGACCGCGTGGCTGGGCCGTGAGATCACTCGGCAGGCGGTGGGACGCGGGCACGACGTGACGTGCCTGGCGCGCGGCGAGAGCGGGGAAGTGGTGCCCGGTGCGCGGCTGGTGGCGGCCGACCGGAAGGACCGGTCCGCCTACGCCGGGCTCGTGGACCGCGACTGGGACGCCGTGCTGGAGGTGTCCTGGCAGCCGGCGTTCGTCCGCGACGCGCTCGTGGCGCTGGCGGATCGGACCCGGCACTGGACGTACGTGTCGTCCGTCAGCGCCTACGCCGACCACGGCGCGGTCGGCGCCGACGAGTCGGCGGCGCTCCTGGCGCCCACCGAGCAACAGTACGTGGGGCGGGAGGAGTACGGGGAGGCCAAGGTAGCCTGCGAGGCCGCGGTGCGCGCGGCGGTCGGCGACCGTCTCGTCGTCGCCCGGGCCGGCCTGATCGGCGGTCCGGGAGACCACACCGGGCGCTCGGGGTACTGGGTGGCCCGTGCCGCCCGCACGGTGGACCAGCCCATGCTCGTACCGCACTCCCCCGGCCTGCCGACACAGGTGGTGGACGTACACGATCTCGCGGGCTGGATGCTGGACCTCGCGCAGGAGGGAACGGTCGGGACCTTCGACGCCGTGGGGCCCGTCGTGCCGTTCGACGAGTGGGTCGACCTGTCGCGCCGCGTGGGTGGCCACACCGGGGACGTCGCGGAGGCTGACCCGCAGTGGCTCCTGGACCGGGAGGTCGCGCCGTTCATGGGGCCGGAGTCGCTGGCCATGTGGATGCCGGACCCGCAGTGGGCGGGCTTCTGCGCCCGCAGCGGAGCCGCGGCGCGCGCGGCCGGGCTGCGGCACCGGCCGCGTGCGGAGATGCTCGCGGACCTCTTGGAGTGGGAGCGCGGCCAGGGCCTGGACCGCTCCCGCCGGGCCGGCCTGAGCACCGGCCGCGAACGCGAACTCCTCGCCGCGCTCGGTCGCTAGGCCGGGCGGGATTCAGCGCCGGGGCCTGGTGGCGACGGCGGCCCCGATGCGGAGGGTCCGGGCGTACGTGCCGCGGGGGTCGTGGTCGAGCAGGGCCCGGCGCAGCTCCGTCTCGAAGGCGGCCATGCGGTCGCCCAGCTGGTCCGGGCCGGACGAGGAGAAGGAGAGCTGGAGGCCGATCACCTCGTCCACGGTGTGGCGGACGGGCTGGTCCCACTGGTGGGTCTCGACGCGGGAGAGCGGCGACTTCGCAAGGCAGTCGACCAGTTCACCCCAGTCGTCCCGGTCGGACTGCCCGGACTGCCCGGGCCGGCCGGGTCCGAGGAAGCGTTCGCGTACCTCCTCCACCACGGTGAGCCAGGCCGCCCGCGGGTCGCCGGGCCGGTACAGGGACTCGACCACGGCGACCCCGCCCCGGGGCGCGAGCACCTCGTCGAGGTCGGCGAGCACCCGCCCGCGGTCCATCCGGCGGAAGGCCCTGCCGATGACGCACAGGTCGATCCGGGGCAGGCACAGCCGGGTGATGCAGGCGTCGTCGCCGCGCAGCCACGAGATGTTCGTGATGCCGCGGTCCGCGGCGAGCCGGGCCCCCTCGGCGAGCATCGCCGGCTCCGGGTCGACGGCGTACACGTGGTCGGCCAGGGGGGCCACGGACAGGCCGAGCGTGCCGGGGCCGGCGCCGAGGTCCAGAACGGTCTGGGAGCCGTCGAGCGCGAAGCGGTCCGCGAGCAGGGTGTGGAACTCCCGCGGGTACGGGGGCCGGTAGCGGGCGTAGTAGGGGGCGGCGGACGCGAACGGGGTGCTCATGGGGTCCTCCCTCCGGGGTTGCACCCGCCGATCGTGGAGCACGCGGCCGGCTTCCGGGTGCGCCGGACGCCCCGAATCCCCCGAACGGATGCCTGCGCGACCCCCCTGGGACGCCGTACTCCCGTCATCCGGCGTTCCGACGGCGTTCGCCCGGCGTTTCCCGGCCTACGCCGGAAGGCGCTTCGGGTCGAGGGCCCGCCGGCGCGAGCTGATCGAGTCGGGGTCCCAGCCCGGGCGGGGCACCGACGCCAGCAGCAGCCGGGTGTACGGGTCGCGGGGCTCGGCGAGGAGTTCGGCGACCGGGCGGTGCTCCAGTGTCCGGCCCCGGTACATGACGAGGGCCTCGTCGCATACGTAGCGGACCACCGCAAGGTCGTGGCTGACGAAGACCAGCCCGATGCCGGTGTCGCGCCGGATGTCCGCCAGCAGGTTGAGGACCTGTGCCTGCACGGACACGTCGAGGGCGGACACCGCCTCGTCGAGCACGAGGACGGCGGGTTCGACCGCGAGGGCCCGGGCGATCGCGGCGCGCTGGCGCTGTCCGCCCGAGAGGTGGCGGGGCAGGGCGGCCGCCTCCCGGTCCCCCAGGCCCACTTGGGCCAGCAGCTCCCGGACCCGGGCCGCCCGGGCGGCGGGGTCGCGGGAGCCGTGCAGCCTCAGCACGCCGTCGATCGTCGCGCCGATGCCCATCCGGGCGTCCAGGGAGAGGTAGGGGTCCTGGAAGACGATCTGAACGGCCTTGGCCCGGGCCAGCCGCGCCGTCTTCCCGCGTACGGAGTCGGCCAGCGGCCGGCCCTGTACGAGGATCCGGCCCGCGTCGGGGCGTTCGAGGCCGATGAGCATTCTGGCGGTGGTGGTCTTCCCGGATCCGGATTCGCCGACGATACCGAGGGCGCCGCCGGGCCGGAGGGTGAAGGAGAGGTCGTCGACGGCGACGACCTCGGTGCCGCCCGTGCGGTAGGCCTTGCGCAGGCCGCTGACCTCGAGGAGTGCGGGGGTGGGGTCGGTGGTCAACGGTCCTCCTTGCAGGACGCGAGGGAAGCCGCCCCAGACGGCGGCTCCGCCCGGGTCGAGGGCAGTTCGGCGGTGCGGTGGCAGGACACCTCGGCCGGCCCGTGCCGCTCCGGCCGGGGTGCGGACCGGTCGCAGCGGCCCGGCTCGGCGAACCGGCAGCGGGGTGCGAAGGCGCATCCCGGGGCGGACTCCAGGAGGCCCATGGGGGCGCCGGGGATGGGGGTGAGGCGGGCGAGCGGACCGTGCAGGGGCGGGGAGGAGCCGAGCAGGCCCGCGGTGTACGGGTGGCGGGGTGCGGCGAAGAGCTCTCCGACGGGCCCCGTCTCGACGATCCTGCCCGCGTACATCACGTAGATCCGGTCGCTGACGGCGGCCGCGAGCTCGATGTCGTGGGTGATCAGGAGCAGGCCGAGGCCGCGTTCGCGCTGGAGCCGGCCCAGGACGGCGAGGATCTCGGCCTGGGTGCTGACGTCGAGGGCGGTGGTGGGTTCGTCGCAGAGCAGGAGCCGTGGTTCGGTGGTGAGGGCGGCGGCGATCACCACGCGCTGCAGCATGCCGCCGGACAGCTCGTGCGGGTACTGGTTCAGGTGCCGGGCAGGGTCGGGCAGGCCGACCGCGTCGAGCAGTTCGGCCGCCCGGGCCGCGGCCCGGGTCCTGGACCAGCCGTGGGCCAGGCGCAGCGGCTCGGTGAGGAAGTCCCCCACGCGGCGTACGGGGTTGATGGCGGCGCGGGGATCCTGGTAGATCATCGCGGCCTTGGCGGTGCGTACGTCGCGCAGGCTCGCGGCGTCGGCGCCGACGAGGCCGGTGCCGGCGACGCTCACCTGGCCCGTGACGTCGGCACCGGCGGGGAACAGGCCGAGGGCGGCGCGGGCGGTGACCGACTTGCCCGAGCCGGACTCGCCGACGAGGGCGACGACTTCGCCGGCGCCGACCCGCAGGTCGATGCCGTCCAGGATCGGCCGGGCCGTGGCGGGCAGGGTGACGCTGAGCGCGTCGTATTCGAGCAGCGGCATCAGGAGTCCCTCCCGGCGAGCCGGTCGCCGAGGCTCTCCCCGACGACGTTGAAGGCGACGACCACCAGGACGACCGCCACGGCCGGGGCGATCGCGGACAGCGGCTGCCCCTGGAGGACGGCGGCCTGGCCCTGGTTGATCATGGCGCCCCAGTCGGGGGTCGGCGGCTGGACGCCGAGCCCGAGGAAGGAGAGGGCGGCGAGGTCGAGCAGGGCGTACCCGAAGTTCACCGTCGACTGGGCGAGCAGGGTCGGGGCGATGTTGGGGAGCATCCTGCGGACCGTCACGAACAGGGCGGAGTGCCCCTGGACCCGGTATGCGGCGATGTAGGGCCGGGCCTTCTCCTGTACCGCCAGGCCGCGCACCAGGCGCGCGGTGTACGGCATGTAGGCGATGGCCATGGCGATGACGGGTGCGGTCATCCCCTTGCCGAAGAGGGCCACCGCGAGGATCGCGAGCAGCAGTGCGGGGAACGCGAACACGATGTCGAGGACCCGGCCGGTCATGGCGTCGATCCAGCCGCCGCGCCAGGCGGTGAACAGGCCGACGGCGATGCCCAGGACGGTGGAGAAGACCACGACGGCGAGGGGTCCGGCGAGGCTGGTGCGGGTGCCGGCGATCAGGGCCGAGAGGGTGTCGCGGCCGCCCTGGTCGGTGCCCAGCCAGTGGTCGGGGCCCGGGCCGAGGAGGGTGTCGCCGAGCCTGCCGAACGTCGGGTCGTGGGGGGTGAGCCACGGCGCCAGCAATGCCACCAGGACGAACAGGATCAGGAGTGCCAGGCAGGCCTGCCGGAGCGGGCCGCCGCCGAGGACGCGCAGCCGGGCCAGGGGGCGGCGGGCCCCGGCCGCCGGTGCGGTGTTCGCGCTCATCGTGCGCTCCCCGCCGCCGCCGTGCGCGGATCGATCAGCGGGTGCACCAGGTCCACGAGGGCGTTGACCACGACGAAGGCGGCCACGACCAGCAGCACGATCGCCTGGACGACCTGGAAGTCGAGCTGGTCCACCGACTGGACGAGCAGGGAGCCCACTCCGGACATCCCGAAGGCGGTCTCGACGATCGCGGTGCTGACCAGCATGCCGGACACCAGGAGGGCGGAGACCGTCACGATCGGGCCCAGTGCGTTGCGCAGGACGTGGCGCCGGATGACGGTCCGGCGGGGTGTTCCGCGGCTCAGGGCGACCTCGACGTGCTCGCGGCGCAGTTCGTCGAGCATCGCGGAGCGGGTCACGCGGGTCACCAGCGCCACGAAGGTCACGGACAGGGCGGCGGCCGGGAGGACGACGTGGTGGAGCCGGTCGAGGAGGCCGGTTCCGTTGCCGATGGTCGGGAACCAGCCCAGCTGCACGCCCAGTACCGACCGGAGCAGGAGGGCCGCGACGAAGGCGGGCGCGGCGGCCCCCACCGTCACCAGCAGCATCAGGGAGCGGTCGGTGCGCGATCCGCGGCGCAGGGCGCCGACGATGCCGGAGCCGATCCCGAAGACCGCGATCATCAGGGCCGATACGCCGATCAGCAGCAGGGACGCGGGCAGCCGCGACCAGATGACCGAGGCGACGTCCTGGTGCAGGAGGTACGAGCGGCCCAGGTCGCCCTGCAGGACGCCCTCCAGCCAGTGCCAGTACCGGACGAGGAACGGCTCGTCGAAGCCGTACTGGCGGCGGATCTCGACGAGTTCCTCGGGCCCGGCGCTGCGCCCCTTCACCAGGAAGGAGGCGGGGTCGCCGGGTGCCAGGAACAGGGAGGCGAAGACGAGGAAGGAGGTGACGAGCAGGGTGGCCGCCATGCCGGCCAGTCTGCGCAGGACGCGTGCGGCCCGTGCCGCCGCGGCCGTCATCCGCTCGCGCCGATCTCGGCGGCCCACGGGTAGTACAGGTAGGCGATGGAGGGCTGGACGCCGGTGATCCGCTTGCCGAGGAAGACGCTCACGGGCTGGGTGTACAGGGGCAGCCAGGGCAGTTCGCGCAGGGCGATGCGCTGGGCCTCGGCGTTGGCGGCGGTGTGCTCGACGGGGTCGTAGCTGGCGACGGCCCGGTCGACGGCCGCGTCGAAGGCGGGGTCGGACCAGCCGCCGTAGTTGCTGAACGCGTCGGTCCGCAGGACCCCGTACATGTCGAGCGGGTCGGTGATGGAGGTGTTCCAGAAGGTCAGGAAGAGGTCGATGCCCTCGCGTGCGGCCGGGTCGGTGAAGAGCGTCGTGTACTTCTCGGCGGAGACGGAGTCGATCTGCGGCTTGAGGCCGATGGCCGTGGCGGCCTGGACGACGGCCTGGGTGATGATCGTCGTCTGGGAGTCCAGCGGGCTCGTCGCGATCACGACCTTCTGGCCGTTCACTCCGGCTTCGGCGGCGAGCGCCTTGGCCTTGGCGGGGTCGTACGGGTAGCGGGGGAGGTCGCGCTGGATCGCCTCGCGGGTCGCGGCGGGCGCGTCGTTCCAGAGGTTGTCGGTGACCAGCGAGTGGGCGACTTCCCCGACGCCGCCGACGCCGGCCTTGAGGATGCCCTCGCGGTCGATGGCCATGAGGAGGGCCTGGCGCACCCGGGCGTCGCCCAGCGGGCCCTTGAGGTTGCTGACCACCTCGTCGGCGACGGTGGTGTTGCGGCCGAAGTAGAGCTTTCCCGCCGCGGTGTCGCGCAGCCCGGCGTACGCGTCCGCGGGGACCATCCAGCCGCCGTCGACCTCGCCGCTCTGGAAGGCGTTGACGCGGGTGGTCGCGTCGGCGAGGAAGACGAACTTCACCTGGCCCGCCCTGGCCTTGAGCGCCGGGTTCCAGTAGTCGTCGAAGCGCTTGAGCGTGAGCGACTGGCCGGAGGTCCACGAGCCGAAGGAGAAGGGGCCGGTGCAGTTCACTCCGGTCTGCGGATTGCCGTAGTCGTTGCCGGACTTGGCGAGGGTGGCGGCGGACTCGACGGTGCCGGGGCCGGCGGCGAGGTACTTGTTGAAGGTGGAGTCGGGCTGCGTCAGGGTGACGGTGACCTCCAGCGGCCCGGTGCGGTCGACCGACTTGACGTTGCGGAAGGGGTTGGCCCAGACGCTCGCCGTCTGCGGGTCGAGGTTGCGGCGCAGGGAGGCCACGACGTCGTCGGCGGTGAGCGTCGTCCCGTCGTGGAAGCGGACGCCGGGGCGGATCTGGTAGACCCAGGTGGTCGGGGTGGGGTTGGTGTACGAGGTCGCGAGGTTCGGCGAGGTCGTCAGGTCGGGGTTCCAGCGCAGCAGGCTCTCGCAGACGTTGGCGAGGATCTGGTTGGGCGGGAAGTCGTAGGCGTGCGCGTAGTCGATGGTGGTCGGCTCCGCGTAGATCGACCAGGTGAACGAGTCCACGTCGCCGACGGCGGCGGGCGTCTTGTCGGTGAGCTGGAAGGCGGTGGCCGGTCCCTTGCCCTGGCCGGTGGTGCCGGATCCGGTGCAGGCGGTGGTGACGAGCAGCATGCCGGCGGCGAGGGCGGCCGCCGCGGCGTTGCGGATCGCGCTGCGTCGGCGCAGCGGCGTTCCCGATGTGGCTGGTGACATCGTCTGGCTCCCTGAGGGGTGAGCATGGAGGGGTGGGTGCGCGGCCGGTGGCGGGCCGGCCGGTGACTGCCCGGGGGCTGCCGGGCAGGTGCGCGGTGTTCAGTCCTTCGCGGTGAAGACGGGTTCGCCGTCGAGGTAGGTCCGCAGCACGCGGGTGTCGGCGATCTCCTCCCCGGGGTGGGCGAAGGGGTCTCGGTCGAGGACGACGAGGTCGGCGTACTTGCCCGCCTCGACGGTGCCGGTGACGTCGTCGAGGTGGTTCACCCAGGCGCTGCCCGCGGTGTAGGCGGTCAGCGCCTGCGCGAGGGTCAGGGCCTGCTCCGGGAAGAACGGCGGCATGGGTCCGCAGGTCCGCACCGGGTCGAGGTCCTCGACGGGGACGGCGCGGTTGACGGCCACGTGGATGCCCCAGAGGGGGTTGGGGCTGCTGACGGACCAGTCGCTGCCGGCGACGAGGCGGGCGCCTGCTCGTCGCAGGTCACCGAACGGGTACTGGAGGGCGGCCCGTTCGGGTCCGAGGAAGGGGATGGTGAGCTCGTCCATCTGCGGTTCGTGGGCGGCCCAGAGCGCCTGGATGTTGGCGGCGGCGCCCAGGGCGGCGAACCTGCCGATGTCGTCGGGGTGGACGAGTTGCAGGTGGGCGAGGTGGTGGCGGTTGTCGTTGGCCCCGTTGGCGGTACGGGCCGCGGCGAGGGCGTCGAGCACCTCGCGCACGGCGCGGTCGCCGAGCGCGTGGAAGTGGAGCTGGAAGCCGGAGCGGTCGAGCCGGGTCACGGCCTCGGTGAGCAGCCCGGGGTCGATGAAGCTCAGACCCGAATTGGCCGTGGCGCAGCCGCAGCGGTCGAGGTAGGGCTCCAGCAGGCCGGCCGTGAAGTTCTCCGCGATGCCGTCCTGCATGATCTTGATGCTGGTGGCGTTGAAGCGGCCGGCCCGGCCGGTGCGGCGGCGTTCCTCCAGCTCGGGGATCTGTTCCAGGCCGCGTTCGCGGTCCCACCACAGGGCGCCGACGACGCGGGCGCGCAGCGAGCCCTCGCGGGCGGCGCGCAGGTAGACGTCGTAGTTGTCGGGGTTCCCGGGGAACGCACCGATCATGGCGTCCTGCCAGCTGGTCACGCCCAGGGAGAAGAGGTGTTCCTGCGCGGCGAGGAGGCCGGCGTGCGCCTCGTCCGGCGTGGCGATGGGCACGTGGCGGGCGACGAGGTCCATGGCGCCCTCCTGGAGGGTGCCGGCCGGGGTTCCGTCCGGCTCGCGCTCGATCCGGCCGTCGACCGGGTCCGGGGTGGTGCGGTCGACGCCGGACAGTTCGAACGCGCGGGTGTTGGCCCAGGCTCCGTGCCCGTCCCGGTTGGTGAGCATCACGGGCCGGTCGGGTACCACGGCGTCGAGCATGGTGCGCGTCGGAGTGCCTCCGGGGAAGGCGTCCATGGACCAGCCGCCGCCGCGGATCCACTCCGCGCCGGGGTGCCGCCGCGCGTGTCCGGCCACGACCGCGAGGTAGCCGTCGATGGTGCGCTCCGCGCTCAGGTCGCAGCCGAGCATCTGCACGCCGGCCACGACCGGGTGGACGTGCGCGTCCTGGAAGCCGGGGGCGAGCAGTCCGCCGCGCAGGTCGACCACCTCGGTGCCCGTGTCCGCGAGGGAGCGCACCTCGTTCTCGCCGGCGACGGCGAGGATCCGTCCGCCGGCCACGGCGACGGCGGCGTCGACCGGGGCCGGACCGGTCCCGGTGAACACCTTTCCGCCCACGAATACGGTGTCGGCCCGCTGCCTGTTCTTGGACATCGACGCATCCTCCGGCTCGGCGGGCGGACCCGCACGGCTTGTTTGTTGAGGAGGAGTGAACGGGAGCGCAACATTGTTGTCAACGGTGTTGCGCTCGCTCCGTTCCAAATCGATACACTGACCGCACCATGCCGAAGTCATCCGACACACCAGCCCGGTCCAAGCGCGCGGGCAGCCAGCTCACACCGGACGCGATCATCGAGGCGAGCCTGCGCATCGCGGCCCGCGGCAGCGAGGACGCCTTCACCGTCCGCCGCCTCGGCGAGGAGCTCGGCGCCGACCCCACGGCGATCTACCGGCACTTCCGCGACAAGGACGAACTCCTGCTGTCCGTCGCCGACCGCACCCTGGGCGAGGTCCTCGACAGCATCCCCGAGGGCCTCGACTGGAAGGGGCGGCTGCGGGCGCTCGCGGACGGCTCGCTGGAGGTCGCGCTGAAGTACCCGGTGGTCGGGTCGACCATGGCCAGCCGGACCACCCGGCGGCCGAACGAGTTCCGGGTGGTCGAGCTCATCCTGGGCGCCGTGATGGAGGCCGGGCTCGACGGCGCCGAGGCGGCCGTCCACTACCGCATGGTCGGCGACTCGCTCCTCGCGTACGTCGGCCAGCGCGCCGCCTACCTGTTGTTCGACCCGGACATCCGGGCGGCCGACGAGGCCTCCTGGAGCCGCGAATACCGCCTGGTCGACGCCGAGGGGTTCCCGAACATCACCCGACTGAGCACGCAGCTGGCCGAGGTGACGGACGATGAGATCTACCGGGCCCGGGTCGAGGCGCTGATCACCGCGATCGAGAAACGGGTCGAGACCCTCCGCACCCCTTAGGGGGTGCCCGTCCGGAGTGCGGTGGTCACGGCCGCGGTGCACGCTGGAGGTGACGAAGCACGGTGGCAGCCCCGGACGCCGCGGACCCTGGCGATCCCGGGCTGTCGCGGCACCGGGACACGGACCGGGAAGGCGCCACCCCGGCCACGTGCCGGATCCGGCCCGAGCGAGGGAGCCACGTGTGAACGCGTACCCGCCCATCGCCGACCACGGAATGGTCGGCGACCTCCAGACCGCCGCGCTCGTGTCCTCGCACGGCACGGTCGACTGGTGGTGCGCACCCCGGTTCGACTCCCCCAGCGTCTTCGGGTCCCTCCTCGACAGCGAGCGCGGCGGCTACTGCCGGCTCGCCGCCGACCTCGCCCACGAGCCCGGAACCGTGGTCCGCCAGCTCTACCAGGCGGACACGGCCGTCCTGGTCACCCGGTACATGGGCCCCGGAGGGGTCGGCGAGGTCGCCGACTTCATGGCTCCGCTGGAGACCACCGCGCCGACACAGCGGCACCGGCTGGTGCGGGTGGTGCGCGTGGTGCGGGGCAGTCTGGACTTCGACCTCGAATGCCGCCCGCGGTTCGACTACGGGCGCGCACCGCACACGTTCGAGGAGCTCGACCGGACGTCGGTCGTCTTCCGGGGTCCGGGCACGAAGCTGCACCTGCAGGTCGCCACGGTCGCCGGCCCCATCGTGCTGCGGCGCGACGGCGAGGACCTCACCTCCCGCTTCACCCTGGCCGCCGGGGAGGTGGCCGCCGTGGTGCTGACCAGCGACGCGGACGACGGCCCCGCGCCGCCTCCGCTGTCGGCCGAGGGGATCAGCGCCGAACTGCAGGCCTGCCGCACCTTCTGGCACACCTGGCTGCGCTCCTGCACCTACCGCGGCCGCTGGCGCGACATCGTGCACCGTTCGGCGATCACCCTCAAGCTGCTCACCTACGCCCCCACCGGCGCGCCGATCGCCGCGCTCACCATGGGGCTGCCCGAACAGGTCGGCGGCGAGCGCAACTGGGACTACCGCTTCACCTGGGTCCGGGACGCCTCCCTCTCCGTCAAGGCCCTGGTCGACCTCGGGTTCGTCGAGGAGGCCGCCGCCTTCCGCCGCTGGCTGCTCGACCGGCTCGCCGCCGGTGGCACCGCCTCGGGCGAGCCCCTGCAGATCATGTACCGCATCGACGGCGAACCCCATCTGACCGAGGAGATCCTGGACCACCTCGACGGCTACGAGGGCTCCAAGCCGGTCCGCGCCGGCAATGCGGCCGCCGACCAGATCCAGCTCGACATCTACGGCGAGGCCTCCGACGCCCTGGCCCAGACCCGCGACATGGGCGGGATCAAGGGATGGATGGCGTACGCCCACGTCCTGGACTGGCTCGCCGAGAACTGGGACCGTCCCGACGAGGGCATCTGGGAGACCCGGGGCGGCCGCCAGAACTTCACCTTCAGCCGCCTCATGACGTGGGTGGCCTTCGAGCGCGGCATCCACCTCGCCTCCGCGTTCGCGCGGCCCGCCGACATCGACCGGTGGAGGAAGGTCCGCGACACCGTCTTCGCGCAGATCGTCGAGCGCGGCTGGAACGCGGACAAGCAGGCCTTCGTCCAGCACTACGACACCGACGTGCTGGACGCCTCGCTCCTGCTCATGCCCCGGGTCGGATTCCTCTCCCCCACCGACCCGATCTGGCTCAGGACCCTTGAGGCCATGGACCGCGAACTGGTCAGCGACAGCCTGGTCTACCGCTACAACCCGGAGGCCTCCCCCGACGGGCTGCGCGGCTCGGAGGGCACCTTCAACCTCTGCAGCTTCCTCTACGTGGAGGCGCTGGCCCGCGCCGGCAAGCCGCAGGAAGCCCGGTACGCCTTCGACAAGATGCTCACCTACGCCAACCACGTCGGCCTGTTCGCCGAGGAGATCGGCCCGTCGGGCGAACAACTGGGCAACTTCCCCCAGGCGTTCACCCACCTCGCACTGATCGCGGCGGCCCTCGCCCTGGACGAGCAGCTCGACAGGGCGGAGGGAGGCGGCGCCGGTGGCTGAAGCCGCCGCTCCGGACCGGCCGCCGGGCGCGCCGCGCGGCGTACTGGCCCCGCTCGCCCTCGCGCAGTTCATCTGCAGCTTCGCCGGTTCCAACATGAACGTGATGATCAACGACATCAGCACGGACCTGGACACGACCGTCCAGGGCGTGCAGATCACCATCACGATCTTCCTCCTGGTGATGGCCGCGCTGATGATCCCGGGAGGCAAACTCACCGACCGCTACGGCCGCAAGCGGTGCTTCCTCGCCGGTCTCACGGTCTACGGCGTCGGCGCCCTGCTCAGCGCTGCCGCCCCGGGCCTGGGCGTCCTCATCCTCGGCAACTCGATCCTGGAGGGCGTCGGCACGGCGCTGCTCATCCCGCCCGTCTACATCCTCACGACGCTGCTCTTCACCGAAGTCTCCTCGCGCGCCCGCGCGTTCGGGACCATCATGGCGCTCGGCGGCGTCGGTGCGGCCGCGGGGCCGCTGATCGGGGGACTCATCACCTCGGGCATCGGCTGGCGGGCCGCCTTCGTCTTCCAGGCCCTGGTGATCGCCGTGATCATCCTGCTGAGCCGACGGATCGAAGACCCGCTGCCACCGGATCCCACGCGCCCCTTCGACACAGGCGGAGCCGTCCTGTCGGCCGTCGGCCTCATTCTCGTCGTCATGGGGATCCTGGCCGCCGACGACAACGTCTGGCTGATGGCCGGGCTGCTCGTCCTCGGTGCGCTGGTGCTGCTGTGGTTCTTCCGGTGGGTGCGCGCCAAGGAGCGGGCGGGGAAGGAGCCGCTCCTGTCGACGAGCCTGTTCCGCGACCGCACCTCCAACCTCGGTCTGGTCACGCAGAACATCCAGTGGCTGCTGCTCATGGGGACGTCGTTCACCGTGGCGGCCTATCTCCAGGTCGTGCGAGGCTACGACGCGATCCGGACCGGCGTGATCTTCACGGCCGCCACCCTGGGCCTGCTCGCCACGTCGCTGGCCGCCGAACGCCTGGCGCAGCGGTACGCGCAGCGCGCCCTCATCATGACGGGCTTCGTCGTGACGATCGCCGGCATCGCCCTGCTACTCGCCATGGTGAGCGGGTCCCCGAACCCCTGGGCGTTCGCACCCGGACTGCTGCTGATCGGCCTGGGCCTCGGCGTGATGCTGACCCCGTCGGTCAACATCGTGCAGTCGAGCTTCCCCGAGGAGCGGCAGGGCGAGATCTCCGGCCTGTCGCGCAGCGTGTCGAACCTGGGCTCCTCCCTCGGCACGGCGGTCGCCGGCACCATCCTCGTCGCCGGTCTCAGCACCCACGCCTACGGCGCCGCCATGGCCACCCTGGCGGTCCTGGGACTCGCCGGTCTCGCCGCCGCGGCCCTCCTCCCCCGGGGCCGGGCCCGGTCCCGGGCCGTCGCTTCCTGATCCTTCCGGGCCTGGCCGGGCACGCGGTGCGCGCGTGCGGGCCCGGCCCGGTGCTCACTTCGGCGGGGTCAGGCGCTCCCACAGGAAGGTGTGGACGAGGGCCTCGTTGAAGGCCGTCTGCCGGTGGTCGGTCGCGCCCGCGTGCCCGCCGCCGATGTGCTCGTGGAAGAACACGGGATGGCCGGCCTCGCGCAGCCGGGCGGCCATCTTGCGGGCGTGCCCCGGGTGGACGCGGTCGTCGCGGGTCGAGGTGAGCAGGAGCAGCGGCGGGTACGCGGGCCCGTCCGCCCGAATCCGGTGGTACGGGGAGATGTCCTGCAGGTGGGGCCGGTCCGCGGGGTCGTCGGGGTCGCCGTACTCGGCGATCCAGCTGGCGCCGGCGAGCAGCTTGTGGAAGCGGAGCATGTCCAGCAGCGGCACGTGCGCGACGACCGCGCCGAACAGTTCCGGTTCGCGGGTGAGCATCGCACCCATGAGGAGGCCGCCGTTGCTGCCGCCCTCGATGCCCAGCTGGGCATGGGTGGTGATGTCCCGGGCGACGAGGTCCCGGGCGACGGCGGCGAAGTCCTCGTACGCCCGGACCCGGTTCGCGCCGAGCGCCGCCCGGTGCCAGGCGGGCCCGTACTCGTGCCCGCCCCGGATGCCGGCGACGACGTAGGTGCCGCCGCGCGCGAGCCAGGCGCGGCCGGTGACCGCGCTGTACGACGGGACCATGGAGATCTCGAAGCCGCCGTACCCGTAGAGCAGGGTGGGGCCGGGGCCGGACCGCTCCCCGGGTCCGACGACGAAGTACGGGACCCGGGTGCCGTCCGCGGAGGTCGCGAAGAACTGGCTCACGGTGAGACCCGCGGTATCGAACAGCGCCGGGCTCTGCTTGACGGGCTCGCTGTCGTCCTCGCCGCCCGCCGTGCCCCGGTAGAGGGTGGAGGGCTGGAGGAAGCCGGTGACGAGGTGGAAGTACTCGTCGCCCACGTCCGGGTCGGTGCAGGTGACGGAGGCGGTGGACAGCGGCGGCAGGCCGGGCAGCGGTGCGCGGTGCCAGCCGTCGGGGCCGGGGGTGAGCAGCTCCAGGCTGGAGGAGACGTCGGCCCGGGTGCCGAGGATGAGGTGGTTGCGGGTCCAGCTGTATCCGCCGAGCGCGGTGCGCTCGTCCGGGGTGAACAGCACCTCGGCCTGCCGCGCTCCCGCCAGGAACGCCGCGAAGTCGAAGGCGAGCAGGCTGCCCGCGGGGTGGCCGAGCCACGGCGTCTTGGTGGTGACGGTCAGCCACTCCCGGTGGACGGAGGCGCTCGCGTCGTCCGGTACGTCGATCTTCACGGGCTCGGCGGAGGCGTCCTCGGGCAGGAGGAACAGCTCCTGGTTCCAGAAGTCGATCTGCCGGTGGACGAAGTCCCGCTCGAAGCCGGGGGTGTCGTCGTGCCAGCCGGAGGCGGACAGGTCGCCGGGGCGGCCCTCGTAGACGAGCTCGGCGGCTTCGAGGGGGGTGCCGCGGTGCCAGCGGCGCACCTGGAGCGGGTAGCCGGACGTGGACATCGAGCCGGCACCGAAGTCGGTGCCGATCCAGACCCGGTCGTGGTCGATCCACCCGATCCGGGTCTTGGCCTCGGCGACCGTGAACCCGTCCGTGACGAACTCCAGGGTCTCCAGGTCGAACTCGCGCACGACGCAGGCGTCGGCGCCGTCCCGGGAGAGCAGGACCAGGGCGCGGCGGTGCTCGGGGGCCAGGACCCTGCTGCCGGCCCACGCCCACTTCTCCCCTTCGGCCTCGGCCAGCGCGTCCAGGTCCAGGAGCACCTCCCAGGCCGGGCGGTCCGTGCGGTACTCCTCCAGCGTGGTGCGCCGCCACAGGCCCCGTACGTGGTCGGCGTCCTGCCAGAAGTTGTAGAGGTGGTGGCCGCGGCGGACGACGTAGGGGATCCGGCCGTCGTCGTCCAGCACCTCGCGCATCTCCTGCTCGAGCACCTTGAAGCCGGGGTCGCCGGTCAGCGCGTCCACGGTCTCGGCGTTGCGCTCCCGGACCCAGGCGAGGGCGTCCTCACCGGATACGTCTTCCAGCCACAGGTAGGGGTCTTCATCGCTCATCAGGCGATTGTGCAGGAAGCGACCGGCGGGGTCACTCGTCGGACGGGCGCCGGTCCTCGCGCAGGGCCTCGCGCCGGTCCTCGCGCCGGGCTTCGCGCAGGGCCGAGTGGACCGACCAGACGACGGAGACCAGCGGGACCGCGACCACGGCGCCGACCACGCCGGCGGCGATCGCGCCCGCGACCACCGAGATCGCGACGACCAACGGGTGGAGGCGGACGGCCCGGCTCATCACCAGCGGATGCAGCAGGTGGCCCTCGATCTGGCCGATGATCACGATCAGCGCGACGACGATCCCCGCGACGAGCGGGCCCTTCGCGGCGAGGGCCACGACCGCGGCGACCGCCAGCGCGACCGGTGACCCGATGAGGGGGATGAAGGCCGCGAAGAACTCCAGCAGCGCCAGCGGGACGGCCAGCGGGACCCCGAGGAGGTAGAGCGCCAGCCCGACGAGGACCGCGTTCGTCGCCGCGACCACGACGATCCCGTGGGTGTATCCGGTGAAGGTGCGCCAGCCCGCGCGCCCTGCGATCGTCACGCGCTCCCGCGCCGTCTCGGGCAGCTGGTCGCAGAACCACGCCCACTGCCGGTCGCCGCCGTGGAGGAAGAAGAACGAGCAGAAGACCGCCAGGGCGAGGACGGTCAGGACGTGGACGAGCCGCCCGGCTCCGCTGACCGCCTGGCTGAGCACCGTGGAGCGGTGGCTGGAGAGGTACTCGCCGATCCGGGACTGGACGTCGGAGAGCGCCTCCGGGTTCAGCCGGAAGGGGGGCTTCTCCAGCCACGCCTCGATGCTGGCCAGTCCCTCGCGGAACTCCCTGGCCAGGGTCGTGCTCTCCCCCGCCACCGCCTCGCCGACCAGGGTCAGCACGCCCAGCAGGATCAGCGCGCTGCCCATGAGGCCCAGGGCGACGGCGATCGTCCGGGGCACGGCCCGGGCCAGGTGCCGCGTGGGCACCCACAGCAGCGCGGTGACGACGAGGCCGAGGAAGACCGCGACCGCGATCTCGTGGAAGCGGCCGAGCAGGGCGAAGACCGCGTAGACGGCGGCGCCGACGACCAGCAGGCGCCAGGCGTACGACGCGGCCGTACGCAGGAACGGTGACACCGGCGGCATGGTCCATGGGTGCCACGGCGGGCCCGCGATGCCACGCACCGCGCCCCGGATTCGCCCGTCCGGGGCGGGCGGCCGGTGGAGGCGCAGGCGGAAGTGCAGGCGGAAGGGTCCGGCGGAGGGTGTCCGGTACGAGTCCGGAAAAACCCTTTGCCGGGGTCGGGGGCAGCCGCGCACGATGGCCTCCCGTGAGCACTTCCCGATGGGCAGCCGTACTGCCCGATCTGGCCCCGTGGCGTTCCAGCCGAGACTTCCGGCTCCTGTTCTACCAGGGGACGGTGACGTACTTCGGCTCCTTCATGGCGATGATCGCGCTGCCGCTGCAGATCAAGCACCTGACGGACTCGCCGCTGGCCGTCGGCGCGATGGGCGCGGTGGAGCTGGTACCGCTGGTGGTCTTCGGGCTGTACGGGGGCGCGCTCGCGGACGCGGTCGACCGGCGGCGGATGATCCTGCTGACCGAGGCGGCGCTCGGGGTGCTGGCCCTGGTGCTGCTGGTGAACGCGCTGCTGCCGGATCCGCTGCTGTGGCCGCTGTACGTGGTCGCGGCGGGCGTGTCGGCGCTGGCCGGGCTGCAGCGCCCGGCTCTGGACTCGCTGATGGCGCGGATCGTGCCGCACGACCAGCTGACCGCCGCGGCCGCGCTCAACGGGCTGCGCTACCAGTTCGGCGCGATCGTCGGCCCGGCGCTGGCCGGCCTGGTCGTCGCCTACGCCGGTCACGCCTCGGCCTATGCCGTCACCGTGGTGGGCTTCCTCGGGTCCGTTCTGCTGTGCGCGCGGCTCAGTCCGGCTCCGCCCGTCGAGGGCGCCGAGCGTCCGTCGCTGCACGGCATCGCCGAAGGTGCCCGCTACGCGTGGAGCAGGCCGGTGCTGCTGGGGACGTACGCCGTGGACCTCGCGGCGATGTTCTTCGCCTTCCCGAACACGATCTTTCCGTTCCTCGCGGACGAGCTGGACGCGGTGTGGGCACTGGGTCTGATGTACGCGGCGGGGGCGGTGGGCTCGCTGGTGCTGGGGCTGACCAGCGGCTGGGTGTCCCGGGTGCGCCGGCACGGGCTGCTGGTGGTGTTCGGTGCCACGGTGTGGGGTCTGGCGATCGCGGCGGGCGGCGTGGTGCCCGGCATCTGGCTGGTGCTGTTCTGCCTCGCCGTGGCGGGCGCCGGCGACATGCTGAGCGGGCTGGCCCGCGCCACGATCTGGAACCAGACGATCCCCGAGGAGCTGCGCGGCCGGCTCGCGGGCATCGAGGTGCTCTCGTACAGCGTGGGCCCGCAGCTCGGCCAGGTCCGTGCGGGCACCATGGCCGGCTGGACCGGGACCCGGCCGGCCTTCTGGAGCGGTGGTCTGGCCTGTGTGGCCTCGGTGGCGGTGCTGGCCGCGCTGCTGCCGAAGCTGATCTCGTACGACGCGGACACCGACGAGGACGCGCTGCGCCGCCGGGCCGCGCGGGAGGCCGAGCCGAGCGGTGCGCAGGCCGGCACGGCCGTGTGACGCGGCCCGGATGCGGGCCCTCAGCCCTCCTTGTCGGCGAGGATCCGGTCGGCCGCGTAGTGCGGGCAGTTCAGGGCGTGCCAGGTCACCGAGAGGGAGCCCGCCCCCGTCCGCAGCGTGCGCACCACCCCGTCGGCGGCGGTGGCCTTGCAGAAGGGGCACATGACGGTTTCCGGGCGTAGTAGATCGAACATGCCCAGTCCTTCCCGCAGGTTTCCAACACCGGACCTGTCCAGAACTATCAAATCCGGCGCCATTCGGCCGCAGTACCCACAAGTACGGATGGGTATTGAGTGACATGGCCGCGTCGGAACGGCCACGGGGAGGCGTCCGCGGCCCTTCCAACAGCGGCCCACCGGGCCGACCGTCACCCCGGCGGAGGGGACGGCGTCGTACGGGTTGCCCGGCATCACCGTGATGACGGCCGGGAGGGACCGCGGTGCAGAGGGGCTACGGTTCGAAAGTCGCGAGCATCTGTTCCAGCGCGGCCTGGTCCGGCCCCGTGAACGGGTCGAGGCCCGGTACCGCGGCGATGGTGTCGATGAGCTGCGGGGTGAGGCCCACCGCGGGTGGCAGGTGCGTGCACAGGACGGTGTGCGGGTCCATCACCCGCAGCGGGTCCACGGTGGCCAGGAACCGGTCCGGGTCCACCATCTGCACCCAGGGGCTGTCCACGCTCGCCCACAGCCGCTGGGACGCCCTCAGCTCCTCGGCCGGCACCTGCGCGACGTCGGTGCTCGTCGCCAGGTCCGCCGTGGGCATGGGCCCGCCGAAGCAGTCGGAGCTGAAACAGGTCCGCGAACGGTCGTCGTAGAAGCCCACGGTCGCCGGGTTGTCGAACAAGGGCGGCCGGAAGGCGTGGAGCGTGCGGTCGCCCACGTCCAGGGTCTGGCCGGGGTTGAGGAAGTACACCCGGTCCATGGGCAGCGGCCGCTCGGTGGACATGATCCCGGCACCGAGGAACGTCGTCACCAGGCGCGCCCCTGGAGCGGCTTCGAGCAGGGCGAACAGCCCTCCGGTGTGGTCGCGGTCGGGGTGGGTCAGCCAGATCCACTTCACGTCGGCGGGATCGATCACCGAACCGAGCGTGTCGAGGAAGTCCCGGTCGGGCAGGCCGAGGCCGGTGTCGACGACCACCGGCTGTTCGGCGTGCAGCACGAACGCGTTGATCGGGAGGAATCCGATGCCCGGAACCTCCAGACAGTCCGCGAGGACGGTGGTTTCGGGTCCCACCTTGTGCGTGCTCATGGCGATCTCCACGGCTGTGCGAGGTTCGGGTCCTCCCTCCATCGTGGCGCCGTCCGGGTGCCCCCGCGCGCGGGCGGCGGGCTCAGTTCGCGCAGTGCGTGTCCCGGGCGGGCCGCCGGCCGATGGTGAGGAACTCGGTGACGGCCCGGTCGCCGCACGCGTTGCCGTTGCCGAGGTAGAGCCCGTGCCCGCCCTGCTCGACGGTCACCATGCGGGCGCGGGCGCCGAGGGCCTCGCGCATCTTCAGGGCACCGGCCAGCGGCGTCGCCGGATCCCGGCGGCTCTGGAGCATGAGGACGTTGGACGGCCCGTCGTCGGTGATACGGGTGGGCGCCTCCTCGGGGGCGGTCTTCCAGAAGGAGCAGGGCAGCACGTTGGCGGGCATGCCGGCCGTGAGCGGGTAGCGGGCGCGGTCCTCCCGCACCGCGGCCCGGTAGCCGTTCGGGGAGGTGTGCGGCCAGGCGACGTCGTTGCAGATGACGCCGACCATGACCGCGGCGTCCTCGTCACGGAAGGGCTGTGCGAGCTCGGGCGGGAGCGCGGGGGTTCCCACCGGGTTCTGGGCGGCCTTGGCCAGTCGGGCGAACGCGGGGAAGGCGGCGTCGGCGTAGAGGGCGTTCTGGAGGACCTGGCGCAGCCCGTTGCCGGTCAGGGGCACCCCGGGCGTCGTCGACGGGCGCGGTTCCCGGTCGAGTCGGGCCGCGAGCGCGACGACCAGCGGTTCGACCTCCTCGGGCCGTGCTGCCAGGCGCAGGCCGTCCCGGTCCCGGTCGGGGTGCGCAGCCCAGGCCGCGAAGTCGGGGAAGCGCTCGTCGGCGCCGCGCGACATGTTCGCCAGCCAGCCGCGGGCGACCCGCTGCGGATCGGGGTCGCCCGTGCTGTCGAGGACCCAGCGGTCGGTGCGCCGCGGGTACTTCTGCGCGTACTCGGCCGCCACGTACGCCCCGTACGAGGTCCCCCAGGCGGAGAGCTTGCGTTCACCGAGGGCCTCGCGGAGGCGGTCGAGGTCCCGGACCTGGTTGGCGGTGGTGAAACTGCGCAGTTCGGTGCCCCCGTGGCGGGCACAGGCCTCGGCTATGCGGCGGGAGCGGGCGGTGTTCTCCGCGATCTCCCCGTCGGGGCCCGGCCAGGACCGCAGGGTGGTCAGGTACCGGTCCCCGGGGGCGAGGCCGCAGCTCGCGGTGGTGCTGGCGCCCACCCCGCGCGGGTCGAAGGCGACCAGGTCGTAGGCGCCGGCCAGCTCCCGCTGGAGGGCGGCGCCCTTCTGGGCCAGGCGCTGCACGCCGGATCCGCCGGGGCCGCCGGGGATAACGACGAGCGTGCCGCGGCGGGCCGCGGGGCGGTCGCTGAGGACGCGGGAGACGGCGACGTGGATCTGCCGGCCGTCGGGGTCGCCGTAGTCGAGCGGGACGGGCAGTACCGCGCACTCCTGGGCGGCCGGTCCGCCGGGTGTGGCGCAGGGCTTCCAGTCGAGCTTGGGGACGGCGGTGGTGGCGGGCCGGGCGACGGCCGGGGCGGCGGTCGCCGTGGGACCCGCCGCCACCGTGGCCGCGGCGAGGGCGAGGAGCAGGGCCTTCTTCGGGTGGGTCGTCATGGCGCAAGCCTTGTCGATCACACGCCGGGGCCCCATCCGGCAGGCCGGTCGGGCCGTGGTGGGGCCAACCCCCTTACGGCGGCGCCGGTTTGCCGGTTTCCGGCTTACGGCAGGGGCACGCCGCGGGCCGTGACCCAGAGCTCGTACCACTCCTCGTGCGTGAGGTCGGGTTCGCGCAGGGCCGCGTCCCGGCAGGCGCGGATCCGGTCCGGGCGGGCGGTGCCGATGACCGGTGCGATCCGCGACGGGTGCCGGATCAGCCACCACAGCAGGACGGTCTCGGGCGTCGTGCCCTTGCGCCGGGCCAGCTCGGCCAGCAGCTCGGCGGTGGCCCGCTCGGCCGGCGTCTGCTGGCGGCCGGTGAAACGGCCCTGGGCCAGCGCGCCCCAGGCCTGGAGGCGGATGCCGTGGTCACGGCAGTGTTCCAAGGTGCCGAAGGGGAATCCGTTGGCCGTGGCGGCGGGGGTGTTGAGCAGCACCCCTGCCTCCACCCAGTCGCGGCTGTGCAGGCTCATCTCCAGCTGGTTGGCCACGAGCGGCTGGTCCAGCCGGGCCTGGAGGTGGGCGATCTGCGCGGCGCCCATGTTGGACACGCCGAAGTGCCGTACGAGGCCCTGCCGGTGCAGGGAGGTCAGCGCCGAGGCGATGGAGTCCACGTCCGCCAGGGGATCGGGGCGGTGCAGCAGCAGGACGTCGATCACGTCGGTCCGCAGCCGGGTCAGGCTCTCCTCCACCCGGCGCGTGACGGTCTCCCCGCGCAGGTCGTACATGCCCGGGCGGTCCCCGTCGCCGAGCCGGATCCCGCACTTGGTCTGGAGCGTGATGCGGTCGCGCAGGCCGGGCGTCCGCGCGAGGACCTCGCCGAACACGGCCTCGGACTTGCCGTGCCGGTAGATGTCGGCGTGGTCGAAGACGGTGATCCCGCTGTCGAGGGCGGCCTCGACGGCCGCCTCGGCGGCATCGATGTCGCCCGGCCCGTACGGTTCCGGATCCCAGCTCCCGCCCAGGCCCATGCACCCGTACAGCACCCGGTCGTCGTCGCTCATGCCCACACCCTCGTTCGTCACCACGCCACCCTAGGCCGTGTCCTGCCGGTCTTGCCGGGCGGGCGGATCCGCGGGCGAACTCCTCGGCGAAGCGTGCTGCGCCGAGGGCCGCGCGGGCGGCAGGCCCGCGGCCCGTTCGGGACTCCCGGCCAGGGTGAGGGCGCACTGGCCTTGCACACCGTCGCCGCCGTTCCGCTTCGTCGTGTTGAAGCGGTCCCTGCAGTGGCCAGGGCCTGGCGGTGTGGTGGTTGCACATGCCGTAACGGCATGTGGTGTCGTCGAGGCACCACAGCACGAAAGGCTCCGTCTGCGATGTACCCCTCCGCCACACCTCCCCGGCAGGTCAAGATCGGCGATGCCGCCGCCTTCGCCGGGACCACCCCGCGCGCCATTCGCCACTACCACGAGATCGGGCTGCTGCCGGAGCCCGAGCGCGGTGGGGACGGCCGCCGCCGCTACGGCTACGACGACATGATCCGCCTCCTGTGGATCCGCAAGATGGCGGGAGTCGGGATCAGCCTGGACGACATGCGGGCCGCCTTCGATGAAGGCCGGGACGTCGAGGAGACCCTTTGCTGGCTGGAGGAAACCCTGGCCGCCCGGGAGGCGGACATCAAACGTCAGCGCGCGGCCGTCCAGCGCCTGCGCACCGTGGGCAGCCCGATGGGTCTGCTCTCCGAACTGGTGACGGACCGGATCAGCCACCTGCCCCCCGGCGCGCTGCGCCCCTCCGATCTGGAAGCCCTGCTGGTCACGGAACGAATCTTCGGGCCGCTGGGCGCCGCCCTCCAAGCCAGCGTGTTCATCGTGCTGGCCGCGCACTCCGACCTGCGTGCCGAGGCGGACCGCCTCGACGCGGCCGATACCGCCCTCGACGACAGCGTCGATCCCGATGACCCGCGCGTCGAAGCACTCGCCGAGCAGCACTGTGCCCACCACAGAGCCCTGCACCAGGCCATCGAGGCAGCCGGGCTGCACGCGGCCGAGGAGAGGCTCTTCGAGACCTACGACGCGGACCTGAAGGGCGAGGAAGACGCCCAGATGAGCGCCTTCGAGGCGGTTGCCAAGATGCCCTACGACTTCTCCCCCGCCCGGATGCGGTGCATGGAACTCACGGCACAGCTCCTCGGCCAGGACCTCTCCACGGACAGCTGATCACGTGCCCGGGGGCCATCATCGCCGGCGCGCATGTCCTGGACGCCTTGGCGATTCCACCGGTTCCGAACAGGAACTGGCCCAGAACCGCCGTCCCGGCCCCGGCCGACGCGCGGTCCAGAGCGTCGACGGCCCCGCGATGCCGGAAACAGTCCGCCTGCCGGGGAGTCACCCCGACCTGCCGTGGCCAGGAGAGCGGCCGCCGGGGTACGGCGTAGTGCGTCACCGAGTCGGCGCGACCGACCACGACGGCGCCACAAATCCGGCTCGACCGTATAGCTGCCGCTTGATCTTCTTGATCCGATTCACGGCGCCCTCGATGCTGCCCGAGCTCCAGTCCAGGGGGAGCCCGGCTGTCACAGCGTCAAGGTCCCGGAGCAGGCGGAGTGCGAAGCCGGTGAGACGCGCTGGCCGGAGCCCCGCGGAGGGTGGCGATGTGGGCGCGGACCATCTGGCAGGTGACGGGCGCGTTGTCGGCGACGAGTTCGCTGTGGCGGTGGGTGACGCTGGTGCAGCCTGCGGCGAAGCGTCGTTCCAGGTAGGGCTTGTAGGGGTCCAGTCTGCTGGGCCTGGCCGGCTTACTCGGATGGTGTTTCATGCCAGCGTGCGGCGTTCGCGTACGGCAGGGCGGTGTTGAGGCCCCAGCCCAGGTGTCGGGCGATCCCCAGAACGAAGAACGCATGTCGGCCGTTGCAGGCAGCGTTGCTGGCCTGAGGTGCCTGGAGATGTCGGTCAGAACCAGGAACGGCTGGAGGGTCAGGCACCGATTCGACGCATCCACCAGGGGAGGTGTTGGGGCGCGAAGGGATTGTTGAGGGTGCGGTCGAGCACGTGCTCGTCTGCGGGACCGATGACTGCGCTCAGCTCGCGTCGCGCCTTGGACTTCAGAGCACGGAGTGTCATCTCCAACAGGGTGGGGACGTGGTGGTCGCCGTTGCGGAGGTCTGTTTTCCTGGGGCGCTACCGACCCGGCCCCGACATCCGCTACCACCAGGCCCCCACCCCATGAACGAAGCGTGCGCCGCTGCGGCCCGGCCCGCTCCGGAGATCTGCCTCACCCGCGGCAGCAGCGCGTGCGGGCGGGCCCGCCGGGGTCAGGAGGCGGCGGACACGTAGTGGTCGGCGTACGCCTGGAGGCGGGGAGCGAGTGGGCTCTCGGCGCCGTCGGAGTGCGCCTGCATCCACAGCTCGTTCTCCACGACGAAGCGGTATGCGAACTCCTCGAAGGTGTCGGCGCACCGCACCATCGAGGAGGCCACCGCGGCCCGGACCTCCTCGGTCGGCTCCCCGTCCGCCCACCAGCCGGCGGACTCCAGCTCCACATGCGAGAAGACCACGAACGCCTCGCCGGAGGGGCGCAGGTACAGGTACCAGATGACGCAGTCCTGCTGGTCGCGCAGGAACCGCAGGAGACGGGCGCCGTCCTCGGCCGGGCTGTGCAGCGGACCGGAAAGGTGGCTCCAGCAGGCTGTCACCGAGACCTCGTCGAAGGTGCGGCAGAGGTGCTCGCTGCCGTAGAAGGCGGCGAAGCCCTCGGGGAGCGCCAGTCCGGCCTCGGTCAGTTCCCGCTCCAAGGCCGCGAGATGCTCCGCGTGCTCCGATCGCGGCCCGCCCGCCCCGCCCAACCAGTCGAACCCGTCATCGAGGTGCGCGGCCTCCAGCGGCGGCAGGCTCTCCAGGGGGTACACCTCGTATGTGGACGCGCAGGGCCGCAAGCTCCCGAGGTCCGTGGCGCACCAGCCGGTGGGGAAGGCGATGGCCGCGGCGTCGGCTGCGGGCCCGGAGACGGAAACGGACATGGAGAACCCTTCGGAAGGTGGCTGGTTCAGCGGTATGCCCGTATCCTCGCGCCCGCCACTGACAACGGCCGGCCGGACATCGCCCGGGGTCACGTACAGGGCTCCGCACCGGCCCTCTGCATCCCCGTGACGCTCCGCCTTCACGGGGGCGGGCTTTCCGTGGGGGCACGGGGTCGGCCGTGCCGACCCCGTGCCCGCGGTAGCGGCGCTTGCCGGTCAGCCCGTAGGTGTCGCCGTCCGCCGTCGCCGCCGCATGATCGAGTCTGAAGCCCCGTCCGCCGGCTTCGGGGTCGAGACGGTAGACGTCCGGCAAGGACGCCGGTGCGGTGATCGGCAGGAGTGCAAGACCGGCATCCTCTCCCCCAGCACCGACAGGTCGTGGACATGGCCCCTCCTGTACGCGTCCACTCCGGTACGGATGATGGTCCACGCTGCGGACGGGTCACGCCGTTCCCGCCGTGTCCGCACCACCCGCTGGCGGGGAGGAGACCGTCAGTGCGCGACGCCGACCAGGCTCGGCACCCGCACGTTTGCCCGGTCATGCCCCCAGGTCCTCCGTCACGGGCAGGCATTCGGCGAGCAGGTCGACGACGTCGCGCCAGGCTCGCTGCGCGTGCCGTCGGTGGTAGCCGACGCCGGGGACCACGGGGTGGTCGACCGGCGGGTGGTGGAAGGCGTGCAAGGCTCCGCCGTAGACCGTGAGGCGCCAGTCGACGCCCGCGGCCTGCATCTCAGTGGTGAACGCGTTTCGTTGCGCGGGCGGCATGATCGGGTCTTCCGACCCGACCCCGGCCCACACCGGGCAGCGAATGCGCGCCGCCTCGCCCGGTCGGCCCGTGGTAGTTGCGTTGACTGTCCCTATCGCGTGCAGGGTGGCGCCGCCTCGCCCGAGTTCCAGCGCGATGGCGCCCCCGGTTCCGTAGCCGATGGCGGCGATCCGGTCGGGGTCGGTCCGGGGCTCTGTGCGCAACACGTCGAGCGCCGCATGGCCGATCCCCCGCATCCGGTCGGGATCAGCGAGCAGTGGCATGCAACGGGCCAGCATCTCCTCGGGGTCTCCCAAATAGCGCCCCCCATGAAGGTCGAAGGCCAGCGCTACATATCCCAGCTCGGCAAGAGCGTCGGCCCGGCGGCGCTCGACATCGCTGAGCCCCATGCCCTCAGGTCCGAGCAGCACCGCGGGCCGGCGGTCGACACCGGCCGGGAGGGCGAGGTGCCCGATCATCGTCAAACCGTCGGCAGGGTACTCGACCGTACGCGTCGCAATCGTCGTCATGAGACTGGACCGTAGTGATCGTCGAGCCCGGTCCGGTCTGTGTTCTGCCGCTGGCAGAACAGCGCGGGTGTCCCGCTGCAGAAAGTGCCGCCACGATTGATCATGATCCGCGAGTTCCCACGGCGGCGATCCCTGCGGCAGGTCCGCACAGCAGGGCGAACACGCCACCGGCCGGGTTCCGACCTTCCTTGCGGGCCTCGCCGGCGGGGCGGCCGGTACCGTCGAAGCAGGCCACGACGTAGCCCGGGTGGCCGCGAGGCCGCCTACGCGGCCAGCGCGCCGCCCTGTGTCGCCTTGCGGTGGCGGGCGGTCAGCCGCGAGCCGGACTCGCGGCGGGCGGCGCGGCGCAGGAGCGGTACCGCGAGGAGGAATCCGAGGACCGCCCAGGCCGTGAGGACCAGGGCGACCATGGGCAGTTCCCATGAGCCGGCCGCCTCGGCGGCCCGTGCCGAATCCGGGAGCAGTGCCGAACGCAGGCCCTGTGCCATCCACTTGAGCGGAAAGACTGCGGCTACCTGCTGGACCGGCACGGGCAGTGCGGTGATCGGAAACACCGTCCCCGAGGTCAGCAGGAGGCCCATCGTCGGCAGCATGATCAACGCCAGGGCCTCGCGGGGGTTGGGCAGTACGGCGCCTATGGCCGCGCCGAGCGGTATGACGGCGAGCAGTCCGAGGGTGGTGACCCACAGCAGCGTCAGCCAGTCGCCCGGCCCGTGCGGCAGTGGCCCGTCCACCAGCAGCGCCCCGGCGATCAGGAGCAGCGCCAGGGTGCCGACGGCCAGGACGACCGTCAGCAGGCACTTGGCGACGAGGTAGGCAGGTATCCCGCCGGGCGTGGCGCGCAGCCGCAGCAGGGCACCCTCCTCCCGCTCGGTCACGAGGACCTGCGGCAGGTTGATCAGCCCGACCTGGAACAGCAGGTAGGCGGCGAAGCCCGCCAGCACCAGATGAGTCATCGGGGTTCGGGTCCCGGGCACGTCGTCGCTGACATAGCCGGCGACGAGCAGCGCGACGACCACGTTGGTCAGATGGCCGGTCATCTCCTTGCCGTTGCGCAGGAGGTGCCGCAGCTCGATTCCGCAGCGCTGGAGTCCGGCACCCCAGCTGTTCGTCCGGTTCGTCATGCGTGTCCCCCTCATGCGGCCGGTACCTCCTCGTCTGCGTCCCCGTCCGTGCCGTCGGCTCCGTCCGTGCCCTCGGCCTCCCGGTGCACCATGTGCAGGTAGGTGTCCTCCAGCGTCGGGCGGCGGACCTCCAGGTCGGCGATCGGGCCGTCCGCGTGCCGGTGGAGTTCCCAGACCAGCCGTGAGGGGTCCGCTGTGCGTTCGCGGCGGGGTGTCCCGTCCTCGGCCGTCCAGCGGACCTCGGCCTGGGCGGCGGCTTCCCGGGCCAGTTCCGCGGGTGTGCCACAGGCCCGGATCCGGCCGCCGACCAGCATGGCGATCCGGTCGGCGAGCCGCTCGGCCTCCGCCAGGTCGTGGGTGGTGAGCAGGACGGTGACGCCCTCGTCGCGGGCCAGCTGCTCGACCAGGAGGTGGAACTCGTGCCGCGCCTGGGGGTCGAAGCCGGTGGTCGGCTCGTCGAGGAAGAGGAGTTCGGGGCGGCCGACGATGCCGAGCGCGACGTCGAGGCGCCGGCGCTGGCCGCCGGACAGCCGGTCCACCTGCCGGCCGGCCTGATCGGTGAGGCCGACCAGGGCCAGCAGTTCGGCCGGGTCGTGCGGGTCGGGGTAGTAGGTCGCGAAGTGGGTCAGCAGCTCGGCGACCCGCCAGCGGCGGTGGTCCCGCCAGGACTGCAGGACCAGCCCGATCCGGGCCCGCCACGCGTCGCCGCCCCGCTCGGGATCCGTGCCGAGGACGCTCACCTCGCCGCCGGAGCGCTGCCGGAAGCCTTCCAGGATCTCGACGGTCGTGGTCTTCCCCGCACCGTTGGGCCCGAGCAGGGCGAAGACCTCGCCGCGGTGGATGTCCAGATCGACGCCGCGCAGGACGTCGGCATCGCCGTACGCCATGGCCAGCTCGCGCACCCGGATCACGGGCTGGACGCCGGTGCGCCCGAACGCCGTCATCGGTCCGCCTCCGCGTGGGGCTGCCGTTGCGCCGCCCCGGTCGCCGGCCCGGCGCTGTCTACGATGGCCCGGAGTGCCGCCACATGTCCCTCGAAGGCGGTGCGACCGCGGTCCGTCAGCCGCACCTTCGTACGGCGGTTGCGGCCGCCGCCCTCCTTCTGGATCTCCAGGTATCCGGCCCCCTCCAAGGTGTGCAGCTGCTTGGACAGCGCGGAGTCGCTGAGCGAGAGGCTGTCGCGGACGAACGCGAAGTCCGCCCACTCGGTGGCGGCCAGCAGCGCGACCACCGACAGTCGGGTGGCGGGGTGGATCAGCTCGTCGAAGCCGACGGGGGTGCTCATCGGCCCGCCGCCTGCTCGGCCGCCGGTTCGCCGCCGCTGCGCACCGAGTCGGCCGCCCAGCGGTTGGCGGGACCGAGGCAGAGCAGGTACACGGCCACCGCGGCCGTGGCCTGGACGGGGCCGGCGCAGATCGGCGCCAGCGGCTCGGTCACATGGTCCGCCAGCACGATCGTCCCGCCGACCAGCACCGCCGCCGCACCGAACGCGGCCCACATACGCCCGGGGCAGCGAGTGTGGTGCAGTTGCATCCGGTTCCTACGGCCGTTCATCACGACCAGCACGCTCAACAGGCCGACGTAGGCGGCCACGAACAGTCCGACGCCCCACCGGGGCAGGTCCATGCCGACGCCGGCAAGGAACACCCACATGAGCGCGGCCGTGCCGTAGGTCATGCCGCGCCCGCCGGACACGGAGCGCTCGAACTCGTCGTACACCCGCTCCTGCGGCACTCGGATGCGCTGGAGATCCTGCCATGCCCGTTCGGCATCCACCGGCATGCTCACGGTCGTCGCTCTCCCGTCCCCGATTACTTTCCTACAAGGAAAGTTACCCTTGGCTTTCCTGATGGGCAAGTCGGAGATTTGCCGGCACGGGGACGGCCTTGGGAACCGACGACCAGCCGTGGCACCGCACTGCGGCCGCACGCCGCCATTGGGCGAAGACTCCGGCCAGCCGGGCACCGGCCCGGCCGGCGAGCGCGAGGCCGACCGCGGCCGACGTCGACCGCAGCCGCTCGGTCCGCCTGCCGTAACGACGGGGCAACCACAAGCGACGGCGTGGGGAGGGCGGTGACGCGAACGGCATTGACGTCCCACTGGCGGACGGGCCGCGGCCGGGGGGAGGTCACTTCGGCGCACTGACTTGCCGCACCGGAAACTCGTCTCTTTCCGTATTGGAAACTAAGCGCTACTCTTTCCGACATGGAAACTGATGCGGTGCGCATGACCCCCGAGCAGGCCCGTTCCGCCCTGGCCGACAACGAGCACGTCCGAGCATCTGCCTCGGCGCTGTCGGCCACGCCGTGGCCGAACTGGTTCTTCCTTACGCTCACGCTCTACGCCGCCGCGTTGCCCGTCATCTACGGAGGCGTCACGGCCGACTCCGACTGGCTGCTGCCGCACTCGGCCTGGCTGGGGATCATGCTGGCGAGCGCCGCGGTGTACTGGGTGCTCTTCGTCGTCGCGGCCAAGGCCTGGCGCGACAAGACCGGGGTGGCCCTGCGGTTCGACGTGCTGCCGAAGCGGGCGACCTTGCCGCTCGCGGTGGGTCTGCCCGTGCTGGTGGTGGGAGCAGGATTCGCGTTCCGCCTCACGGGGCGGCCGGCGTGGCTGATCGCGGCCTCGCTGATCAGTGCGGCCGTGTCCGTCGGCTTCCACCTCGCCTTCGTCCGCCTGCACCGGCAGACCGTGTGAGCGCCGGGACCCCGGACCCGCTGGCGGGTTTCGACACCACCATCCACGCCCCGAACCGGCTGCGCATCTGCGCGCTGCTGGACGCCGCGGGCGAGGCGGAGTTCGTCCTGGTCCAGAGGCAACTCGACGTCTCCGCCTCGGTGCTGAGCAAGCACGTCACCGTGCTGATGGACGCCGACTACGTCGAGCAGCGCAGGGCCGTCCGCGACACCCGGCAACGGGTGTGGCTCCGCCTGACCCGGAAGGGCCGCGAGGCCTACCAGGGGCACCTCGCGGCGCTGCGGGCGATCGTGGGACCGCCGGAGCCGACTCCCTGATCACGGTCAGGGAGAGCTCCAGCAAGAAGACCGTGGCGAGGCGGTCGGGGCGGTCCTGGGCGAGCTGGGCCTGAGCGCCCGTGCCGCTGGAGTACCCGGCCACGTGCACGCGGCCGATACGGAGGTGGTCGAGGAGCGCGACGGCATCGGCCAAGAGCTCGCCGACTTCGCCAGGACCTCGCCTCGCCAGGCGGGAACAGGCCGAGCTCGAACGCGACTTCCTGATCAGCCAACTCTCCCGGGCCGTCGGGCTCGGAGGCCGCGACCGGCACGCCGGCGCGGCCCCGGAACGTGCCCGGGCCGCCGTCACCCAGGCCGCGCGCAAGGCCATCGGCCGTCACCAGCGGGGACCGGCCCTCGTCGGCGAACTGGGCGTAGAAGGCGGCGGAGTCGAACCGGCAGGCCTCAAAGTCGGGCACCCGGGCCCGCAGCGGCCGGTCCAGCTTCCGCAAGGCCTGAAGAGTGGGTTCCCCGGTCGGTGGGAGCTACGGCAGCGCGCCGGGGGCCCCGCGGGCGGCGGCACCCAGGCCGGCCACCTGCCGTAGGGTCCTGGCCCCGCCGGATGCCCGGTCCATGGCTCCGGGAACCGCTCGGTGCGACCGTCGGCACACCCCCTAGGCTGTGCGCGGGTCGGCCCCAGGCGCCGGGTCCCAGGGAGCGGGGAACAGGATGTCCGTAGAACGTCACATAGCGGGGATGCTCCAGCAGATCGCCCGTCAGCAGGGCATCGTCGAGATCGCCCCCCAGGGCTCCACGCCGAAGGCGGCGGCCCTGGCACACGTGGCGGAGCAGTACGGCTACACGTACGGCATGGCCTACAGGACCGGGTTCAAGAACTCGCTCGTCCAGGTCCGGATGTACCGGGACCCGGGGCCCGACGCGCGTGTCCGCGAGGCGGCCACCATCACCGCCCATCCGCAGGCGGGCAACGGCGGGACGGTGCCCGGGCTGGAGCAGGGCTCGCTGACGCCGCTCCCCGAAGCGGTCGGTGCCGTGGCCGTGCTGAAGGACCTCGTCACCTTCGACGTCATGGCCCTGTACGTCGCCGACCGGAGCCAGAAGCTGACGTGCTACCTCGCGTGTGCGGCCCTGACCGGCCTCATGCTCATCGACAGGTCACCGGTCGAAGCGGTCGCCTCCGGCGGGGCGGCCGCGCTGCTCCTCACCGTGGCGTTCCAGGTGGGCGCGATCCGACGCAGGAAGATCGCACAGCGGCTCACGGCCGCCGGGTTCCTCGCCGTCCGCGACGAACAGGGCGGCCAGCGGTTCCTGCGCCCGGGGCAGCAGTTGCCCGGCCACACCAACCCGTTCGCCGCCTGAGACCCTGGCCAGCGGCGCAGACAGGACGACCTCATGCACCGACTCGCCACGCTCTCCCGGGCCGAACGACACCGCCTGGTGTCCGACTTCCTCGGCGCCCCCTTCGAAGGCCCGCACCCGCACCTGCCGCCCTCCGCCGAAGGCGCGTCCCGTTCCGATTCGCCGGGCGTTCTCTACGCCTACGCGTTCGTGCGTGCCGGCGAGGGCGACCTGCGCCGCTGGCTCCCGGCCCGCCTCCGGACGACCGGCGACCCGGACGCCCGGCGCTGCTGGCGCCTCCTCGCAACGGTCAACGGCTGGCCCGCCCTCCACTCCTGGTTCCCCACCGGCTTCACCCGGAGCGGTGGCGGCCGTCGCGAAGGAGCCGTGCGATGAGGGCGCGACGCCTGAGGCTCGGCCTGTACGCGGACGAGCAGGGGCTGGCCTGGGTCCGGAGGCTCGTCGAGGACGCGATCGGTTCCCGGCACGCCCGGATCATCGGTGGGACTCTCGCGCACACGGTCGACGACGAGTTGGACTTCCTGGTGGAACAGTGGACGGTGGAACATCCCGGCCAGAACAGCGGATCACGGCAACCGGTGTACAGGGAAGTCCACTTGGGGTGTTCCCTGCGGACGTGGCGGGCGATCCGCAAGGCCGTACTGACCGCGCTGTGCCCGGAGGGATCGGGTCCGCACATCTGCCGGGTTCCCTGGACGGTGGGCTGAACACTGCCTCCGGCGGCGCTGCCGCACGCGCCGCGCCGCCGGAGGCGACCTGGTCGTCGCCGGCCGCCGCCGCACCGGCCAGGAGGCTCCGGAGGCGGCGTCCGCCCTCTGACGGACGGTCCCGGAGCCCCCACCGGGCGCGGGGCGCCGGTCAGTGCTCGTGCGGGGCGGCCGCAGCCGCCGAGCCCTCGGAGCCGATCGCCGGGATGTGGCGCAGCAGTACGGCGACCACCGCGGCCGTCGCAAGGGCCGGCACGGCGCTGACCGCCGGGGTGGTGTGGAAGCCCGCCGTGAAGGCGTCCCGGGCCGTGGCGAGCAGGTCCGCGCCGACGGTCTCGGACAGCCCGGCCGCCGCGTCGGCCGCTCCGCCGACCGTGTCCCGGGCCGCGTCCAGTGCCTGGGCGGGCACACCGGCCGGCGATGCCCAGGGCGAGGCCCAGGTCGCAGCGGTCTGCCCGGTGGCCGCCGCCGAGCCCGCCTTCTCCGCGGGGGCGGCGCCGACCGCGAGCGCGGTGCCCAGCACACTGATCGGAGCGACGCCTGGGTCACGGGCAGGAGCAGGACCGCCGGGCCCAGCCACTCCCGTGGCCCGGCCCGGTCCGGCAGCGTCCGGGAGGTCGCATGCGCAGTCGTGGACGTCATGTCCACACCGTCGCGGCAGCCGGCTCCGGAGCGGCTCGGACGGTGTTCCGGAACGGTTCCGACGGGGGCCGATTCGGCGGCTGACCGGCGCATACCCAATGATGTCGGAATGCAGATGCACAAGGAGGCCGGGTGGCGTTCGTTCCGCCGCCGGTTCGGCCGCACGGCGACGGCGCTCGGCCTGTTGACGGTGGTGGCGTGTACGTCCGCCCAGGCGCCGGCCTCGGTCGCGGGAGCCGGCCTCGGTCCGGCGAAGCCGGACGAGGTCTCCGTCGCGACCTGGAACATGTGCGGGGTGCGGCAGTGGAGCTGTGAGCGGACGGGCAGCCCGAAGGACAAGTTCCAGCAGCTGCGCGAGCTGATCGGCGACTCCGACGTACGCGTGCTGCTGCTCCAGGAGGTGTGCTCGGAGGACCTGTCGTCCTCGGCCGCGCGCCTGGGCCCGGAGTGGAACACCGTCTTCGAGCCGTACGCGAACGTGGACTCGGCGGGCACCCGTACCGCCGTGGAGTGCACCGGGCAAGGGCGGGGGCAGGCCGGCTTCGGGCTGCTGGCCGCTTCCCGGCTCGAGGACGTGGAGGTGATCCCGACCGAACAGCCGACGGTGGGACTGCACCGGGGGATCCTGTGCGCGCGCGTCCCGGCCCAGGGGCTGCGGGTGTGCAACGCGCACCTCTCGCTGCGCGAGAGCGACGACGAACACCCGGACTGGGACTTCCGCGACGACCAGCTGAGCTCGCTGGTCGCCGCCGCGTCGACGGACGACCGTACGGTCTTCGGCGGGGACTTCAACTCCCCGCCGCCGGTGGGCGACCGGAACAAGTCGGCCTGGATCTGGCCGTCGGAGGCGTACACGACGTTCCGCGAGTGCGAGCAGAAGGGCCGCTCCCGGACAGGACGCCCCACCCACACGGACGGGTCGAAGATCGACTACCTGTTCACCGCGCTGCCCCGCACCGGCTGCGACGTGGTGGACACCGGGGCCTCGGACCACCGGCCCCTCGTGATCCGGGTGAACCGCCCGGCCGAAGCGTCCGCCACTCCGCAGGTCAGTACCTCGCGTTGAAGTAGTTGCCCTGGGCGGGCGCCCCGTAGGTGCTCGTCGCGGTGAAGGGGACGGCCGTCCAGGGGGACGCGTTGCCGACGGGGTCCACGGCGATGGCCTCGACGAAGTGGTCGCCCTCGTTCCACGCCCAGCCGGGCTCCCACACCCAGCTTCCGTCGGAGCGCACGTCGCACGTCCCCAGACCCACCCCGCCCTCCTGGAAGTCCACGCGTACGGCGCCGGGTGCGTAGCCGGCGAAACCGACGACGGGACCGGGCACCTGCTGGTGGGCGGCCGGGGCGGTCACCGTCAGCACGAGACGCTGGGCCGGACGGGGCAGCGGCGCGGGTGCCGGTGCGTACTCGGGCAGGGGCTCGGAAGCGTGCTCCACTGCGGTGAAGACGACTTCGGTGCGCTCGGTCTGGTAGTTGTTCGCGTCCGCGGCGAACAGCCTGACGACGTGTCGGCCCTTGGCCCAGGGGGTGGTGCGTTCCCAGAACCAGGTGCCGTCGGCGGCGACGGGCGCCGAGCCCTTGTGCTTGCCGTCCTCCCAGAAGCTGACCCGCACCGCGCCCACGGCCGTACCCGCGAAGCGGACCAGGTTCGCCGGGACCCGCTCCTCCGGCGTCGGCGTCAGGACCACCGGCCGGGGGAAGGAGTCGCCGGCCTGCACCAGGGAGGTCTGCGTGAGGAACGCCTCGATCGCCGACTTGTCGCGCTCCGGCTGCTCGTAGCCGTTGCGGACCATGCCCAGGCGGGGGGCTATGCCCTCGACGAGGAGGTTGAGCAGCCCGATGAGGGTGGGGAGGTTGCGCAGGGTGACTTTCCCGTGGTCGGTGATGAGGGGCGAGTCGTTGTAGATGAAGTTGAAGTTCTCGCGCCCCTGGAAGTGCCCGATGAACGGCTCGACCTGACGTGCGTACTGCTCGTCCTGGGGTGAGGTAATCAGGTAGATGTTGGCCGACGGGTTCGCACCGCTGCGGACGAGGTCGGGCAGGACCGAGTCGAGGACGCGTACGTTCTGCTCCGTCGCCTCGCCCATCATCACGCGGACGGCGTCGGGGTTGCCCTCCATGACGCGGGTGCCGATCTGGAACTGGGGCACGCTGGCGACGATGTTCCTGAAGCCGTACTTCAGTCCGAAGAACAGGGCCGCGCTGCCGCCCTTGGAGCTGCCGAACATGGTCACCTGGTCCGGGGAGAGCTCCAGCGCGTTCATGACGCGCGAGATGAGCCCGGCGACGGACTGCTCCAGGGAGAAGTCCATCCCCTTGCACAGGTAGTAGGTGTTCGCGCCGTCGAACAGGTCGCGGACCCACAGGATGTTGGACCGGAGCAGGTCGAGCTTTCCCGTCGCCCAGCCCCACTCGCCGGGCGCGTAGCGGTTCGCGAAGACGACGACCAGGTGGCGGTTGCCGTTGCGCGCGTGCGAGAACTTGTACTCGATGGGCACCGCCCCGGCGGAGTCCACACCGCTGAAGACGCGGCGTGTGGTCTGGGCTGCCTTAGACATGCTCGGAATCCATTCTTCTCACCGGCTGGCGCGGCACCTGGCCGAGGGTGCCTCCGTTCCAGGGACCTGTCTGGCCTGCGGGGTGGCCCGCCGGGCCCGGGTGGGCCACTGCGCGGCCACCGACCGTTCCCACGGCCGGGGCCTGGGCCCGAGCGGGGTCGAGATCCCCGCCGGCGATCAGGATGCGGTCGGTCAGCCTGGCCGAGGCGTAGCCGTCGTCGAGGTCGCAGAACTCCTGCTGGAACCAGCGGTAGCGGGCGGCGTAGCCGTGTTGGATGCGGTCGACGTTGCGGATCGCCCCGATCAGCTCGGGGGAGGTGAACACCAGCGGCCCCGGCGCGGACTGCTCGAAGTCGAAGTAGAAGCCCCGCAGGGTGTCCCGGTAGTGGTCGAGGTCGTAGGTGAAGAAGAGGATCGGCCGCCCGGTGTTGACGAAGTCGAACATCAGGGAGGAGTAGTCCGTGATCATCACGTCGGCGATCAGGGAGAGGTCCGCCATGTCCGGGTAGTCGGACACGTCGAAGACGAAGCCGTCGCCGGCGCCCGGCACCGGGTCCACCACGTTCGGGTGGCGCCGCACGAGCAGGACGTGGTCGTGGCCGAGCCGCGCCCTGGCGTCGTCGAGGTCGATGCGGAAGTCGAGCTTGTACTTGCCGGGGGCGTAGAACTGGTCGTCGCGCCAGGTCGGCGCGTACATGACGACCCTCTTGCCCGGCGGCAGGCCGATGCGGCGGCGTACTTCCGCCGCCCGTCCGGAGTCCGCGCGTCGCAGGATGTCGTTGCGCGGGTAGCCGCTTTCGACCATCTCGCCCGGGAACTGGAAGGCACGCTTGAGGATCGGGGTGCTGAAGCTGTTCGGGGACACCAGCATGTCCCAGTTCTGCACCTCCTTCTCCACGCGCTCCAGGTAGCGCTTGTCCGCGAAGTGCACGGCCTCGATGTCGTGGCCGATGCGCTTGAGCGGGGTGCCGTGCCAGGTCTGCACGACGACCTGGCCGTCGCGCTTCTCGAACCAGTCGGGGAGGTGGTTGTTGGCGACGATGTACTTCGCCCGGCCCATGGCCTCGTACCAGTCCGGGGACCACATGCGTACGGGACGGGCGGTGGGCGGGACGGCGACCTGGTCGTCGCGCACCACCCACAGGTGTTCGAGGTCGGTGCCCCGGCGGACCATCTCCTCGTGGAGGGCGCGCGGGCTGTCGGAGTACTGGGTTCCCTTGAAGGCGTCGAAGAGCACGGCGGCGGTCACCGGCTTGCGGCGGGCGTCCGGGTACGTCTTGGTGCGCATGAGCTTCTGCCGGTACGGGCCGCGGGCCTCGTCCGGCATCGCCGAGTGCACCAGCAGCGAGAGCCGGTCGTAGGCCTCCGACTGGAGTTCGTAGCGCCGCTCGTTGCTGCTCATCTCACGGGGCAGGGTGGGGATCAGATCCTGCGTCATCTTGACCATGAGGTCGCCGGAGCGGTTCTCCGGGGTGACGGCGGAGGGGTCCTGGCGGCGCAGGAAGAAGTCCCAGCGGCCGGAGGCGAGCGGCACGTCGCCGGCCAGCGTGCGCATCGCGGCGGGCGTGACGACGAACCTGAAGTCGTCGCCGTGCCAGGTGATCGGGACGACACGTTCCGCCCCGTGGGCGCGGGAGCGTACGACGACGTGCGCCGTGGCGTACTCGGAGGCGTCGAGCATGTCCTGCGCGGCGTAGCCGACGACGACCTCGAGGGAGCCGTCCTGGCGCCAGGTGGCCGACTTGGCCAGCGGCAGGGTGTCGCGTTCGAACAGCACCACGTAGCCGGAGCCGTTGCGGTGCACGAAGACCTCGCGGTCCCCGCCTTCGGTCTGCAACCCTCCCGGCATCCGGTAGTGGCCGTCGGTGGCGTCCTCCGCCATGACGGGATAGATGGCGGCCTTGCGGCCCTCGACGTGGAAGGTGGTCTTCCAGCCGTTGGCGCCGGTGTTCCAGGTCTCCGGAACGCCTTCCGAGGCGTTGGTGCGGTGCCCGGGGACCAGCGCCTTGGTCGGGATGCGCGTGACGAAGGTGTACCACCCTTCGCCTCCGGGCTGGAAGTGGACCCACGAGTCGTGCCGGCCGGCGCCGCTCATGCTGGTCACCCGGAACTTTCCCCACTCGGGGAGGCGGGGACCGAGGTAGACGCCGCCGAGTTCGAGGTTGTCACCGACGATGCGGTGCCGGGTGATACGGCAACGGACCGTCTCGACGCGGAGCTTGAGCTTTCCCTGGAGGAAGAGTGGCACCACGCGGACGTTCTTGTCCACGTACCGGTAGGGCGGGTTGGCCGCGCTGCCCGCGCTGCCACGGGCTATGCCCTTGTAGCGGAACAGTCCTCGGCTCAGGACTCCGGCCGCCACGTCCCAGGTCCCCTCGACCCACTCTCCCTTGCGCTTGAGCCGGGAGACGTCGAAGCGGACCTGGAACCCGGACCAGTCGTAGCAGTAGCGGTTCTGGTTCGAGTACTCGGTGGCCTGCGGGTAGTAGGTGGTCTTCGCCTTGGCGACGACGACGCGGCCCTGCTTCTTGTTGCGGAGCGCGATCGCCTTCATGGACATGTGCCGCTTGTGCACGTTGATGAAGCGGACGTAGGCCGAGCCTTCCAGGGTGAGGTGGTCGGAGTCGTCCCACGCGGCGCGGGACAGCGAGCCGTGCAGCGAGAGTTCCTTGTCCAGCCGGTAGGCACTCTTGTCGAGGCCTATCGACCGGTCGCCCAGGTAGGGGTACTTGAGGTAGCGGTGGAAGCGCCGCTGGACGGGCATGGGGCCGCCCTTGCGCTCGAACTCGACGACGTCGAGGAGTTCCTTCAGCCGGCCCTCACGCACCAGCAGCCACTTCACGCGGGCATCGGCGGGCAGTTCGTTGATGATGTCGTCGTCGGCCTCGTCGAGGAACTCGTTCGCCCACTGCATGAACGCTTCGCGGTATTCCTCGTCGGCGTCCGGGAGCACCTTCAGGTGCAGCATCAGGTCCGACTTCAGGCAGGCGAGGTCGTACTTGCGCTTGTGGTCGGAATAGGACCTCGCGCGGTGTCCGGCGAGGAACCGGCTGACCGACTGGACGGCGGCGACACGGTCCTGGAGGTTGCTGAACTCGGTGTGCCGCTGGGTGATGGAGGGTGCGGCACCGCCCTCGCGCCGGCGCCAGAAGTAGACGATGTCCGTGAGGATGTCGACCTTGGCGGCCCGGAAGTGGGCGAACATGTTGACCCAGGAGTCCTCGTACATGACGCCTTCGGGGAAGGCGATGTAGTGGTAGTCCCAGAAGGACCGCCTGAACACCTTGTTCCACACGGTGCGGTCGTAGATGAGGTCGGGCAGCCTGGTGATGTGCGTGCCGCGCTTGCTGGCCCGCATGGGCGCCTTGTGCAGCGGCGACTGCCACCTCTTGGTGGAGTTCATCATCTGCACGTTGCCGGAGACGAAGTCGGAGCCGGAGGCCTCGAGGGTCTGCACGAGCAACTCGTAGGCGTATTCGGGTATGACGTCGTCGCCGTCGACGAAGGCGAGGAACTCGGCCTGCGGGTGCACAGCGCGGATGCCGACGTTCCGGGCGTGGCCCGGACCCATCGGTTCCTGCCGCAGCAGCCGGAAGCGCGGATCCCTGCGGGCGAAGTCCGAGGCGATCGCCGTCGAGGAGTCGGTGGAGCCGTCGTCCACCATGATGACTTCGAGGTCGCGGAACGTCTGCCTGGCAATCGACTCCAGGCACTCCTGGAGGTAGATCTCGACGTCCTGGAAGGGCACGACGACGCTCAGGCGGGGCATACCTGCCACTCAGCAAACTCCTCGGTAGACGCACTTGTCACGGCGCACCGGGAGATGCTGCGGCGTGCCGCCAGACCCGCCCCTGAATCTGGTCACCACCGCTCCCCGCACGCTCGACCCTCCCCACCCCCGTGACCGCACACTTATACGACCTTCACAGGGTGTGCGCAGCGTAGGCCAACTGCTCAACGCCGAGCAACTATTCACAAGCGCTCAAGCCCCCCAAACCTTCACGCATGCGAACGAGTGATGGCATCCGACGCGTGTTGGACGCGTCAACTACCCATCGGTTGGGGCGGCGTATGCGGGGGATGGCATTCCGGCGCCGGAGCGCCCCTGTACGCGGTGAGGTAGGTCACCCCACGTGGCACCAGGGCCCGAACACGAGGCCCGCGTCGGAAAGGTCCTGGCGGGCGATCCGCAACCCGCCGCCCGTGTCGATCATCGCGATCGTGACCGCGCCGCGGGCGTCGCGGGCGATGGCGGGCAACCCTGCACACCGATCCCCCACGGGTGCCCACCAGGCGCCGTACTGCTCACCCTCCGTGGGGTAAGCGGCGATCTCGGGATACCCCTCGGCGCCACGCTGGAGCAGGACGGTGCAGTCGTAGCCGTTGATCCGGGCACGGGTGATGCCCACGGGACCCACTCCGCCGGCGCCGCCCAACGGCATGAACATGGACGCAGCGCCGGCGCGGGCCTGCGGGCGGTAGGCGATCACGCCACCGTCCGCCGGGTGCCGCCAGAAGTAGGTGCCCGTGCCCGAGCCGGTCTCGAAGGAGCTGTGCGTCCCCTCGACGGCGTCGGCCTGCATGCGCCCGAACCACTTGAAGTCGGCGCCCGGTCCGCTCTGACCCCAGTACGAGGCCCCGCCCCGGAACGGAACCAGGAACTCCGCCCGCCCCAGGGTCGTCACCAGCGGAACGACGGCACCACGCACCCATTTGCCCTGATAATCCTGCCATTTACCCCATATGCCGTCAGGCCGACGGGTCCGGCCCCGTGCGCCGATCCCGAAGCGGGTGGCGAGCACGTGGAGCGCGCCGGCGCCGTCGGGCAGCACGATCGGGTCCCCCTGCACAGGCTGGGGCTCCTCCTCCTTCTCCGGGAACGGGTTGCCGACGGAGCGCCAGTCTCCGAGCGGGCGGCCGGTCTGGTACTGGGCGGCGACGACCAGTTCGCGACCGTTCGGCGCGCCCTCCCGGTAGCGGGTCCCGGCGAACCAGACGAAACCGTTCGCGTCCTGGGTGAGGGTGAAGCGGCCGCCCCACCCCTCCACGGGAAAGAGGTCGGGGCCGTGCCAGACGTCCGAGCCTGGTGCCGACTCGGTCCACCGCACCAGACCCTCGGCGCAGCTCGCGTAGGCGGTCAGCCGGCCGTCGCGTCCCAGGCGCAGCCAACCCGGCGCGAGGTGCCCGTCGTCGGCGGCCGCGGCTATCTCGGGGCCCGGGACGGCGGGCTCGACGGAGGTGACTCCGAGGTCCGCCCCGTCACGTCCGCGTCGTGCCATGTCCTGGCCACTCCTGCCCACACTCGCCCTATTTGTCCGTCCCGGCCCAGCGGGCCGTTGGACAATGTACGTCAGCGCTCCAACCCGTCGGCGCCAGGGGCGGAACATCCGGTTCCTCCCGCCGGCGCAGTCCTGACCATGCCTGGCGATACCGGGCGATGTCATACGGGTACTACGTGGGGAGTACGCCGAAAACGCTACGCCGGGGTGACGCGGGTGACGGCGGGGGCGGCATAGCGTGGCGGTATGGACGAGCTGCGCGAGCGCCCGGGTCCCCCGTGGCGGCAATGGGTGGAGCGGGCCGGGCGGGGCCCGGCCTGGCGCTCCGCGCTGCTCGTCGCGGTCTTCGCACAGGTCGGCGCCGGGTGGGCCGCCCACGCCCAGAGCGGGCGGATGGCCCACCCTGCGCCTGCTGCTCATCGGGCCCGCCCTGCTCGTGGTGCGGCACCGGTATCCGGCGGCCGTCGCCTATGGGGTCAGCGTGGTCACCCTGGTCTATGTGGCCTGCGGCTATCCGTACGGCCCCGTGTTCCTCAGCCTCGCCCTGGCCTGCTTCGCCGCCGTCGTCGCCGGGCGGCGCCGGGCCGCTTGGGGAGCCGTCGGCCTGCTCTGGGCCGGGCACCTGCTCATCGGGCACTGGCTGTACCGGTGGCTCCCGCCCGCCGGGGACGGCCCGACGCCCTGGGCGCAGGAAGTGGGCGTCACCGCCTGGGTGCTCGCGGTGCTCGCCGTCGCCGAGCTGGTCCGCGTACGCCGGGAGCAGTGGGCCCGCGAGCGCTCCGAGCGGGCCGCGGCCGCGAAACGCCGGGTGGACGAGGAGCGGCTGCGGATCGCCCGCGAGCTGCACGACGTCCTCGCCCACAGCATCTCGGTGATCAATGTGCAGGCCGGCGTCGGCCTGGCGCTGCTCGACTCCGATCCCGAACAGGCCCGTAGCGCCCTGTCCACCATCAAGGCGGCCAGCGAGGAGGCGCTGGGCGAGGTCCGGCAGGTCCTCGACACCCTCCGGTGCCCCGGCGAGGCACCCCGGACGCCCGCGCCCGGGCTCGACAGGCTCCCCGAGCTGGTCGAGCAGGCGGCCGCGGCCGGGCTCCGGGTGGAGGTGACGGCCGAGGGCGAGGCCCTGGCGCTGCCGCCCGGGGTGGATCTGGCCGCCTTCCGCATCCTCCAGGAGGCGCCCCGGCCGGTCGAGCCCCGCGAACCGGCTGCCGGGGCGGGCTCCACCGGCGCCGCAGGGAGTCGAGGCACCGGGCCTCCCGGGAAGACAGGGTCAGGGGAGGTCTCCGGTCGGCTGGTCCGCCTCGTAGACGTGCGGGGTGTCCGACTCCCACTCCACCAGTTCGGTGCCGCCGAGGACGACGTCGTCGGGGTCGGGCATGCCCGCCCGCCGCAGGAACTCGATGAGGTCCTCGTCCGAGCGGGCCAGGCCGAGGGGCTCCTCCCTGTTGGCGGTCCGCAGGGTGACCTGCCGGCCTCCCGACGGGAAGATGCGGTGTACGACGACGGGCGCATGATGCATACCCCCAGCCTCGCCCGGCCGGACCGGTCCGGCATCCCGGGGTCAGCGCGTTCGGCCTACGGAGGCGGCGGCGTCGGCCGACGCGCGGATGCGGAACGTGGCGGGGTCGGGGTAGGTCGCCTTCTCGGCGCGGATGACCTCCTCGATCTCTGCCTTGAAGGCGGGCTCGAAGAAGTCGACGTCGAGCAGCAGGCGCAGTCCCCGCAGCGTCGGGTCCAGCAGCGGGCGCGCCATCCGGGCGCCGCCGCCGCTGATGCCGGTGAAACCGGCCCGGGCGACCGCCGGCCGGGCGGGCACGCGGTCCTCGATGCCGGCCGTCGCGTAGCCGAGGATCAGCGCGAGCTCGGCGAGGAACTTCCGGGTGCCCAGGGCCATCTCCTCGGCGCCCTGGAGCGTCTGCACGGAGCCGCCCGCCACCTTGAAGTCGTCGCTGGTGCGCTTCAGGCCGCGCGACTCGTACGCCGCGAGCGCCTCCTCGAAGAGCCGCCCCGCCTCGTCGACCGCCTGCATCGCCGTCACCAGTTGGTCGATGTCCATGCCGATCTCGCGCTTCACGCTGCCTCCTGGTCCGGAACTGTGCTGCACAGACCGTAGGAGGCAAAGTCCCGCCGCGGAACACCTCTGCGCGATCGGATCTCGCGGGGCGCCGTGCGAGCGCAGGCGCGACCGACGGCGGGAGCGACGCACGGAGCGGACGCCGTCCCCACCGTCGGGGCCGAAAAGCCCCACGGGCGGGGGCGGGGCGGGGATACTCGGACGCGTGGAACTGCACATCGATCACCGCTGGCTGCTGGAGCGGCAGGAGGCGCTGTTCAAGGACGTGGAGGTGGCCGACCACTCCGCCCTGGTCGCCGCCGTGGCCCGGCACCGGGTCAACACGCCCAGCCTGGAAGTGGACGACCCCGACGCCTACTGGCGCGCGGCCGCCCTGCTCGACGCGATCGTGCTGCTCCGGCCGCTGCCCACCTCGAACGAGTACTTCGCCTACGGGGTGGCCGTCGCCTACATCGAGGCCTCCGGGAAGGCGGTCGAGGCCTCCTACGAGCAGTGGCGCGACCTCATCACCGACATCCGCATGCTGCGCGTCAGCGTCTTCGACGTCGCCGCCCGGCTGCGCTCGTGGCAGACCGCCTGAGGGCCGCTCCGGAGCCGCCGGTCAGCGCCGGCGCTGGGCGGGGGTGCCCACCAGGAGCGCGTCCGAGACCAGCCGCGCACCGCGGGCGAGGCGGCCCAGCTGCTCGAGCTCCAGGGCGTACATCCTGATCGAGTTCTCGATGACCGACTCGGCTATGCCCATCGTGGGCAGCTCGGCGCGGCTGGTCTGCAGGGCCGCCCGCACCGCGCGCATCTCGTGCTGGAGCTGGAGCTGGACGTGCCGGGCGAGGAGTGCGTGGTGACGGGTGAGGGTCAGGTAGCCGCCGTAGCGGGCCGGGAGGAGGTCCCGCAGCCAGCGCGTGGCCGTGCGCTCCCAGTCGTGGGTACCGGGCGCCTTGACCTGCAGGGGCCAGTCCGGGCTGAGCGTAAACGTGGCCGTCTGGGGCATTCTCGTCACTTCCGAGTGGTGTCGAAGCTCTGATCGAGACGTTCTGAGGGGCGGCCTCGGCCCAGGGGTTGACCGAGGCCGCCATGGGCGCTCTGCGGGATCCGAAAGCCTGGACTCGACCCGCGGTCGCGACGTGAGGAGGAGGTTCGTCGTACCGCGGCGCGTTCGAGAGGACGTGGGGTCGTCCTCCTTGGCATCTGGTGGATCAGGAGCGCCGTCCGTCAGTAAACATATATACCGTCGAGTAAGCAAGCGCATGAAAAATTTCATGCACTTCGAAGGCTGAATATCGCCTGGTGAACTCGCGCGGAGGGCCTGAAGAACGTCTACAGGAAGAAGCCGTGCTGGTCGGCCACGTGCTCGTAGTCCTCCAGACGGGCCTGGGTCCGCTCCGGATCCGCATCCGCCATCGCCTGCAGCAGGGCCGCCGAGAGCATCCCGGGCGCCGCGTAGGAGTCGAACACCAGGCGGGAACCGGTCGCCGCGGTCAGGGCGACGTCGGCCTCGTCCACCAGGGGCCCGAGGGTGGGGTCCGTGATCAGGACCACCCGCAGCCCGGTGCTGCGGGCCGCGCGGACGGCGGACAGGGTCTCCTTGGCGTGCCGCGGCATGGCGAACGCCAGCACCCAGGTCCCGCCGGCCGCCCTGGACTGGAGCAGCGCGTCGAAGGCCACGCTGCCGCCGCGCGTCACGAGGCGCACGTCGGGGTGGATGCGCCGCGCCGCGTACGCGAAGTACTCCGCGAGGGAGACCGAGATGCGCAGCCCGAGGATCGTCAGCGGCACCGATGCGGCCAGCTCTCGGCCGATGTCCAGCACCTGGTTGGTGTCGGCGAGCAGCCGGCGTACGTTCTCCAGGTTCTCGATCTCCGCGTCGACGGCCGCCTGGAGTTCGTTGCGGCGGATCTGCTCACGGGTGTCCGGGGCGCCGGCCACCGCGCTCAACGCGATCGGCTGGAGCACGTCGCGCAGGGCCGGGTAGCCGCTGAAACCGAGGGAGGCCGCGAACCGGGTGACGGAGGGCTGGCTGACGCCCACCCGTTCGGCGAGCTCGGTGATCGACAAGAACGCGGCCTCGGTGAGGTGGTCGATCAGGTACTGGGCGATGCGCCGCTGGCCCGGGGACAGGCGGCGGCCGTCGAAGAGCGCGAGGAGCCGGTCGGCCGGAGGGCGGACCTCCGTGGCCGACTGACCGCTCGGCGTGATCGCAGCCGCTTGCGCGCGTGCCTGCTGCCCCGATGACACCGGAGGGCCTCCTTCTCACGTCACTCGCGCCAAACATAGCTCACCCCCCGTGGCCGATGATGATCAGTCCTGGGCGCGGGAGGTGACCGGGGCGTCGGTGCGGTCGCCCAGGAACTCGTACCAGCGGCGCTGGAGGCACAGGTAGCGGGTGTCCGCCTCGACGAGGTCGAGGAAGGAGCCGATCGTCGCGCCGAGCCGCTCGCCGAGGTCCGCGTCGGTCAGGGCGCCGTCCTCGGTGAAGGCCTGGTGGGCGCCCGCCAGGCTGAACATGTCGGGGTAGACGCGGGCGCCGAGGTGTTCGAGGGGAACGCGCAGGGCCCACAGACCCCGGTTGCCGCCGACCATCGAGGGCGAAGCCGAGACCAGCAGGGTCTGCTTGTCCTTGAAGGGCTGCGGACGGTAGCGGGAGACCCAGTCGACGGCGTTCTTCAGGACGCCGGGCACGGAGGCGTTGTACTCGGGCGAGGCGATGATCAGCGCCTGCGCGGCCTCGATCCGCTTGCACAGGGCCAGGGCGCCCTCCGGCAGCCCCTCGCCGGCTTCGGCGTCGCCGTCGTAGGGCGGCATGGGGAAGTCGCGGAGGGTGACGGGTTCCGCGACGGCCCCGGCCTCGCGCACCATCGCGGCGACGAGGGCCGCGAGGCGGACGTTGACCGAGCCGGTACGGGAGGACCCGGACAGCACGAGCGCGCGCAGCGAGGTGCGCGGGTGCTCGCCGTCGTGCGGGCGGCCCGGATCCGCCGGGAAGTGGTCGGTGTCGGTCGGGTTCATGCCGTCTCCTGCTCGTCCGCTGCTTCTCTGCTGCTTCTCTGCTGCTCCGCTGCTCTGCCCTGTTTCCGTGGCCGGCCCACGCGCGGCGGGACCCGCACACGCCGGTGTGCGGGTCCCGTCCGGGCCGCCGGGTCACTTCGCGCCGGGGTTCTCCCAGCGGTAGAACTCGTGGGCCATGGCGTCCTTCGGACTGCGCCAGGTCTCCGGGTTGTGCGGACTGACGTACGCCGTGAGGCGCTCGCTCAGCATCCGGAACTCCGGGTGCTCGGTGACCTTGGCGATGGCCGGGCCGGGCGGCCGGTCCGCCTCGATGAAGTGCATGTAGACGTCGCCGAACTGGAAGAGGCTCCGGCGTGTGACCCCTACCAGGTGCGGCAGTTCACCCGCGTCCGAGTCCGCGAAGAGCTCGGCGATGTCGGGGCCCGATCCCGGCGCCATGCGGGCGACGATGAGAGCGCGGTGCGTGTCGTTCATCCGACTGCCTGCCTTTCGTTTCAGAGACGGCTGGCGGCCGGAGCGCGGCCCTCGCGTTCGCGCTGCTCGATCTTGTCGCGGATGAGCGCCATCTGGATCGGGGAGTTGCGGTTGATGTTGTCGGTCATCCAGTCGTCGTCCACGGGCGCCTCGGGCTTCATCGCGAAGTCCTGGGTCCACTTCATCCGGGTGCCGCCGGGCACCTTGAAGTACTGCCAGTGGATGTCCATGTGGGCGAAGGGGCCCGTCTCCACGCGCCGGGCGCGGACCGTGAGGCCCTGGCGGTCGACGGTGCGCTCCGAGACCCAGCTCCACACCTTGCCGTTCTCGTCGGGGTGCATGGTCAGGCGGAAGGTGGTGGTGTCCCCCTTCTGCTCGAGGATCTCCAGCGAGGAGTACTCGCTGAACAGCTGGGGCCAGTTGGGGAGATCGTTGGTCATCTCCCACACGAGCTCCACGGGCGCGTTGACGGTGATCTCGTTCTCGGTGTGTCCTGGCATGTCAGGCTCCGGTCATCAGGCTGTTGTTGACGAGGTCGAGGAATTCCCCGGGGGTCTTGCAGCGGTCGGCGTCGGTGGGCAGGGCCCGTCCGCGCCGGTTCTCCAGCTCACCGACGATGCCGAGCAGGCCCAGCGAATCGAGGCCGAACTCGTCGAAGGAGGAGTCCGGACGGCTCGCCATCTCGGTGGGATCGACGGTGATGCCGGCGGTCTTCATCAGGGCCGCCAGTTCCTCCACGGTCAGTCGGTCGGACATGTGTGCTCTCTTCCTGTGAGGGGCCGCTCGGGTCCAGCGGACTAGGAGGCCGTCGGGGAGCCCTTGCGGACGACGAGCGCGGAGTTCGAGCCCATCCGGCCGCGGCTGAGCACGAGCGCGGTGCGCAGTTCCGCCGACCGGGCGCTGCCCGTCACCACGTCGAGGTCGTGGCACACGTCGTAGACGTTCGGGGTCGGCGGGACGACGCCGTGCTCCAGGGCCAGGACCGCGGCCGCGGTGTCGAGCGCGGGAGCCGCGCAGTACGCCCTGCCGGTACCGGACTTGGGCGCCGTGACCGGCACCTTGCGTCCGTGGTCGCCGAGGGCGTGGAGGATCGCGGCCGCTTCGGCCGCGTCCGCCTCCGGGGTCCCGAGGGCGTCGGCGAAGACGACGTCGATGTCCTCGGGGGCGCAGCGGGCTTCCCGGAGGGCGCCGCGGACGGCGTGGGCCAGCCCCTCGCCGGCCTCGTCCCGCCGTCGGGTGCCGCTGAAGGTCGCGGCGTGCCCGGCCAGTACGGCGCGTACGGTGGCGCCGCGGCGGCGGGCCTCGTCCTCGGCCTCGACGACGAACATCGCGCCGCCCTCCGCAGGGACGTAGCCGCAGGCCTGGTCGGTGAACGGCCGGTAGGCGCGCTCCGGGTCGTCCCGGGTGCTCAGCCCCTCGTACTCCAGCTGGCAGACGATGGAGTACGGCGCGAGGGGCGCCTCCGTCGCTCCGACCAGCATGGCCCGGCTGCCCTGGCGGATCGCCCGGTCGGCGTGCGCGAAGGCGTCGAGCCCGCCCGCCTCGTCGCTGCAGACGACCCCGCAAGGCCCCTTCAGCCCGCGGCGGATGGAGATCTGGCCGGTGCTCGCGGCGTAGAACCAGGCGATCGACTGGTACGGGCCCACGAAACGCGGCCCCTGCTCCCAGAGGTGCTGCAGTTCGCGCTGGCCGAACTCACCGCCGCCGGAGCCGGCGGCGGTGACGACGCCGAAGGAGAACGGGTCGCCCTCGTAGTCGGCCCGGCCGAGCCGGGCGTCCTCCAGTGCGAGGTCGGCCGCGGCGAGGGCGTGGTGGGTGAACCGGTCGGTCTGGACGAGGAAGCGGTCCTCGACCAGGGCGCCGGGGTCGAAGCCCCTGACCTCGCCCGCGACGCGCAGCGGCAGGTGCTCGCAGCCCGACCTGGTGACGCGGTCCAGGACGCTGACGCCGGACTGGGTCGCCTTCCAGAAGGCGTCGGCGCCGACGCCGTTGGGCGCGACGACCCCGATGCCCGTGATGACCGTACGGCTGGTCACGAGACCTCCTCCTTCGGCCGGGTCATGACCACGGCGGACTGGAAGCCGCCGAAGCCGCTGCCCACGGAGAGCACGCTGCGCAGTTTCCGGTCCCGGGCGACCTTGGGCACGTAGTCCAGGTCGCATTCGGGGTCGGGGGTCTCGTAGTTGGCGGTCGGCGGCACCACCTGGTGGACCATGGCGAGGACGCAGGCCGCGAGTTCGATGGCCCCGATGGCGCCGAGGGAGTGACCCACCATGGACTTGATGGAGGTCATCGGCGTCTTGTATGCGTGGTCGCCCAGGACCCTCTTGACCGCCGCGGTCTCGTGGCGGTCGTTCTGCTTGGTGCCGGAGCCGTGCGCGTTGACGTAGTCGATCTCGTCGGCGGCGATCCCGGCCTGGGCGAGGGCGGTTTCGATGGCGCGGGCCATCTCCAGGCCCTCGGTGGTCAGCCCGGTCATGTGGTGGGCGTTGCCGAAGGTGGCGTAGCCGCCGATCTCGCAGTAGACGGTCGCACCGCGGGCGCGGGCGTGTTCCAGCTCTTCGAGGACGAGGACGGCGCCGCCCTCGCCGAGGACGAACCCGTCCCGGTCGGCGTCGAACGGACGGGAGGCGTGGGCCGGGTCGTCGTTGTTGGGCGAGGTCGCCTTGATGGCGTCGAAGCAGGCCACGGTGATCGGCGATATCGGCGAGTCCGAGGCTCCGGCGATGCACACGTCCATCCGGCCCTCGGCGATGGCGTGCACGGCGTACCCGATGGCGTCGAGTCCCGATGTGCAGCCGGTGGAGACGGTCTGGACGGGCCCGCGTGCTCCCGTCTGCTCCGCGACGGCGGAGGCGAGGGTGGCCGGCGTGAACGCCCGGTGCAAGTGCCGGCCGGCCAGCTTGTGGTCCACGTCCCACCAGGAGCCGGACTGGCTGACGGCGACGTAGTCGTGCTCCAGACGGGTGGTGCCGCCGACGGCGGTGCCGAGGGAGACACCGGTCCGCCAGACCTCGTCGGAGGTGAGGTCGAGTCCGGCGTCGCGCACCGCCTCGCGGGCGGCGACCAGGGCGAACTGGATGTACCGGTCCGCGCGGGCCGTCTCCTCGTCGTCGAGGCCGTGCGCGGCGGGGTCGAAGTCGACCTCCGCGGCTATCCGGGAGCGGAATCCCTTCGGGTCGAAGAGGCTGATGGCCCGCGTCGCCGTACGGCCGTTGGCCAGCAGGTCCCAGAAGTCGCGGACGCCGATGCCGCCGGGCGCGACGACGCCCACTCCGGTGACGGCCACCCGCCGGCGGGTCACGAGACCGCTCCTGTACGGTCCGGCGGCTGCTCCCATGCGGTTCCCTCCGGGTTCGGCGCCTGTTCGGTGTCCACGTGTCCCAGCTCGGGGCGCGGGGCGAGGGGGCCGAGGTGGAAGACCATGCGGGCCTCGGTGTCCCCGACGTTGCGGAAGCGGTGGCGGGTGTTCAGGGGGACGAGCAGTCCCTGGTCGGTGCGCAGCGGGTGGGGTTCCCCGTCGAGGTCGACCTCCAGCCGGCCGCTGACGACGTACACGAACTCCTCGGAGTACGGGTGGTAGTGCTCGGCGATCGACTCTCCGGGGGCCATGATGGCCAGGCCCATGAAGCCGCTGGTCGAACCCACCGAGGTCGGAGTGAGTACGGCCCTCAGGTCGCCACCGCGCCGGCGGTTGGGCGGCGTCTCGCTCAGGTCCACGATGCGTGGGCGCTGTTGGGTCATGGTGAGTGCCTCCTGGCGTGTGGGGAGAGCCTCGACGGAGATCGGGGTGGGGGGTCGAGGTGGGTGGGGCCGGACGGCCCGGGGGGATCAGGACTGCGCGGGTGCCCGGCGGTCGGTGATCAGGTTCATGGTGTGGTGCGCGGAGCGAGTCCGCCCGCCGGGCGCGAGCGTCAGCCGGTCGAGCACCGCGGCCTTGCGGGGGCCCGAGACTCCGTAGACGGTCTCGGGGTCGGCCTTCAGCGGGCCGCGCACGTCGATCAGCCGGACGACGATGTCGTCGCGCTGGAAGATGCTGCTGCTCCGAACGGGGCTCGTGGACCGGCGTGCGGCCGCCTCGTCCTGCCGGGCGAGGAACCTGGCGAGCGCCTGGCCGCAGCCGGGCTTCGCCGGGTAGTAGATCGCGTGCCGCTGCACCTCGGCGGACTCGGGCTCCGGTGCGGCGATGTGGTGGACGGCCGGGACGGCGGCGCGCATGAAGAACATGCGGGCCGACTCCGGGTCGCCGAGGTCGCGGTCCTGTTCGAGGTAGGGGTTGATGGCCTCCTCGACGGCGCGCACCTCGGGCTGTTCCGAGACGTGCCGCAGGGCTGCCATCAGGTCGCCCTGGACCTCGACCGTCCGCACCACCCGGTTGCCGTGCATGAACAGCGAGGTGCGGCACAGGCGGGTGTGGTCGTCGACGCGGGCCGCCGGGGAGGCGTAGCTGGACAGGATCGCCGCGACCTCCTTCTCACTGCCCGGCTTGACCGTGAAGGTCAGGGCGTGGCGAACGATGCCGGCGCCCAGGCGGGGCGTGGACTGCAGGCGCGCCGTGGAGGGGCGGGCCGCCTGGTCGTAGCCCCGGCCGGTCTCGCGCAGGACGGTGAACTTGAGCGGGCGCATGGAGCGCGCGCATGCGCCGAGCGGGCGTACCTGTTCGGCGTGGTGCTCGCTGTTGACCCAGGCGAGGTACTGCGGGGCGCTCTCCCACTCGCTCGTGATCAGCCACTGCGAGGGGTTCTCGAAGGACTGGCACAGCTGGTCGCTGATGTGGCCCGGGACCGACGCGATGTCGTTGCGGAGCTTTTCGTACGCCTCGAAGAACCGCTGCTGGGTCCCCTCGTGGAGGTCCATCAGAAGGACGACCCGGAGCATGGAGCCGTCGAAGGCTGACTGCGACACCCGTTCGGACAGGGTGGTTGTCATCTACTCACTCCTTCATGAGGGGGTGGAGATCCATCGCGTACGGACCCCTCGTCCGTCACCGGTGGCGTCCGCCCGGGCCGGCGGCCGCCGCGCCGGGGAAGGACAGGCCGGCGCGTCCCGGGGGGAGCCGCTGTCGCTCATCGTCATCCGGGTAGGGGCGTACCGCTACATGTCAGGATCAAGCGGGTGACAACCGGCGAATCAACTGGGCCTCATCCCGGATCGGGGGCATAAAGAGTCCACTCCCCCACACAGAAAACAGGAGCCCGCAGCTGATGGAAGACAACGCCGATGTTCGCGTACCGGTTCTCGTCGTGGGCGGCTCCCTCGTGGGCCTGTCCACCTCGCTTTTCCTGAGCCGCCACGGAGTGAGGCACCTGCTGGTCGAGAAGCACTCCGGTACCTCCGCGCACCCGCGCGGCCGTGGCATCAACGCCCGGACGATGGAGCTGTTCCGCACAGCAGGGGCGGAGCGCGCGATCCGCCGGGCGGCGTCCGTACTGGAGGGCATTCAGGGCATTCTGCAGGCGCGGTCGCTGACCGACGCCGCCGACCACAACTGGCTCATCAAGTCCATCGACCCGTCCGGCGCGCTGGCGCGTTTCAGCCCGACGGAGTGGTGTCTGTGCAGCCAGAACAACATCGAGCCGGTGCTGGCCGAGCAGAGCCGGGCGCAGGGCGCCGACATCCGCTTCGGCAACGAGCTGATGAGCTTCGACCAGGACTCCACCGGGGTGAACGCCGTGGTGAAGGACCGAACGACGGGCGAGCACATCACGGTGCGCGCGGACTTCCTGATCGCGGCGGACGGACCGCGCAGCCCCGTCCGCGAGCAGCTGCGGATCCCCCAGACCGGTAACGGCGAGCTGTTCCACAACGTGAGCGTCACCTTCCGCTCTGAGCGGCTGGTGAAGGTGCTGGGCGACCTGCGCTTCATCGTCTGCTACCTGATGCGCCCGGGTGCCGACGGGGCGCTGCTGCCGGTGGACAACGACACCCAGTGGGTCTTCCACGCCCCGTGGCACCCCGACCAGGGCGAGACCCTTGAGGACTTCACCGACGAGCGGTGCGTGGACCAGATCCGCGAGGCGATCGGCGTACCCGACCTGGACGTGGAGATCGGCGGGAAGGCACCGTGGCACGCGGCCGAACGGGTGGCCGAGCGGTATTCGTCCGGACGGGTGTTCCTGGCCGGGGACGCCGCCCACGAGATGTCGCCCACCGGGGCCTTCGGCTCCAACACGGGCATCCAGGACGCGCACAACCTGGCGTGGAAGATCGCCGCGGTGCTGAACGGGTCGGCGGGCATCGGGCTGCTCGACACCTACCAGGCCGAGCGGCTTCCGGTGGCCAGGGCCACGAGCGAGCGGGCGTCGGCCCGTTCGGCCGAACACAGCCACCCGGGATACGTGCCTCCGCCCACCATGGGCGGCGGGCCGGGCAGCGGTGTCCTCACCACGGCGATGGCCTACTGCTACACGCAGGGCGCGCTCGTCGGCGGCGACCCGGGGCGGCCCGTCATCCCGGAGACGCTGACGTCGATGGGCGACACCGGGACCCGGGCCCCGCACATGTGGCTGACCAGGGCCGGTGAGCGGATCTCCACCCTGGACCTGTACGAGCGTTCCTTCGTGCTGCTCAGCGGCGCGGGTACGCCGTGGCAGGCGGCCGCGGAGCAGGTGGCGGGACAGCTGAAGGTGCGGCTGGACGCGTACACGATCGGCTCCGGGCCGGCTGCGGACCTGGTTGCGCAGGGCGGCGCCCCCTGGACCGAGGTCCACCGGCTGGGCGCCGACGGCGCCGTGCTCGTACGCCCGGACGGGTTCGTGGCCTGGCGCTCGGAAGGTGCCGCGGCCGACCCGGAGGCGGCGTTGCGCGAGGTCCTCTCGACGGTGCTGCGCCGGGCGTGACCACCCACTCCCCCCGTCCGCCGGCCGTGCGCGCGGCCGGCGGACGGGGTTCAGCGGCAGGTCCAGCAACCTGCCCAGCAGCCGGCGTCGGACTGGACGGTACGGCGGCGGCCGGAGCCGCTGCCGGCCCCCTTCCCGGCGCCGCCCGTCGCGCCGCGGTCACGGTCGAGGGAGGTCCGGTTCGCGTAACAGGCGACGACGACCGCGATCGCGGCCAGTTCCTCCGGGGCGGCGACGCCCCTCTCCACACGCAGCAGGCTCGCTATCGGAACATCGTTCGACATCGGCACGGCCTCTCTCACGGGGGCTGCGCGTGCGCCCTGTCGCGTCGCGAGGGGCTGACCGGCTCGGCATCGACGCGGGCGGCACACGGGTGGCTCGGCGCGCTGACGGGACGTGTTCCGCATGCGCGAACCGGCCTGTGGGGTCCTCTTGGATCTCAAGGACTCCTGTCGCGACCGACGGTACAAGCGCCCGCCGGACGCGGCACGCCGAGTCGGCCGCACCCGGCGGGACGCCCGTGAAGGGCCACCAGCCCCTGCTCTGCCGGGGGTGCGCCGGCCACCTGTACGCCGTCTGCACGACGGACCACACGGGCGGGAACAAGGTCGGGCAGTGGGAGGTCGACCACGAGATGCCCGTGTCGTGCCCGCTGGCGGGGCTGTTGCCGCTGACCGGGCGGGGCGTCTGCGTCCACGACCTTCCCGGCGCCGAGGAGGTACTGGGCCCGCCCCGCTGAAATCCGGCGGATTGGGCCGCACGGGTGAGTTCCGTCCGCCGCCGCGATCGCCGCGGCGGCGGACGGAACGTGTCACGGGGCGCAGCGCGAGGACGGCGTTACTGCTCCGCCTCGGTCAGCTGGGCGAGGGTCGAGCCCGTGGTCGTCTTGCGGATGTGGAGGCGGTGGGTGATGCGCCGGCGGAGTTCCGGGACGTGGCTGATGACTCCGACCGTACGGTCGTGCGCGCGCAGGGAGTCCAGGACGTCGAGGACCTTGTGGAGGGTGTCCTCGTCGAGGGTGCCGAAGCCTTCGTCGATGAACAGGGTGTCGAGGGCCTGGCCGCCCGATTCGGCGGTGACGACGTCGGCCAGTCCGAGGGCGAGGGAGAGGGAGGCGAAGAAGGATTCGCCGCCGGAGAGGGTGTCGGTGTCACGCTCCTTGCCCGTCCAGGAGTCGGTGATCTTCAGGCCGAGGCCGGAGCGGGCGCCGTGCGAGGCCCTGCCGTCGGAGTGGACGAGGGTGTAGCGGTGGTCCGACATCCGGGTGAGGCGGGTGTTGGCGGCGGCGACGACCTCTTCGAGGCGGGCGGCCAGGACGTAGGCCTCCAGCTGCATGCGCAACCGGTTCCCTGGCGAGGTGCCGTTGATCAGGCCGTGGAGGTTGTCGACGGTGCGGTGGGCGTGTTCGGCCGGTTCCAGGTTCTCGATGTGGGTCGTGAGCTGGCCCAGCAGGTCCGCGAGGGCACTGGCGCGCGTGGCGGCGTGTACGGCTCGGGCGGCCGCGCCGGTGTGGCGGGCGGTGGCGGCGACGAGTCGCCCGGTCGCTTCCCCGGGGTCGGCGGGCGGCAGGGCCGCGGCCGCGGCGATGTCGGGTTCCTGCAGGCGCGCGGCGGCCACGGCGCGCTGTTCGCGCCACTGGTCGATCTCTTCTTCCAGGCTGCGGATCTCCTCGTCGGAGCGTCGCGCCCGTGCGGCGGCCTCCGGGGAGTCGAAGCCGGCCGAGCGGGCGGCCTGCTGCGCCGCTCGCGTGGACTCCTCGTGTTCGGCGGCCGTGCGCGCGGTGGCGCCGGAGTGTTCGGCCGCGGTGGTGAGGTGGTCGGCCGTCCGGGTGAGCCGCGCGATGCGCAGGGTGAGGGTCGGTTCGCCGGCGCGGGCGCCGGTGATCTTCCGGTCGAGGTCCTGGATGCGGTGGGCCAGTGCGTCGTAGGCGGCGTCGGCCGCTGCGAGCCTGGTGGCCGCTGCGGTCCGGGCCTCGTCGGTCTGGGCGTGCCGGCGTTCCAGCGCGACGAGTTCCTCGGTCGCCGGGCCGCTGTCGGCCGCGGCTTCGAGGGCTGCTGCCAGGAGGTCCCGCAGCGTGGCGTGTTCGGCTGTGAGGTCCGCCAGGGCGGTGTCCCCGCCCGCCTCGCCTCGGGCTGCCGCCGCCTGCTGGAGCAGGTGCTGCAGGCCGTCCCGGAGCCTGCGCTCGGTGTCCTGGGCCTGCGCGTGGCGGGTTTCGGCCTGCTTCTCGTCGGCGGCCGTGGGCTGGTCGGGGTGCGGGGCGGCCGGGTTCGGATGGACGGGTGAACCGCAGACCGCGCAGGGTTCGCCGTCGGTGAGCCCGAGGGCGAGTTCGGCGGCCATGCCGTCCGTGCGCCTGCGCCGGATGTCGATGTGTTCCCGCGCGGCCTCGCTCGCCGCGTCCTGCGCCGCCGCGAGGGCCTGCTCGGCCCCGCCGATCTCCTCGACGTGCGCGTCACGGCGTTTCGCCGCGTCGACGCGGGCGGCGAGCAGGTCCAGTGCGGCGGTGTGCCTTCGGCCCGCCTCCTCTGCGGTGCGTGCGGTTTCGAGCCGTGCGCGCAACTCCGTACGGCGCTGGGGCGCTTCGCCCAGCCAGGCCTCGGCGTCGTTCAGGTCCTGGGCGAGTTCCTGGCGTTCGTCGTCCAGTTTCCGCAGGTCCGTCATCTGCTGCTGGAGGGCGGTCTCGTCGGGCAGGAGTGCCTGCAGTGCGCCGATGTCGGCCCGCAGGCGCTGCCCGGCGCGGGTGAGGTCGGCGGCGCCGAGCGCCGCGTGCTCGGGGCTCAGGGCGGCACGCGCCCGGCGCTCGTCCTCCTGCGCGCGGACGTGCTGGCCGGCGGCGGTGGCCGCGGCTTCCAGGAGGGGGGCGACCTTCTGCCCCTGCAGGGCCTCTTGTCGTTGTCGGCCGAGGTCGGCCTGCAAGTCCGTCTGCTCGTCCAGGGCCTTGAGCCGCTCGCCGGCCTGGCGGTGGGCTTCCTGCCGGGAGGCGAGTTCGTGCACGGCGCGCTCGGCGTCGCGGAAGGCGGCCAGCTCCTCCTCTGCCAGCCCGGCGGCGGTGGCTGCGTCGCGCTCGTGGGCGACGGCCTTGGCGTGCAGGGCGGTTGCCCAGGCGAGGGCGGGGCCGGTGAGGGTGGCGGGGTCGGCGACGAGAGGGGCGCCCTCGTGGGGCTCCAGTTCCTTGCCCGCCTCCTGCTGGATGCGTTCCGTCAGGTGCACGACGGACGTACGGGCCTTGTCGCGCTGTGTGGCGAGGGCGTTCTTCCGTGCGGCCAGCCAGCTCTCGACGGATCCGAACCGGTGGGTGTGGAAGAGCTTGCCGAGCAGGTCCTTGCGGTCGGAGGCGCTTGCGCGCAGGAACTTGGTGAACTCGTTCTGCGGCAGGAGCACGACCTGGCAGAACTGCTGCCGGCTCATCCCCAGCAGTGTCTTGATCTCTTCCGCGGCTTCCCTGTGGGACCTGCTCAGGGCTTCCCAGTGGCCCTGTCCCGAGGGGCCCGGTGACCATTGGCTGAGGTGGGTCTCGGCCGGCTGCTGGGTGGTTCCCTCCCCTCGGACCTTGGGCTTCTGCTGGGCGGGTACGCGCCGGATCCGCAACCGCTTGCCGGCGAGGGTGACTTCGAGCGTCACCTCGGTGAGCAGGCCGGCGGGGGCGTGGTCGCTGCGCAGTTGGAGTTTGCGGTCGGTGGGGGGATCTCCGTAGAGGGCGACGCAGATTGCGGCGAAGAGGGTGCTCTTGCCGGCTCCGGTGTCGCCGTGGAGGAGGAACAGTCCGTCGCGGGTCAGGGCGTCGAAGTCGACGGTGTGGCTGCCGGCGAAGGGGCCGAACGCCTGCAGGTGCAGGGTGTGCAGGCGCATGTCAGACGGCTTCCTTCTCCTGGGCGCTGGTGCGGGAGTCGTCGATCGCTTCCTGGAGGAGCGCGCTCTCCTCGGCGGTGGGCTCGGTGCCGCGCACGGTGGTGATGAAGTCGTGGGTGATGTCGAGGTCGCCCCGGCCCCGCAGCCGCTCGCCGTAGGAGGTGGTGGCCTGGGCAGGGATGAAGGCGGGGGTGTGCTCGATGTGCAGGGTGTGGGGGAAGCGCTGCTTGAGGCGGGCCATCGGCTCGTACGGGTGGGCGGTGTCCGTGAGCGTGACGTGCAGCCAGGACTCGACCAGGGTCTCCTGGGCGGGGTCGGTCAGCAGGTCCTCCAGGTGGCCCGTCATGCGGGCCAGTGGAAGCTGCAGGTCCGGCGGTAACGCCGTGCGGGTCACGGTGGGTTCGGCGCTTCCCGGCAGGTCGACGAGCGTCAGCGACTTGTCGTGTCCGGCTTCGGAGAAGGAGTAGGCCAGTGGGGAGCCGCTGTAGTGGACGCGGTCGGTGACCCGTTGGGGCCGGTGCAGGTGTCCGAGGGCGGTGTAGTCGATGCCGTCGAACACGGAGGCTCCGGCGTGGGCGACGCCGCCGACACTGATGTTGCGTTCGCTGCCGGTCTCACTGGCCGGGGTGTCGCCCGCGGTGATGAAGGCGTGGGCGAGGACGACGGAGCGGGTGCCTTCGGGGCGGGTGGCGAGGTCGGCGCGGACGCGGTCCAGGGCGGAGGTGAGCACGGCCTGGTGGGACACCGTCTCGGCCCCGAGCTGGGTGTGTACGAGGGTGGGCTCCAGGTAGGGCACTGCGTAGACGGCGACGGGCCCTTCGGCGTCCTCGAGCAGGATCGGGGTGTCGATGTCGGCCGGGTCGGTCCGCAGGTGCACCCGGGCCCGGGCCAGCAGGCGGGCCCCGACGCCCAGCCGGTGGGCGGAGTCGTGGTTCCCACTGATCATGACGGTCGGTATGTCCAGGTCCGCCAGCTGGTGCAGGGCGTGGCTGAACAGGCGCACGGCGTCGAGGCCGGGGATGGCCCGGTCGTAGACGTCACCCGCGACGAGCAGCGCGTCCACCTGTTCGGTCCGGACGGTTTCGCAGATGTGGTCGAGGACTTTGCGCTGGGCGTCGATGAGGTCTTCTCCGTGGAACCGGCGGCCCAGGTGCCAGTCCGAGGTGTGCAGGAACTTCATGGGCCCAGACCGTAACCGCACCCACGGGGTCCCCGGACGGTTTTGCCGATAGGCGGAACCGCACACACCGGTGCGCCGGCGGGTGCGGGAAGGTTTCCTCCCTTGGGCCGCGGGCCACCGTCCCGGCGGAAAGAAAATGAGGGGCCGTGCCGGTTCGCCCGCCGGAAGCCGGCCTTGGCTCCCAGGTCACTGCACGACGGCGGAGTCGGGGGTCCGGAGGTCGTAGAGGTAGGAGCGGTCGTTCTTGAAGCTGCGCCAGACGGCGGCCGGGGGTTCGGGTCCGTCGGCGCGCCCGTCGAGGGGGTGGGCGGTGACGAGCCCGTCGGCGATCTCGCAGTGCCAGCCGTCGGCCGGGGACCAGACGCACGACACGTTCCCGTCCGTACGGCGGTAGGCGGGGCGGCCGTTGTGCTCGCCGTCGCGTTCGAAGCGGTGCCGGAGCCCGTCGAGGTGGCGCACGAAGGTGAAGGATGCGAGTGCCGTCATGGCTCCGGAACTGTACGGGACGCACACGTCCGGCGGCCGAGGAGTTCGGACCTGGCCCGGCAGTCCCGGCAGGTCGTGCGGGGACCGCCACCGTCAGCGAGAATCTCCTGGGTCGTCCCGCCGGTCAGGACCCGGAAGAGGCGGCCTGGCCCGCCATGTCGCCGCCACCGATCCCGGCATGCACCGTTCCGGCGTGGTCGCCGCAGGCATCGCGACCGGGGCGGCCCGAAGGAGACCCTGTGACCGGACAACCACCCATCACCACTGACCTGAGCGGCAGTTCGGACGTGGAGCGCTTCGAGACCAAGAGCCTGGCGCTCATGCCGGGCCAGCGGGTCCGGGCGAAAGTGCTGAGCCACCAGCCGTGGGGCCTGCTCGTCGCGATAGCCGGGTACGAGGAGGCGGGCGTCTCGGCCTCGGTCGACATGATCGCGCTGTACTCGCGGACCACGATCGGCCACGAGGACCTGACGGCGCTCTTCCCGCCCGTCGGGTCGGAGATCGACGCGGTGGTCCAGCAGGTCCGTCGATACCATCGGCCGGCCTCGGTCCGGCTCAGTATCCTCCCGGCCGACCTGGAGCGCTTCACCTGGCCGTGCGACTTCTGCGGTGAACGGACCACGGTCAGCCCGGGCGGAGACGCCCTGGTCCTGGACGTCCGCAGCAACGACGGGCCGGGGAGCCTCACCGTCATCGCGCACCGGCACTGTCTGGCCGAGCGGATCCGCCCGGAGAACGCCGGTGAGCGACTCCGAGCGCTACGGATCGGAAGGCAGTGACGGCCGCGCCCCGGCCGGTTCCCGGGCCGCCGCCGGTCAGCGCGCCCGCCGGACGGCGGTGGTTCCCGCGGTCCGTGTCCTCCACTGGTCCGCCGCCATCCGCCAGATGACGTCGATCCCCGACTCACCGGACGTGAGCGGCCCGTCAGGTGCCGGCACGCGCTCGATCTCGGTGAAACCCGAGCGCCGGGCGACGGCCCCGCTGGCGTGGTTCGCGGCGTCGTGGCGGATCTCGATGTGGTCGATGCCGTCCAGCCGGAAGCCCGCGTCGACGAGACCCGCGACGGCCATCGTGACCAGGCCCCGGCCGGTCCGGGCGGGGTGGATCCAGTAGCCGATTTCGAGGCCGCCCGCTCCGATGCGGCGCATGAGGCTGCAGCTGCCGATCACTTCGGCGTCCGAGGTGATCGCGTAGCTGAATTCTCCGCCCGTCTCCCACTTCTCGTGGCACTTGGCGAGGAATTCGGCGGTCTGCCGTCTGCCGGGGTCGGCAGCCCAGGGCATCCACGGCACCAGATGGTCCAGTGACTCGTGGATCGCGCGTTCCAGTGCGTCGAGATCGCTCATGCGCCACCGGCGCAGGTCGACTCGGTCCGAACGGATACTTTCGGCGGGCTCTTCCATGCACCGGATGTTCGCTCAGCCCGACTGCCCGCGACAACGCATTAAGGGCCGGCCTCCCCGGGGTGGCAGAGCGCGTACGCACGGGGGATGTCGACCAGCTCGTCCTCCCCGGACAGCCGGAGGAAGTGTTCCACCTGCCAGGCCTGCGTTCCGCGGGCCTGGCGGCTGGTGGTGGTCACCCACGGCGGGTAGACACGGAACGCCCGCTTCCCGCCGACGCCGTCCGTCGACACGATGTTCCGTTCGCGCAGCACCTCCCTCGGGAACACGAACTGCCCGAAGTCCTCGCCCTCGCGGGTGCTGATGACGAACAGGTCGACGGGATCCGCGGCGTCGAAGGGCTGGATCGGCCCGCCCGCGGACCGCTTCCACACCGTGACGAACTGGCCGGCCTTCGTCGGGGTCGTCCTGGCGACGCGGAACCTCACCGACAGTCCGTCCAGGGTGAACCCGCACGCCCCGTAGTCGGCGCTCTCCGCCTCGGGCACCGGCGGCGAGCACGTGAACCCGCCCGGGTCGTACGCCAGCGCCTTGGCCCGCAGCAGGTCGCCCGGGATCCGTGAAGAAGCCTCGCCCGCTCCACTCGCTTCGCCCCATCCACCCGCTTCGCGGACTCCGCGTTCCATCGCCATGCCCACATCCTGCCAGACCTCGAACATGCGAACGAATTCAACCGCCTCGCGACACGGGAACTCCTGTGCGACCGGACGATCACCGTTGGTATGCTCCGAAACGATCGGAGGGGGGCCGATCACGAAGAGTCAGGCCGACCGGCCCGCGAGAGCGGCTGCCCGGGGCCGGCTCCCTGATGCCCCCTTCCTGCCGTGTTCGCCCAGGAGAGGGTGGTTGTGGACCCAACCGTAAGACGAACGTCACGCCCGCACCGAGGGCTCGGAGCCGCCGCGCTGGCCCTGGTCACCGGGGCCGCACTGCTGGCCGCGGCCCCGCCCGGGGCGGCCGCCGCCCCGGCCGCCGGCGCCCCCGCCGAGCTCGTACTGCCCGCCGCCCCGCGCGGCCTCCCGGCCCGGGACCAGCTCTTCGTGGCCGGCGACACCGGCCTGCTGCACGCCCGCGAGGGCGGCGACCAACTGCTGTGGACCCGGTACGACACCGGCGCCACCACCGACACCGGGCTGCGCCTGCCCGCCCCCGTCAGCGGGGACTTGGACCAGGGCCGGCCCTCGGGCGGCTACCGGGGAGCTCCCGACCACCGCTACGGAACGTCCTCGGACACCGTGGCGGTCCCCGCGGCGGCCACGGCGCAGGCTCCCGCCAAGGTCGACCTGTTCGACCTCGGCGGCGGCAAGCCGGTCACGCTGGGCACCGTCACGATCCCCGCCGGGCAGACCTACTCGGGGACGTACGGGCGTACCGTGCTGACCTTCGAGGGCACCGCCTCGGCCGTCACCGGCTGGTTCCTGAACCGGTTGGACGGCGGCTCCACCGTCCGCACCAAGGTCGCACTGCCGGCCGGCGCTGCCCTCGCGCCCACGGTGCACGACGGCGACCAGAACTCACTGATCCTGCGTCACCGCCTGGACGACCTCAGCCACTCCGTCCTCGTGGACGTCGTGACGGGGCAGACCACCGCGCTGCCGGACGAGGGGGAGTTCGAGTTCTCGCACACCTTCCGGCTGGCCAAGGGCAAGGTGCTGCGCACCGGCGGCGGAAACATGGTCGACGCACTGGACCGGGCCCAGCCGCAGACGGTGCTCAGTTCCACCTATCTCAACCCGGTCTCGGGCGAACTGCGAATGCTGGGCGACTGGCTGATCGGCACCCAGTCCAGCGTGGGAAGCTCCGGCGACAACCGGGGCCGTCCGCTGCACTTCACCGGCATCGGCTCGAACACCGGAATCGTCGAATACCTGCTGGAGCTCGCCGACAGCCAGCTGCTGCCGGCCCCCGACGGCTCGCTCATCGCGGTCGGCAGCCCCAAGGCTCCCGCGTACGGCAACCAGCCCCAGGTCGCCGTCCAGCGGCTCACCGCGGCCGGCGACGCCAAGCCGCAGGCCGCCAAGCTGACGGACGTCCCCGCGGCACCGGCCACGGTCTTCGGGCTTTCGATCGGCGGCGGCGTGCTCACCACCGCCTCGGACACCGTCCAGTTCCAGCCGGGAGACATCACCGGCGCGTACCGCAGCTACCGGATCTCGAACGACCCGACCCCGGTCAAGACCTTCGAGTACCTCGACGGAACCCACTCCATCAGCAGCTGCTTCAGCCACAACCCCGGCTGCGTCGGAATCCGGTCCACCGGGGACGGCCGGTACCTGGAGCACGAGCCGGTGACGTGGAAGGCGGCCGCCATCCGCCAGGCCGGCAACCGCGACTGGGCCGGCAAGATCCCCACCGGTGACGTGGGCGGGCTCCAGACCGCGGACGCCGCCGGCCGCTACGTCGCACTCGCGCAGACCGCGTACGGCAACTGGACGTCCAACCACCAGGTCATCGTCGGCGATCTCGACGCCCGTGCCCAGGTGTTCACGACGCAGGCGACCGGCGTCGCGCTCCAGGGCGACACGCTCTGGCTCTCCAGGCAGAACGACAAGACCGTCTACGCCAGTGACATCAAGGGCGAGATGGACCGCGGCACCTTCACCACGCCGTGCCCGGCCACTCTGCTGGAGGCCGTCGGACGCTACGTCGCCTGGGCCTGCCAGGACGATCAGGGCACGGTGCGCACCAGCGGCGTGTACGACACCGCGACCCGCCAGACCCTCTCGGTTCCGGTGATGAGCAAGGACTGGACCAACAGCGTCCAGGGCCGGGAGTCGCTGCTCGGCGACGGCTATCTGGTGCGCCAGGACCTGGCCACCGGCAGGCTGCTGCTGCTCGACTTCCACGACGGCATCAAGACCTCGGGCGGCGAGAGCACCGTGCGGGTCCGCACGCTCGCCCAGGGCGAGGAGTGGAAGAGCCGGCGCCACCCGAACCGGTCCTGGGCGGTGGACCGTACCGGGTCGAACATCGTGTGGGCCGACGCCGACGGGCAGCGCGTCCACGTGGCCAACAACGGCATCCCGGCCGCGCAGGCCGGCGACCGCTTCACCACACTGTCCCCGGCGCGGCTGCTGGACACCCGGGCGGGCCTCGGCCGTGCCGGAACGGCTCCGGTGGCGGCCGGCGGCGAGGTGTCGCTGCAGGTCGCGGGCCGGGCGGGGGTACCGCAGTCCGGGGTGAAGGCCGTCGTGCTGAACGTGACGGTCACCGAGCCGCAGTCGGACGGGCACCTGACCGTCTGGCCCTCCGGCACCCCTCGACCCGACTCCTCCAACCTCAACTGGACGACCGGGCGGACCGTGCCGAACCAGGTCGTGGTACCGGTCGGCGAGGACGGCAAGGTCAACCTGCGCAACGCGGGCTGGGGCACGGCGCACCTGATCGCCGACGTCTTCGGCTACTACTCCGCCGACGCCTCCGGCAGCACCTTCACCGCGGCGGGCCCGGCCCGCCTGCTGGACTCCCGTGCGGCCGTGGGCCGGCCGGGCACCACCCCGGTGGCAGCCCGCAGTGAGGTGGCGCTGCAGGTCGCGGGCCGTGGCGGCGTGCCGCAGTCCGGGGTGAAGGCCGTCGTGCTGAACGTGACCGTCACGGACGCGAAGGACGCCGGGCACCTGACGGTGTGGCCGTCGGGCGTCGCCCGCCCCGAATCGTCCAGCCTCAACTGGACGGCGGGCCAGACCGTGCCCAACCACGTGGTGGTACCGGTCGGTTCGGACGGGACGGTGAAGCTGTTCAACGCGAGCTGGGGCACCACCCACCTGATCGCCGACGTGTTCGGCTACTACTCCGACGACCAGGCGGGTGCCGGTTTCCACACCGCCGGCCCCCAGCGCGTACTGGACACCCGGACCTCCGGTGCGGTCCCCGCGCGCGGCAGCACCGTGCTCGACCTCTCCGGGAACCCTGAACTCGGCCGGGCCAAGGCGGTCGTGCTGAACGTGACCGTGACCGACCCGAAGTCCGACGGCCACCTGACCGTCTGGCCCTCCGGCGTCGCCCGCCCCGACTCCTCCAACCTCAACTGGACGACCGGGCGGACCGTCGCCAATCTGGTCACGGTGCCGGTCGGCGCCGACGGCAAGGTGGAGATCGCCAACCTCGGCTGGGGCTCCGCCCACGTCGTCGTCGACCTCTTCGGCCACCTCGGCTGACCGTCCCCTCCCCCCGTCCCACCGTCTCCCCGCCGAGTCGTACTCGGCGGGGAGACGCTTGTTGCGGCTCTTGACGGTCGCGGGGGTGCAGAGCACAGTAGCCACCGTTCTGAGAGCGCTCTCAGAACGGTGGACCCGGCTCTACATCCCCCCGCACCCGCGCCTCGGCGCGCGCTTCAGAGAGGGCACCCATGCGCGAGACATCCGGCAGGAAACGAGCGACCTTACGGCGGGCAGTCCTGGCCGCGATCGGTACGGCCGCCCTGGTGGCGGCCGCCGCCGCGGGCGTCGTGCTGCCCGCCAGTGCAGCGGCTCCCCCCGCACCGGCGGGCTGGTCCCAGGTGTTCCTGGACGAGTTCGACGGGCCCGCCGGCTCCGGGGTGGACACCGCCGACTGGCAGTACACCACCGGCACCAGCTATCCCGGCGGTCCCGCCAACTTCGGGACGGGCGAGATCGAGACGATGACCGCCGACCCCGCCAACGTCTCCCTCGACGGCGCGGGCCACCTGCGCATCACCCCCCGCCGGGACGCCGCGGGCCGGTGGACGTCCGGTCGCGTCGAGACCCGGCGGGGCGATTTCGAGCCCCCGGCGGGCGGCACGCTCCGCACCGAGGCGCGCATCCAGATGCCGAACGTCACGGGGCCGGCCGCCAAGGGCTACTGGCCCGCCTTCTGGATGCTCGGCACCCCGTACCGCGGGAACTGGTGGAACTGGCCGGGCGTCGGCGAGATCGACATCATGGAGAACGTCCAGGGCCTCAACACCGTCTGGGCGACGGTGCACTGCGGCACGAGCCCGGGCGGTCCCTGCAACGAGACGTCCGGCATCGGCGGCCAGCGCGTCTGCCCCGGGGCCACCTGCCAGGCCGGCTTCCACACCTACGCCGTCGAGTGGGACCGCTCCACCGCGGTCGAGCAGATGCGCTTCTACGTCGACGGGCTCAACTTCCACACCGTGCGCGCCGATCAGGTCGACGCGACGACCTGGACCAACGCCACCAACCACGGCTACTTCATCATCCTGAACGTCGCCATGGGCGGCGGGTTCCCCGACGCCTTCGGGGGCGGACCCGACGCCGGCACCGAGCCCGGCCACGCCATGGTCGTCGACTACGTGTCCGTCCTGCGGTCCACGGGCGGCACGACACCGCCCACCACTCCCCCGACCACGCCGCCCACCACCCCGCCGTCCGGCAACCGCGACGCCTACGCCGCGATCCGGGCCGAGTCGTACGACGGCCAGTCGGGCGTGGCCAAGGAGGCTTCCGCGGACGCGGGCGGCGGCCAGAACCTCGCGGCGATCGGCAACGGCGACTGGGCCCTGTTCCGGGGCGTGGACTTCGGCTCCGCCCCGGCTCGGCAGTTCCACGGCCGGGTCGCGAGCGGGGCCGCCGGCGGGGTCAGCGGGCTCGTCGAGGTACGGCTCGACAGCCGGACCTCGCCCCCGGTCGGCAGCTTCTCCGTCGCGAACACCGGCGGTTGGCAGAGCTGGCGCACGATCCCGGCGAACATCACCGCGGTCACGGGCACGCACGACGTCTATCTGACCTTCACAAGCGGCCAGCCGGCGGACTTCGTGAACGTCAACTGGTTCGACTTCGGCCACTGACAGGACCCTGCCGGCGGGCGCGGCCGGCGCGAACCGGTCGCACCCGCGGGCAGGTGCTCACCTGGTCTTCCCGGCCAGGAACCGGCGCAGTCTCGTCAGCGGCCAGGCGTTGACGACGTCGTCCGCGGTCAGCCAGCCGCGCTGCGCCGTCCCCACCCCGTAGCGCATGTAGGGCAGATGCGTGGTGGCGTGGGCGTCCGAGTTCACCGCGAACTTCACCCCGTACCGCTTCGCCCGCAGGATGTCCTCGTCGCACAGGTCGAGCCGCTCGGGATGGGCGTTGATCTCCAGAGCCGTGCCCGTCCGCGCGCAGGCCTCGAAGACGGCGTCGAAGTCGGCGTCGATGCCCGGGCGTTTGCCGATCCGGCGGGTCGTGGGATGCCCGATCACGGCGACGTGCGGGTTCTCGCAGGCGCGGATGAGACGGCGCGTCAGCTCCGGCCTGCTCTGGTCGAAGTGAGAGTGCACCGAGGCCACGCAGATGTCGAAGTCCGCGAGGAACGCGTCGGGCCAGTCCAGCGAGCCGTCGGGGCCGATGTTGAGTTCCGTGCCGTGCAGCAGCCGCATCCTGTGGTGCCTGCCGTCCAGTTCGCGCACCCGCTCGCGCTGGGCGAGGATCTTCTCCCGGGTCATGCGCTGCATGGAGAGGTCCGGGGCGTGGTCGGTGACCGCGTAGTACGCGTATCCCCGGGCGGCAGCGGCGGCGACCATGTCCTCCAGCGGGGCGAGTCCGTCCGTGAGGTCGGTGTGGGTGTGCAGGTCGCCGCGGATGTCCTTGTCGTCGAGGAGGTCCGGGAGTTCGCCGCGCAGCCCGGCCGCGATCTCGCCGCGGTCCTCGCGCAGCGCCGGCGGTATCCAGGGCAGTCCGAGCCGGTCGTAGACGGACTCCTCGGTCTCCGAGGCGGTGCTCTCGCCGCTCTCGGCGTCGAAGAGCCCGTACTCGGAGAGCTTGAGGCCCTGGCGTACGGCGAGTTCGCGGGTGCGGATGTTGTGTGCCTTGGACCCGGTGAAGTACTGCAGCCCCGCGCCCCAGGAGGCGGGCGGAAGGACGCGCAGGTCCACCTGGAGGCCCGTGGAAGTCCGGACGGAGGTCTTCTTCTCACCGCGCGCGATGACCTCGGCGACGTACGGGAGGGAGGTCAGGGCCTCCATGAACGGCGCCGGCCTGCTCGCCGCCACCAGGACGTCGACGTCGCCGATGGTCTCCCGCATGCGGCGCAGGGACCCCGCGTACGTGCAGCGGACGCAGCCTCGGACGGCGGACAGCTCGGCGACGAGCTGTTCGGCGACGTCCATGGCGGCGCCGACGAGGATCCGGCCCCCACCCGCCTTCTGGAGCAGGGAGATGCCGTGCAGGATGTTCTCCTCGGTGCGCTCGCCGAAGCCCTTGAGGTCGCGCAGCCGTTCCTGGTGAACGGCTTCGAGGAGCTGGTCGACCGAGGTGACGCCCAGCTCCTCGTACAGGGCCATGGCCTTGCGCGGTCCGAGCCCGGGGATCGCGATCAGCTCGCGGACGCCGGACGGCACGGAGGCCCTGGCCTTGTCGACGACGGACATGCGGCCGGTCCGCAGGTACTCGAGGATCTTGTCGGCGACCGACCGGCCGACGCCCGGGATCTCGCGCAGGCCCTCGGCGTCGAGGGCGGCGACGTCCCGGGGGTGGCCCCCGACGGCGCGGGCGGCCTTCTCGTACGCGCGCGCCTTGAACCCCTCCCCGCCCCGGATCGCGATGAGGTCCGCGTACTCCCGGAGCATCGCCTCGACCTGGTCGTTGGCTCGGGCCATGCCTCCAGGGTGCCCCTCGGGCACCGGGCGGGCACGCGGGAGGGGCCCCTGCTGCGGGCCGCGGACGGCACGTACGGACACCGACGGACCGGCGAGGCGGGCGGCCGCGAAGGGTACGTCGTGGTTTGGCGCACCGCAGCGCGGGCAGCCGCGTGACACACGGACAAAGGCCCTGGAACGGACCACGGAATGGAGTGCGGACATGTCTACAACCACACTCGTAGTGGTGATCGTCATCGCGGCGGTCGTGGTGCTCGCGCTCATCGCGACGCTGTGGCTGTCGGCTCGGCGACGGCACCTGCGCGACCGGTTCGGCCCCGAGTACGAGCGCACCGTGCAGCAGGAAGGGGGCGCGATGGCCGCCGAGCGCGACCTGCGGGCCCGGGAACAGCGGCACGAGGAGCTCGACATCAAGGAACTCCCCGCCGAGCGGCGCCGTGAGTACGCCGAGGCCTGGAGCGATGTCCAGGAACACTTCGTGGACCGCCCGGAGAACTCCGTGGCGGAAGCGGACGACCTGGTCACCCGGCTGATGGACGAGCGCGGCTACCCCACCGCGGAGTACGAGGGCCGTCTCCGCGACCTATCCGTCGAGCACGGCCGCACCCTCGACCACTACCGGGCCGCACACGATGTCAAGGTGCGCAGCGGCGGGGGCCGGGCGACGACGGAGGAACTGCGCGGGGCGATGGTGCACTACCGCGCCCTGTTCGAAGAACTTCTGACAGACCAGAGGAGTCGTTGACATGCGGATGCCTGGAGATCAGGAGGCCCGGGACGCAGAATCCGGTCCGACCACGGAAGACATCATGAACTCGGGTACGGAAGGTACCGAAGGTACGGAAGGTACGGAAGGTACGGAAGGTACGGAGGGCGAGCGCGACCGCGGCGCAGCGGTCTACCCGGGCGAGGCCACCTCCGGGATGTCGGCCGGCTACCCGGCCGCGGACGCCGCCGGGCAGGGCGAGGAGGCAGCGGCCGAGCGGCAGGACGAGCGTGCCGAACCCCTTGGCGGCGAGGCCGAGGAGCCGCTGCTCGGCACGACGGAAACCGAGGAGTACCGCAAGAAGTGGAGTGACATCCAGGGACGCTTCGTCGACGACCCGCAGGACGCCGTGAGGTCGGCGGACACCCTGGTGGCGGAGGTCATGCAGGCCCTGGCGGGCACCTTCTCCACCCGCAAGCAGGGTCTGGAGGGCCAGTGGGACCGCGGCGAGCAGGTGGCTACGGAGGACCTGCGGGTGGCGTTGCAGCAGTACCGCTCGTTCTTCAACCGTCTTCTCAAGACCTGAACCAATGACCGTGGGCGGTGCGGCCGTCGGGGCCCCCGCCTGCGGTCAGGCCTCGTCCGGGACGTGGATGTCCAGGACGCAGATGTCGTCCCGGTTGGCCAGGCGCCGTCCCGCCAGCGTGCGGGCCAGTTCCTCGCCGACTCCCTCCCGCAGGAGTCTGAGGGCGTCCTTCGCGAGGCGGTCCAGTCCCAGGTCGATGTCCTCGCCCGGCTCCTCCACGAGCCCGTCGGTGTAGAGCAGCAGGCGGTCACCGGGCAGGAGGTCGATGACGGCCTGTTTGTAGGCGGAGTCGCGGGCGGCGCCCAGGAGGCAGCCGTCGGGCTGCGGGAGGAACCTGGCCCGGCCGCCGCGGATCAGCAACGGCGGCAGGTGTCCGGCCCGCGCCCAGGTCAGGCGCCGCCGTTCCGGCTCGTAGCGGCCGATGACCATCGTCGCGGTGGCGGACGGCTCCGAATCGGTATGGAGCAGCAGGTTGTTGAGTCGGCGCAGTACGTCGATGAGCGCCGATCCGGTGATGGCCATGCCCTTGGCGGTGAACCTCAGCTGGGCCATGGTGCCGACGGCCGCGAGGCCGTGGCCGGCCACGTCCCCGACGACGAAGAGCGCGCTCTTGTCGGGCAGTTCGATGGCGCTGTACCAGTCTCCGCCTACGTTGACCCCGCTGTCGGCGGGCGTGCAGGCCACGCCGACGCAGAGGCCGGCGAGTTCCAGGGACTGCTCGGAGATCGGCAGCAGCGTCGCCTGGAGCCGGGCGGCGAGTGCGCGTTCCGCCTGGAGCATGCCGCGCTGGACGAGGACGGCCCGCTCGCTCTCGCGCAAGGCGAGTTCGGCGTCGCGCAGGGCGGTGACGTCCTGGAAGAACCCGTGGACCTCGACCGGGGTGCCGCCCGCGTCGGTCTGTGCCTCCACGACGATCCGAAGGTGCCGCACCCCGTCCGCGGTGCTGATCCGGAAGGACTGGTTCACGGCATGTCCGAGACTCAGCAGCCGCCGGACGGCCGCACCGATCCCCGGCTGGTCCTCCGGCAGCACGTACCGGGGCAGTTCCTCGAGGCCGATCGGCCCCAGGGCTGCATCACGGTCGAATATGGCGTAGACCTGGTCGGACCAGACGACCCGGTCCGTCGTCAGGTTCCAGCCCGCCCAGCCGAGGTTGCCCAGCCGCTGCATGTCGGCCAGCCTGCGGATCTCACGCTCGCTGGTGTCGTGCCGGATCCAGGAGACGACCAGGCGCTCCCCGAGCCGGGTGGCCCGGACGGAGTACACGGACTCGTGCGGGAAACCGGCGCCCACCTCCTGGTACCGGAAGGGTTCGCCCTCGTACACCGCCCCGGTGGCGAGGGTGTCCTGGTACCCGTCCCACAAGGCCGTGCCCGCCACGGTGGGGTACGTCTCCAGGATCTTCCGGCCGATGAGCTCCTTGCCCCGGCGCCCGGCCACGTCGACCGACTCGGGGGCCGCCGCGTCGATCCGGTAGTCCTCGATCTCCCCCGTCGTCGAACGCAGCGGGGTGAGCAGGACCGCGGGGCCGGACAGCACGTCGAGGATCCGCTGGACCTGTTCCACGACACCGGGCGCGACCACGCCCTCGGGACCGGCGCCGCCGGTTCTGCCGAAGGCGCCCAGCAGCGCGCCGCACAGCCGCACCGCCTGGCTCAGCAGGGCCCGCGTGTCGGCGTCGAAGGGGCCGGGCCGGCTGCGCAGGAACCCCACCGCGGCCCTCGCGAGTCCGTCGGACGGTACGGGAATCCAGGCGCGCGAGGGCCACCGCTCGGGCGGATTGCCGATGAGCAGGTAGCGGCGTGCGTCCTCCGCGGGGTCCTCCAGCCACACGGCGTGCCGGGCGGCGATGGCCTCGAGGGCGGCGACACCGCTGAGCGGGGGAACGTGCCGCCATTGGTCGGCCAGCTCCTCGTCCACGCCGGCGTGTCCGGCCAGTTCCAGGCTGCCGGCGGCCGACACGGTGTAGATCATCACGGCGTCCACGCCGACCGCGTCGGCCAGCACGGCCCTCAGCAGTTCCGCCACGTCGCCCTCGTCGCACGCCTCGGCCAGGCCCTCCGCGATGCGGGGCAGCAGCGGGCGCCGCCAGTCCTCGCCCGGCGGGCCGTCGGTCCGCCTCCCGGCTCCGGCGTCCGGACCGGCCGGCTCGTTCCCGGCCCGGCCCCCGGCGGGCGCCGGCGGGAGAGGCGGAACGGCCGGGGGGCGGAGCGCCCGGCGGGGCCGGACCTGGCCCAGTGCGAGCCAGCACTCCTCCATGAGGGTCCTGCCCCGCTGGGCGGCGCGCTCGAGCAGCCTCTCGTAGGCCGCGTCGGCGGAGATCCCCGTCTGGGCCATCAGGACGCCCTTGGCGCGCTCCAGCACGGCCGTGGACGCGGCGACCCCCTCCAGGTCCGCGATCTCCGATCGCAGCCTGGCCACCACCTTGGCCAACGCGAGCACCTCGGGCGAGGCGCCTTCGTCGGGAGGCACGACGTCGTGCGTCATACCTTGAGGATGGCACGGCCGTACCCGGGTACGCGCCCGACTGCGGCCCCGCATGTGGGCCCGGCGCGCCCGCGGCCCCGCGGGAAGGGCGCCGCCCGCGGAGTTACCCTCGGAGCAAGCCGCGAAAGGGATGGTGCGCATGTGTCGGTGGCTCGCCTACTCGGGTACGCCCGTCCTGCTCGACACCGTGCTCTACCGCCCCGAGCACTCGCTGATCAACCAGAGCCTGCGTTCCCGCATGGGTGTGGAATCGACCAACGGCGACGGCTTCGGGCTCGGCTGGTACAGCGCCGACGGCAACGGCACGCCCGCGGTCTTCCGTGACATCGGGCCCGCCTGGAACAACCGGAACCTCCAGGAGCTCGCCGCGCACGTGCGCTCGCCGCTGTTCTTCGCGCACGTCCGGGCCTCGACCGGCTCGGCGATCCAGCAGACGAACTGCCATCCCTTCCGGCACGGCCGCTGGCTGTGGATGCACAACGGGGCGATCGGGGACTTCCACCGGCTCCAGCGCGATCTGTGCATGGCCGTCGACCCGGCCCTGTTCTCGTGCATCGAGGGGTCCACGGACTCCGAGGTGATGTTCTACCTCGCGGTCACCTACGGGCTCGACCAGGACCCCCCGGGGGCGGTGGCCAGGATGGCCGGGCTCGTGGAACGGCTCGGCAAGGAGCACGGCGTGGCGGAGCCGCTCCAGATGACGGTGGCGGTGAGCGACGGCGAGCGGGTGTGGGCGTTCCGGTACTCCAGCCAGGGCAAGTCGCGCTCCCTCTACTACAGCAGCAGGGCCGACACGGTCCGGCACCTCTATCCGGAGATCGACTACCTCAGGGAGGTGTCCGACGACACGCGCATCGTGGTCTCCGAGCCGCTGGGAGACCTACCGGGCGTGTGGAACGAACTCCCGGAGAGCAGCTACGCGGTCCTCCCGTCCGGTCCGGACGCGGACTACCTCCCTTTCATTCCGGAACTCTAGCCGCGGCCGTGCCCCCCCACCCCCCGAGTGAGGGGTGGTCCGGCGGGTAGGCGAACCTCGAGAGGAGGGGCTGGAAGGACGGCAGAACCGCCTCGGCCGGCCGGTCGCAACCGGTTGCCGGCGGCGCCACCCTCACGAGAGGACCCCCGATGTCACTGGCCGTGTCCACGTCGGCGCCCCGTCACGGGAGCCGGCCCCTCGCGCCCTTCGGACCGGGAAGCAGCAGCTCCGCAGCGGCCACCGTGCCGACCATGGGCGTGGAGGAGGAGTTCCTGCTCGTCGACCGTCTCACCAGGGCCCCCGTGGGCCGCGCGGCAGGGGTCATCGAGGCGGCCGCGGGCCGACTCGGCCCCCTGGTCCAGCCGGAGTTCTTCACCGCGCAGGTCGAATCGTGCACGAGCCCCACGTCGAGCACGGCCGTACTGCGGGCCGAGCTGGCGTGGCTGCGGGCCGAGCTGGTCCGGGCCGCGGAGGCACAGGACTGCCTGCTGGTCGGCACCGGTACGCCGGTGATCCCGCCGGAGCATCCGCTGACCATCACACCGGACGAACGGTACCGGCGGATGGCGGTCCGCTTCGCCTCGGCCGTGGGGGGCTACGACCAGCCGGTGTGCGGATGCCATGTGCACATCGGTGTGTCCTCCCGGGCGCAGGCGCTGGACCTGGCCAACCGGCTCCGGCCCTGGCTGCCCACCCTGCAGGCCCTGAGCGCGAACTCCCCCTTCGACCGCGGCAGGGACAGCGGCCATGCCAGCTGGCGGGCGGTCGAACACGCCCGCTGGCCCACGGTGGGGCCGGCTCCCTTCCTGGACGAGGCCTCGTACGAGCGCATCGCCCACGATCTGGTGCAGTGCGGGGCCCTGCTGGACCGGCGGATGATCTACTGGTACGCCCGCCCGTCCGAACACGTGCCGACGCTGGAGATCCGCGTCGCCGACGTGAACGCCCGGCTCGACACCGTCGTACTGCTGGCGGCGCTCGTCCGCGGGCTCGCCGGGGTGCTGCTGCCGGAGCGCGACGAGGGCAGGCCGCCGCCGTTCCTGGAGTGCGGGCGGCTGCGGGAGGCCCACCGGCTCGCGGCCCTGCACGGGCTGGGCGGCGGTGAAGGCCTCGATCCGGTCGGCGGAGCGCATGTGCCGGTGTGGGACATGCTGGACCGGCTGCGCGAGCGGGCCGCTCCGGGGCTCGCCGCGGCCGGCGACCTGCACATGGTGGACACGCTGCTCGACCGGCTGCGTACGGAGGGCGGCGGGGCGGCCCGTCAGCGTGCCGCCCATGTCAGGCGCGGAAGGCTGGCCGACGTGGTCGACAGCCTGGCGATGACGACGGCGGCCGCGTGAGCGGAGTGCCGCTCGAAGAGGGTTTCCCGTCCCCGCGGCCGGGCACCCGCCGGGTGAGGGGAGGCTCCGGCGACACGAGAGGAACTGTCATGGACGACCAGGGCGGAGCAGGCGGAGTACCGCTGCACCACGGCGATCACGGGGACGAAGGCCGGCGGCGCCGGGCACCGCGCGCCGGGAAGCCGGGCAAGGACGACGGGACCACGCGGGCCGCGGACACGGACGAGGCGAGCCGCCTCGACCGGCCGGTGGAGTCCGGCGGGTCCGGCCGGGGCACCCGCTGGACGGGACCGGACGACGACCGGCCCGCCACGTCCCGGCGGTCCCCCTGAGGAGGCCGGAGTGAACCGGAGCCACAAGCCCCCCACGGGCCGCGCCCCCACCTTCCTGGCCATCTACCTCAACGACCACCTGACCGGCGCGAACGGCGGCGTCGAGGTGCTCCGCCGGGCCGCAGGAGCCCACCGGGGCGGCGCCCTCGGCACGTCCCTGGAGTCGTTGGCCGAGCAGGTGGCCGAGGACCGGGAGAGCCTGCGCGCCCTGATGGCCGATCTCGACGTGCCCGTGATGCGGACGAGGGCGGCCCTCGGCCGGCTCGCCGAGAGGGTGGGCAGGCTGAAACTCAACGGACGGATCCTGTCCCGATCCCCGCTCAGCGACGTCCTGGAGCTCGAGGCGATGCGCATCGGCGTGGAGGGCAAGGCTGCCTGCTGGCGTTCGCTGCGCAGTCTGGCCCGCACCGACCCCCGGATCGACACCTCCCTGATCGAGGAGCTCATCCGGCGGGCCGAGCAGCAGATCCGCGCCCTGGAGGCCATGCGCAGCGCCTGCGCGTCACAGCTCTTCGCCCGCGAGGCGCGCGGCCGGGCCGCGACGCCGCACGCTGCGGAGGCCGTGTGGCGCCGAGGCCTGCGCGGCCTGCCCGGGCCGAGCTAGGCCGTCTCTTCCGGTCGTGCCGGACTCGCGCCGCCCGGCACGACCGGAAGGGACGGCCTTTACCCGACCTGAACGGGTGCACACCAGCCCGCCGGGCGCTTCAGATCTGCCCGCGGGACCTCGCGACGCGCCGGGCGGGCTTGGTGTCCGGGGCGAGCGGGGCGGTGTCCATGCCCGCTCCCGAACGGAGGCCGTCGAGGAACTCCTCGACGGCCTCCACCGAGGTGTACCGGGGCTCCCAGGACAGTTCCCCGCGCGCCCGCGAGGTGTCCATCAGCGGCAGCCTCAGCACGGCGTCGAACAGGTCCGGGGAGGCCGGGACCAGGTGCAGCCGCCACGCCGCGGCGAGGGCGGCCCGTACGGGCGCCGTCGGCATCGGCAGGCTCCGGGCGTCGAGGATCCGGGAGAGGACCTCCGCGTCCAGCGGCGGGTCGGCCGCCAGGTTGAAGGGCCCACGGACGGGGAGTGCGGCCGCTGCCCGGTAGGCGGCGGCAGCGTCGTCGGTGTGCAGGGCCTGGAACCGCAGCCCGGCCAGGTCGGGTACGGCGGGCAGGAGCTCGGGGCGCAGGAACCGGCTCGGGAGCAGCCGGCCCGCGAAGATGCGGCGCTGTTCGGAGGCGGACTGCCGCTTGAAGAGGAAGCCCGGCCGCATCCGCACGACCCGGATGTCCGGGTGGGTGCGTTCGTAGGTGTCGAGGACCCTTTCGAGATAGGCCTTCTCCCGGGTGTAGGCGGCCTGCGGCCAGCCGTGGGTGGGCCAGGACTCGTCGACGGCGCGGTCCTTCGGTCCCGGTGAGTAGGCGCCGACCGACGATGCGTGCACGAGGGCGGGTACGCCGGCGGCGGCCACGGCGTCGAAGACGCGGATGCTGCCCAGGACGTTGGTGCGCCAGGTCTCTGCGGGGTGGTGGGTGGGCTGGAACTTCCATGCGAGGTGGATGACGGCGTCGGCGCCGGTGAGGAGCGGGGCCAGGTCCGCACCGCCGGGTTCCACGTCCACGGCCTGCCAGCGCGTCTTCGGCGGCCGCCACTGGGGAAGCCTGCGGGCCAGGCCGAGGACGGAGCCGACCGAGGGGTCTTCGGCGAGGGCGAGCACCACGCTGGTCCCGACGTTGCCCGTGGCCCCGACGACCACGACGTGGGTGCCCTCACCTCGCCGTCCAGCCGTGCGTTCGGTGTTCTTCTCCGCCGGTGCGTGCCGCGTCATCGTGTCGGCTCCTCTCCGGGAGGGCGCTGGGGGTGTCGGGCGCCTACCCGTGCCGGCGCGGCGCATGCGCGGGCCCGGCGCGGCGGGCGCGCGGGAGCGTGATCGCTCCGGCAATCTGGGCGTGAGCCGGTCATTTGTGGGGAGGCGCCTGGTGGCACTCCCGTCCGGCTCCCGGGGCGGGCAGGTACTGGCACACGTACGGGTACAGAGAGGCGAGAGCCGTGAGTGAGAAGGACATCTGGGGATACCACGAGGACGCCGGCCACCAGAGCGGCATCGATCTCGTCGGCTACAAGGTCGAGGCGACCGACGGCCACATCGGAAAGGTCGACAAGCACTCCGCCGACTTCCAGGCCTCCCACATCGTCGTCGACACGGGCGTCTGGATCTTCGGCAAGCACGTCCTCCTGCCGGCGGGCGTCGTCGAGCGCATCGACACGGCCGAGGAGAAGGTCTACCTCAACCTGACCAAGGAGCAGATCAAGAACGCACCGGACTACGACGAGGCCAAGTACGCGGGTGAGCCGAACTTCATGGACCGGTTCGGCCACTACTACGGCCAGTCCCACATGTAGGCGGATCGCCCTCGGCCTGTCGGCGGAGCGGTCGGCGCACCACCCTGAGGGAGCCGCCGGCCGGGCCGGTTTCGCCGGGGCGCCGGTCTGCGCCGGGGAGGCCGCGCCGCCGGAACGCGCACCGCGGCCCACCTGACCTCACACCGTACGTTGATCACCCGTTACCCTTCTGTTCGGCGAGGCCACCGCCTGTGGATCATGGAGGAAATCACGTGCCCGAACCGCGTTCCGGCAGCCGTCCCACCCTGGAGGCCGTCGCGGCGCTCGCGGGCGTGTCGAGGGCCACGGTCTCCCGTGTGGTCAACGGCGGCGACGGGGTGCGCCCGCATCTGGCGGACCGGGTGCAGACGGCGATCCAGGAGCTGGGATACATCCCGAACCACGCGGCGCGCACGCTGGTCACCCGGCGCACCGGCGCCGTAGCAGTGATCATCCCCGAGCCCGAGGCCAGGATCTTCTCGGATCCCTTCTTCTCCCGTCAGATACGCGGTATCAGCAAGGAGTTGACCGCGCACGACACCCAGCTGGTGCTGCTGCTGGTGGAGGACCTCTGCGACTACGACCGCATCGAGCGGTACCTGGCCGGCGGCCACGTCGACGGGGCGCTCGCCTTCTCCTTGCACACCGACGATCCGCTGCCCGCCATCGCCAGCCGCATTGGCATGCCCATGGTCTACGGCGGCCGCCCCGGCTGGACCGCCGGGCCCGGTGAGGACGACAAGGTGACGTACGTCGACGCGGACAACCGCGGGGGCGCCCGGGACGCCGTACGGCACCTGCTCGCGCAGGGGCGGCGGCGGATCGCGCACATCTGCGGCCCGCTCGACCAGACTTCGGCGGCCGACCGGCTGAGCGGCTACCACGACGTGCTCCCGGCCGCGGAGCCCGAGTTGGTCTCCGTAGGAGACTTCACCGCGGCGGGCGGGGCCCGCGCGATGGCCGAACTGCTGGACCGGGACCCCTCGATCGACGCGGTGTTCGCCGGCAACGACCTGATGGCGACGGGTGCGCTGCGCGTGCTGCGGGAGCGCGGCCGGGCGGTTCCCGCGGAGGTGGCGGTGGTCGGCTTCGACGACGCCGAGCCGGTGGCGGAGAGCGCCGACCCGCCGCTGACGACCGTGCGTCAGGACATCGAGGGCATGGGGCGGATGATGGCGCGGCTGCTGATGGAGCGGCTGGCCGACGGCCGCGAGGGCAGGACCGTGCCGGGCCCGGTGATAACCGAGACGGCCCTGGTGCAGCGCGCGTCGGGCTGACGCGGGGCCCGTACGACGACGGGCCCCGGGTACGGCCCGGTCAGTGCCGTGCGCACTGCTTCCAGGAGAAGTGGTAGACGCTGTTGATGCTGCCGTCCGTCGAGTCGAGGGCCATGAAGCTGGTCTTCGACGGGTCGGACGTGCCCACTTCCGCTCGCAGTTCGGTGTTGATGTTGAAGTTGCGCTGCTCGCCGCAGGGCGACCAGGCCAGGGCCTCGATGCCCGTGGTGTCGGTGGCCTGCCAGTTGTCGTCGAGCGCGCCGTCGAACCGGTGGGTCCGGTAGGCGGTCTGGCTCATGCCCTGGAAGTAGTAGCTGGCCTTCTGCGTGCCGATCGCGCCCGGCTGGAGGCTGCCGAAGCCCCGGTAGTCGACCTTCGCGATGGCGTAGGTGTAGCCCTGCGGGACGTGCACGACGAGGGACAGGAGGCAGTTCTTGCGGCCCTCGACGGCGGGGGCTCCGCCGCCTGCCTGGGCCACGTACTCGCTGTAGGTGACGGTGAAGGCGGAGTTGTCGGGTGACACGGCGACGGTGGCGCTGCCGGGGCGGCACCCCGATCCGTTGACCGTGGCGACGTCCACGGTCACCTGGTCGAGGGGGGCCGAGGCGGAGGCCCCCGCGGAGGGGCTGAGCGTGACGAGCGTTGCGGTCACGGCGGCTGCGGTGAATCCGGTACGGAGCGACTTGATCACACCGACATGGATAGCGGTCCGCGACGTGCGGGGCCGGTCGGCGGGTACGCGGCCTCACCTTGACGGTCGAAACGATTCACCGCAGAAACGATAAACCGCACCATGTCCCCCCGCCGAACGGCCCCAAGAGGCCTTCGGGGAGCCCCGATCGCGTCGGGTCGCAGCCACCCAGGCATTCGCTTTGTCCTAATATCGCCGAGATCCTTCAGGCCATCAGCGGGTCCGGAGCCGGTCTCGGCGCCGGGCCCTCCTGCGGTGAGGAGTCCCATGTCCCGCGCACCACGGTCCGCCGTCCTGTCGGTGCTGGCCCTCGCCGCCGCCCTGGCCGTCCCGACGGCCGGGCCGCCCGCACCGGCCCGGGCCGCGGTCCACCACACCGGCGACGAGGCCGCCGTGCTGGGCGAGGACCACGCCCGCGCCCACGCGGGGCTGCGCCGGGCCGCCAAGGGGACCCAGCGGTATCCGCAGTCGAAGCGGACGGCGAGCCTGGCCTCGCTGGAGGAGTCCCAGCGCAGGGCCAACGCCGGTTTCGACGCGGCCCGGTTCGGCCGCTTCACGCAGTTCTTCCCCTCCCCCGACTTCGGCGTCCACGTGGCCCTGCTGCCCACGGGCAAGGTGCTGCTGTTCTCCTTCGAGCGCGTCGAGGCCGACCCCACGAAGGAGACCGGGCCGACGAACACCGTCGGCCGGACCAACGCGGGCCGCGCCTGGCTCTGGGACCCCGCCGAGGGGACCGGGGCCCGGGCCTTCCGGAACGTGCCGCCGCCGGTGGTGCTGATGCCCGACGGCACCTACTCCCCGCGCCCGGCCCCGTTCTTCTGCGCCGGGCACTCGTACCTGCCCAACGGGATGGTCGGGGTGTTCGGCGGCAACGTCGGCGGCAAGGGCGGCAGCGGCGCCAAACTGTCCTTCGTCTTCGACCCGTGGACCGAGAAGTGGTTCCGCAACCGCGACATGGCCGTCGGCCGCTGGTACCCCTCCGTCGTGACCGGGGCGGACGGCCGGCAGATCATCATGTCCGGCCAGTCCGAGCGCGGCACCGGCACCCCCACCCCGGTGGTGGAGCGCTTCCCCGCGCTGGGGCACCGCGTGCCCTGGCGGCCGTACGACATCCCGGCCGGCGTACCCGCCGAGCCCCTCCGCTCGGACGCCCCCTTCCGCAACGACTACCCGCACCTCTTCTCGCTGCGCGACGGGATGATCTACGGCCTCGGCCGCGACGCCGACCAGCAGTGGCTCTTCAACCCGGTCAAGGACGTACGCGGCGACCTGCCGCGGCGGCCCGCCGACTTCCGCGGATACGGCTCGGCCGTGCCGCTGCCGGCCGGCTTCCGCGGCCCGGACTCCGTCCTGGTCCTCGGCGGCGACCCGCGCGACCCGCACACCTACCGGCTGTCCGGCGGACGCTGGACGACCGAGGAGCCCAGGGCCTTCGGCCGCACCCAGGACGGCACCCTGATCCTGCCGGACGGCACGCTGCTCACCGTGAACGGAGCCCTGGACACCCGGGACTACGGCCACGGCCCGTTCAATCCGCAGGCCGATCTGAAGTACCGGCAGATCGAGGTGCGCGACGCGCGCGGCCGCTGGAAGCTGGGGCCGGCCCAGCGGCTGCCCCGCGGCTACCACTCCAACGCCCTGATCCTGCCGGACGGCCGGATGATGGTCACCGGCGACGAACTCCAGCAGATCGCCAACGATCCCGACATCAAGGACGGGATGGACGGGAGCATCGAGCTCTACGAGCCCGCCTACCTGCACCGGGGTGCCCGGCCGGCCCTCGACCGGGCCCCGGCGGGCGACCTCCGCTACGACACGGTGTTCCAGGTGTCCAGCTCGACGGCGAAGGACGTGGAGCGCGCCGTCCTGCTGGCCCCGACGACGGTCACGCACTCGGTGAACACCAGCCAGCGCCACCTGGACCTGCGGCTCACCGGTATCCAGGGCGACCGGATCGGGCTGCGGACCCCGCCCGGCGCGGCCGACGCCCCGCCGGGCTACTACATGCTCTTCCTGCTGGACGCGAAGGGGGTCCCCAGCACGGCGAAGTGGGTCAAGCTCGGCACCCGCTGAGCCCCGCCCGGGCCCCCGGCCGGCCCGGGATCTTCACCCGCTCGATCCGCACCGATCGCGGCATCACGGCCCCGCTCCTACGGTCGAGCGGGGAACCGACCGTCCCGGACAGAGGAGTCACCATGGGCGGCAACAACAAGAACGAGTTCACGTTCGTCGTCACCGGCGTCGAGCTGAGCGACGAGCAGCAGGAACGGATCGGCCGGGCCATCGCCCAGGCCGGCGCGCTGGCGCTGGGCGACTTCGGACCGCGCGACGCCGTCGCCGTGCGGCTGAACCCGAAGGTCTGGTGGCACGGCCTGCCCCGGGAGGTACTGGTGCAGGACCTCCAGAGGTTCGCCGAGGAAGAGGCCGGAATCCGGCGATGAGCCCGATGGCCGGCGGCGGCGAGGAGCGGCGGGCGGGGCCGCGCAGCTGTCCCAGCGGTGTCTGCCGCGAAGGCTCCGCGCTGCTGGGCGTGATGACCGGCGGCGGACGCCTGGCCTACCTGCCCGAGCCCGTGTTCGTCGACCGGGCCTTCGCCGACCGGCTCGACGCCGCGGGCCGCCCCGAGATGCGCTACCGGTTCACGGAACCCTGCGCGGAAGCCGCCTGCGCGCAGTGGACCGGGACCGCCTGCGGCGTCATCGACCACATCCTCGACGACCCGGACGCCACGGACGGCACGGACGTGGCGCAGGACGGCGGGGCACTGCCGGTCTGCGGCATCCGCCGCGACTGCCGCTGGTTCGCACAGCGCGGGGCGGCGGCCTGTGGCGTCTGCCCGACGGTCGTCGCGGACACCGGCGGCTCCGCCACGTACCGCTCGACGCACGGGTGACCGGCTACCGCAGGCGGACCACGGCCGCGCGGCCGTCGGTCCGTAGGCGTCCGGTGAACGGACCCCGCGCGAGGGCAGCGTCGTAGGGGCCCAGGGCGTGGCCCGGGCCCCACGCCGCTTCGAGCGTCGCCGGGCCGTCCAGGGCGACCACCAGCAGGGTCTCGCCGGGTTCGGCGGCCAGGGTGAGCCGGCCCCGTACGACGGCCGTCTCGGCCGTCGCCGCGCCGCGGCGGTACATCACGTTGAAGTTCACGACGGGGCCGGAGACGAGCCGGCAGTCGGTCGGCTCGTCCCCCGCGAAGTCCTGCGGTGCGAAACGTTCGGCCACGAGCCGGTGCGCGCCGCCCACGGCGAGGTCCATGCCCGCGCCCTCGGCGAGGGTGAGGGTGCGGTCGATCCCGGGGAAGGCCGAGAAGGGGCCGTCCGCGGCCACCTCGGCCAGACTCGCCCGCCACCGGAACGAGTCCATGTCGGCGTCCGCGGGCCAGGCGGCGATCTCCCGGGTGACTCCCCCGCCGTTCTTCCACACCGTGGCGGGGCGGTCGGCCGCGCGCAGGACGCGGACGTCGCCGCCGGTCACGCCCCGGTCCCGGTCAGCCGGGCACGCAGTTCCTCGGCGTCGGCGAGGAACCACGTCTGGCGGCCCCGGTTGCACTCGCGGACGAAGTCCCGCAGCGCCGTGCTGGCCGCCGTGTGGCGGGAGATGTCGCCGAGGACGACGATGCCCATCCGGTACTGGACGAACTTCTGGATGATCTCGCCCGCGACCCGGGTGCTCAGCCGGAAGAACGCCTCGTCGAAGCGCTCGACCGGGATGACCGCCCACTCGGCGCCCTGGTAGGAGGCGTTGCCGATGCAGTCCAGGGCCTCGCGTTCACCCGCGATGGTCTCGCCCTCGGCCCCGCACATCAGGACGGGCACGTCGTTGATCTTCTGAAGGGTGTCCACGGAGGTCGAGACTAGCTCTTCTCCATCGACGGCCGCAGGCGGGCCAGCAGGGCGTAGAGCGTCGCGCACTCGGTCTCGTCGAGGGTGTCGAGCGCGCCGTGCGCCGACTGCGTCTCCTGCCGTACCCGGCGGATGACGTCCCGGCCGGCCTCGGTGGCCACCACGTTCTTGACGCGGCGGTCGGCGGGGGACGCCTCCCGGCGCACGAGCTCGCGGGCCTCCAGGCGGTCCACGATGCCGGTCACGTTGGACGCGTCGCAGACCAGCAGGGCGGCGAGGCCGCGCATGGGCACCGGGCCGTCCAGCTGGGCGAGGACCCGGGCCTGGGTGGGGGTGAGGCCGTACTGGGCCGCGGCCGCGGCGAACTCGCGCCACTGGGCGGTGCCGATGGCGGCGAGCAGCTCCAGCAGCTGGACCTTCGTGGGGTGGGTGGCGGTCTCGCTCATGACTGGAGCGTACTCAGGATGGTTCACATTATCAATTGTTTACTTGACTACCTGAAATATCGACCTCTACCTTCGATCGAGTTACTTGATGACATCAAACATCTGGGTTCCGAAGCTCCTCAGCTCCGAAACACGAAGAAGGTCCCCCCGCCATGAGCACCCCATCCGCAGCCGCCCCTGCCTCCGGGCAGCGCAACGAGACGGTCATCGTCTTCGCCCTGAGCCTCGCCGCGATGGTCGTGTCGATGATGCAGACCCTGCCGGTCCCCATCCTCGGCCTGATCCGCGACGATCTCGGCACCTCGACCGCGAACGTGAGCTGGGTGACCACCGCCACCCTGCTGTCGGCGGCGGTCTTCACGCCGCTCCTCGGCCGGTTCGGCGACCAGCACGGCAAGAAGCCCACCCTGGTGGCCGTCCTCGGCGTGATGGTCGCGGGCTCCGTCCTCACGGCGCTGGCCTCTTCGCTCCCGCTGCTGATCCTGGGCCGCGTCCTCCAGGGCGCCGCCACCGCGATCTTCCCGCTCGCGCTCTCGGTGCTGCGTGAAGAGGTCCGCCCGCAGAAGCTGCCCGGTGCGATGGCACTGGTCAGCGGCACGCTCGCGTTCGGCAGCGGCCTCGCGCTCGTGGCCACCGGCCTGCTCACCTCGGGACCCGACGCGGACTACCGCAACGCCTTCTGGATGGCGACCGGCCTCGCGGTCCTCGCCCTGCTCGCCGTGGTCCTCCTGGTTCCCGCCACCCGCACCAAGACGGGCGGGCGCACCGACTTCCTCGGCGCCCTGACCCTCGGTGCCGCGCTGCTGCTGCTCCTGCTGGCGATCTCGCAGGGCCACGAGTGGGGTTGGACCTCCGGCCGTACGCTCGGCAGCTTCGCCGGCGCCGCCGTCATGGCCGCCGTCTGGGTGGTGACCGAGCTAAAGGTCCGCGAGCCCCTGGTCGACATGAAGATGTTCGTGCACCGCCCGGTGCTCATGGCCAACCTGGCCGGCCTCTTCGTCGGCTTCGGCATGTTCGCGAGCTTCCTCGGCGTGTCGTACCTGGTGCAGATGCCCGAGGCGCTCACCGGCTACGGCTTCGACGCCTCGATCCTGCGCGCCTCCGTGCAGTTCCTGCTGCCCAGCGCGATCGTCTCGTTGCTGGCCTCGCCCGTCGGCGGCCAGATCGTGCGCCACCGCGGTCCGCGCGTGGCCCTGGGCATGGCTGCCGTGCTGGGCGCGGTCGGCTTCGCCTGGCTCGCGGTGGACCACAGCCACGCGTTCTCGGTGATCGGCTCCGGCCTGGTCGTCGGTGCGGCCGTCAGCTTCGGCTACGCCGCCATGCCCGCCGTGATCATGTCCAGCGTCCCGCCGCACCAGAGCGGCATCGCCAACGGCATCAACTCGATCTCCCGCTCGACGGGCAGCGCGATCGGCAGCGCCGTCGTCACCACGATCCTGGCCTCCAAGACCATCGAGCACCTCCCCGCAGGGGTACCCCCGCTGCCCGCCGAGTCCGGGTTCACCCTCACATTCGTGATCGGCGCCGCCGCCTTCGCCCTGGTCGGGCTGATCGGCTGGCTCGGCCTGCGCGGCGGCAGGGGACCCGTCGCGGCAGCCCCCGGGCGGCCCGCCGCAGCCGAACCGGCCCGGACCGCCGAGCCCGAGAAGGCCGACGCCGTCGGCTGACCCCGTGACCGCCGGCCCGGCGGCCCGCCCCCGCGTGTCGTTCGCGCCGGGCGGGCCGCCGGGCCTTGCATGGTGGGTGCATGAAGGCTACGGACGTCATCGCGGACGGTTTCGGTCGGATCCGGGAGGTCGTGTACGAGGCCGTGGACGGGGTGCCGGCGGAACTGCTGGCCGCCCGCGTCGACCCGGCGGCGAACTCGATCACCTGGCTGGTCTGGCACCTGACCCGGATCCAGGACGACCACATCGCGGCCGCGGCGGGCCTTGAGCAGGTGTGGCAGGCCGGGGGCTGGGCGGACCGGTTCGACCTGCCGCTGCCCGCCGGGTCCACCGGCTACGGCCACTCGGCACGGCAGGCGGGCACGGTCCGGGTCGACTCGGGCGAGCTGCTCCTGGGCTACTTCGACGCGGTGCACGAGCAGAGCCTGGGCTTCGTCCGGGGGCTCGCGGCCGCCGACCTGGACCGGGTGGTCGACGAGCGCTGGGACCCGCCGGTCACCCTCGGCGTGCGCCTGGTCAGCGTGCTCGCCGACGACCTCCAGCACGCCGGCCAGGCGGCCTTCGTACGCGGCGTACTGGAGCGGGGCCGGGACTCCTGAGCCACCCGCCGGTCCGGTCCCGCCACTCGGAACCCGGAACTCAGAACGGGTCGACCGCCATGCGGCCGGCGGAGGCCGCGCAGACGTCCCAGCGGTCCCCGGTACGGCGCAGTTCCAGGAGCACCGCGACCGGGTCGCCGCCGGCCGGGTCGCCGCCGGCCGGGACGAGGTCCACGTTGACGGCGGCGCTGTCGCCGCTCTCGGTGGACGACACGATGTGGTGCCCGAAGCGCGGTGCGAGGCCCCGCAAGGCGTCCGCGGGGTCCGGGGCGCCGTCAGGGCACCCGCTTCCCGGTCCGGCGGCCGGTGCGGCTCCCCCACCGCCCACCGCTTCGAGGTACCGGTCCACCGCCCGGTGCAGCGGGCTGCGCCCCACGACACCGGTACCGGTGAACACGACCGCCATGACGATCGCGGCCACGAGCAGTGGCAGCCCCACCGCGAGGGCCACCAGCCCCGCTCCCGCCCCTCGGCGTTCCCGCACCGCCCCGCCCCTTTCGCCGCCGTCCGGTCGTCCCCCGGCCCGGCCCTCTCCGTCTGCCCCCGGAGACGCAGCATCGCGGGCCACCGTTCCCGCGGCCGGCAGGGCCCGTCCCGTTGCCCGGACAGGGGTTCCCGCCGGCCCGATCCAGTCAGCCGCGGAAGCCCTCCGGGCGCTCCGGGGAGGCCTCGGCGAGGGCCCGGGTGACTCCTTCGACGCCTTCCCGGAGCCCGTAGACGGGGGTGTCGGGCTGCTGTCGCCAGGAGTCGTCGAGGCCGCCCGAGTCGACCGTGTCGAAGCCGAGCTCCTCGATGAGGTCGCGCACGGCCTTCTTCGCCGCCTCGTCGTCGCCCGCGACGGGCAGCGCGATCCGGTCCGCGGCGCCGGCCGGGCGGTGCCGGTCGAGGATGTCCTGGGCGTAGGTGCCGTTGAAGGCCTTGATCACGGGGTGCCCGAGCTGCTTCTCGGTCCAGCGGCTCTCGGTCAGGCCCGCGTCCTCCACGCCGGCGATCCGGCCGTCGCGCTGCCGCGGGTAGTAGTTGCCGGTGTCGATGACCGCGAAGCCCGGGACGGCCCCGTCGAAGAGGCCGGCGGGCAGGTCGGGCACGTTCTTGAACGGGATGGTGACGACGACGATCTCGGCGCCGCGCGCCGCCTCGGCCACGGTGACGGCCGTGGCGCCGGTCTCTTCCACGAGGGCGGTCAGGGTCTCGGGCCCTCGTGAGTTGGCCACCGCGACCTCGTGTCCGAGGGCGGTGAGCCGGCGGGTGAGGTTGCCGCCGATGTTGCCCGCGCCGATGATGCCGATCTTCATGAGCTCTCCAGTGCCTCGGGGTCGTCCGTCGTGCTCGTGTCCAACTCCCTTGGGCGGCGCGGCATTCCGATCCGGCGCGATCATCCCCCGTACGAAGGGCGCCGCAGGCCGCTCGGGACAGCGGGGGCGACGCACAGGGGGCCGGGACCCGTACGGGTCCCGGCCCCCTGGTGGTCAGGCGCCGCTCGCGTCGAGCATTCCCTCGCGCTCCACGATCTTCACGCGCGCGCGGCCCTGGGGCTCGCCGAGGGCCTTCTCGGCCGCGTCCAGCCGGTACCAGCCCTCCCACGTGGTGTAGCGCACGCTGCGCTCGGCGAGGAAGGTCTCGACCGCTTCCGGCTCCGGCGACGCCGGCGCGGCCAGGCGGCCCTCGGCGTGGTCGGCGAGCAGGTTCGCGACGGTCTCGTTCGCGTCGCCCTTGGTGTGGCCGATCAGGCCGATCGGGCCGCGACGGATCCAGCCGGTCACGTACGTCGACTGCATGTGGCCGCCGGCGTCGATCACGCGGCCGCCCTCGTCCGGGACCGTGCCGGACTCGACGTCCCAGGGGAGCTTGGGCAGCTCGTCGGAGAGGTAGCCGACCGCGCGGTACACGGACTGCACGTCCCAGTCGGTGAACCGGCCGGTGCCCTTGACGTTGCCGGTGCCGTCCAGCTCGGTGCGCTCGGTCCGCAGGCCGACGACCTTGCCGTCCTCGCCGATGATCTCGGAGGGCGACTCGAAGAAGTGCAGGAACAGCTTGTGCGGCCGCTCTCCGATGTCGCGGATCGCCCAGTTCTCCAGGGTCTTGGCGACCATGTCGGTCTGCTTGTTCCCCCGCCGCTCGGCGATCGAGCCGTCGTCGTAGTCGATGTCCTCGGGGTTGACGATGACCTCGATGTTGGGCGAGTGGTCCAGCTCGCGCAGCTCCATCGGGCTGAACTTGGCCTGGGCCGGACCGCGACGGCCGAAGACGTGCACCTCGAGGGCCTTGTTGGCCTTGAGGCCGTCGTAGACGTTGGCCGGGATCTCGGTGGGCAGCAGCTCGTCGGCCGTCTTGGCGAGGATGCGCGCGACGTCGAGGGCGACGTTGCCGACGCCGAGGACGGCGACCTTCTCGGCCTCGAGCGGCCAGGTGCGCGGCACGTCCGGGTGGCCGTCGTACCAGGAGACGAAGTCGGCGGCGCCGTAGGAGCCGTCGAGGTCGACGCCGGGGATGTCGAGCGCGCGGTCGGCCGTGGCGCCGGTGGAGAAGATCACGGCGTCGTAGAAGGACCGCAGCTCGTCGAGGCTGATGTCGCCCGGGTAGTCGACGTTGCCGAAGAGGCGGACCTGCGGCTTGTCGAGCACCTGGTGCAGGGCGGTGATGATGCCCTTGATGCGCGGGTGGTCGGGGGCGACGCCGTAGCGGATCAGGCCGAAGGGCGCGGGCATGCGCTCGAAGAGGTCTATGGACACACCGGGATCAACGGCGGCCTCGGACTTCAGCAGCGCGTCGGCGGCATAGATGCCGGCCGGGCCGGCACCGACGATTGCTACCCGCAGAGGGCGAGGCATGGCAGAGGTTCCCTTCGAGCGACGGCAAGGTGGATCAAGTCGGATCAAAGGGAACCCTAAACGAAGGTAAGCCTAACTCAGCACCCGGTGTCGCTTTATGCCCCCATAACCTAAGCTTATAACCTCCCCAAGCCACCCTTGGAGTATCGAGGAACTCGCTGGTCAGCACGTACGGCGACTGACAGACTGGAGCGGCTTGATCACTCCAGGAGGACACATGGCTGACGAAACAGACGCTCCGCAGGACGAATCCCCGGCCGAAGCGGCCAAGCGCCGGTTCCGGGAGGCCCTGGAGCGCAACGCCGCGAAGGCCCATTCCCAGCAGGCGCACCAGAACCGGAACAAGGTCCAGGGCTCCAGCAGCGCCGCGAGCGGCAAGAACAAGAAGGTCCGCCGCAAGAGCGGCTGAGCCTCCGGATTCAGCGAGCCGGGCCCCGCCGCCACCGCGGCGGGGCCGGTCGGGCCTGCCCGCTTCCGGTCCGGGCTCGGCCCGGTCCGGCCCGACGGGCCATTGGGCCACTCGGGTGAGGGGGCATAACCCAGGGCACCGTCAGCAGTTGATCAGCGCGTCCCGCCGTGGGCAGCTATCTCATGCGACAGTGCGACCGAAGGATCCCCCAGATGCTCAAGAAGTTCATGGCCACCGCCGCCGCCACCGCCGCCGTGCTCGGCGCGGGCGCCGCCGCCGCCTCGCCCGCGATGGCGATCGGCAACGACAACGGCGTCAACACCGTGAACGGCAACGACTCGGCGCAGATCTACGGCAACGCGGAGACCCGCGGCAACCAGAGCCCGCAGCTCGCCCCGATCCAGGGCTCCCTCAACAAGCTCTGCGTCGGCCTGCCGGCCAAGGTCAACGCCCAGTCCCTGTTCGCGGTCCTCGCCAACATCGGCGTCCAGGACGTCAACGTCCTGTCCAACCCGCAGAACCAGCAGTGCGCCGAGAACTCCACCCAGGCCAAGGGTGACGAGGCCCTCTCGCACATCGCCAGCAACATCCCGGTCCTCTCCGGCAACGTCTCCGCCGGCAGCTGATCGGTTCTTCAGCGCCGGTGTCACGCGTCACGCGTGGCACCGGCGCTTCCTTTTGGTCTAGACCTTGACAGGTTCAGACCATTCCGTTTCAGTGGGCGCTGTTGCCCCCACGGCAAGTCCCCCCACTGAAGGAGCAGTTACGTGATACGTGCGCTTCGCCGCCGCGCCCTCAGCCTGGTCGCCGCCGCGGCCGTCACGGCCGTCACGGCCGGTCTCGCCATCGCCCTTCCCTCCTCCTCCGCCTCCGCGGCGGCCCCCTGCGCCTCCGCCTGGGCCTCGTCCGCCGTCTACACGAACGGCATGAGCGCCTCGTACGGCGGCCGCAACTGGCAGGCCAAGTGGTGGACCCAGGGCGAGACCCCCGGCACCACCGGCCAGTGGGGCGTCTGGGCGGACCAGGGCGTCTGCGGCGGCGGGGGCGGCCAGGACCCGGATCCCGACCCGTCCGGATTCGTGGTCTCCGAGGCCCAGTTCAACCAGATGTTCCCGAACCGGAATCCCTTCTACACCTACAACGGCCTGGTCGCCGCACTGTCCGCCTACCCCGGCTTCGCCAAGACCGGCGACGACACCGTGAAGCGCCGCGAGGCCGCCGCCTTCCTCGCGAACGTCTCCCACGAGACCGGCGGACTCGTGCACATCGTGGAGCAGAACACCGCCAACTACCCCCACTACTGCGACGCGAGCCAGCCCTACGGCTGTCCGGCGGGGCAGGCCGCCTACTACGGCCGCGGGCCCATCCAGCTCAGCTGGAACTTCAACTACAAGGCGGCCGGTGACGCCCTCGGCCTCAACCTGCTGGCCAACCCGTACCTCGTCGAGCAGGATCCGGCCGTCGCCATGAAGACGGCGCTCTGGTACTGGAACACCCAGAACGGTCCCGGCACCATGACGGCGCACGCCGCCATGGTGGGCGGCGCCGGCTTCGGCGAGACCATCCGCTCCATCAACGGCTCGCTGGAGTGCAACGGCGGCAACCCCGCCCAGGTCCAGAGCCGGATCTCGAAGTACCAGAGCTTCACCCAGCTGCTGGGCGTCACACCGGGGAACAACCTGAGCTGCTGACCCGGCGTGCCGTACGGTCACCGCGTGCGCAGCGCGGTGGCCAGCTGGGCCCGTGACCGTACGTCGAGCTTCTGGTAGATGCGGGTCAGCCGGGCCTCGACGGTCTTGACGCTCAGGAACAGCTTCGCCGCTGCCTCCTGGTTGCTGGCGCCCTGGCTGACCAGCAGCGCGAGGCGGGTCTCGGCCTCGGTGAGGGCCGCGGCCGCGGTGACCGGGGAGCCGGCTCCGTCACCCGGGGCCGGTTCCCGGGCGAGCTCCGTCCAGGGTGCGGCTCCGGCCAGCTCGAACACCCCGGCCGCGGCCCGGAGCGCCGCGCGGGCCGGTGCCCGCCGCCGGCGGCGGCGCTCCACCCGGGCGAGGGCGAGCAGCGTACGGCCCCGTTCCAGCGGCAGCCCGAGGGCTTCGAAGCGCTGCCCCGTGTCCTCCAGGAGCCGGACGGCCGCGTCCGCGTCGCCCTGCGCGGACAGGCACAGGGCGCGGGCCCGGTCGAGGGCGGCGACGACGCCGGTACGGCCGAGCTCGTGGGCGACCGCGCGGACGGGGTCGATCAGTTCGGCGGCGTCGCCGGGGGCGTCGGCGGCGATCAGGGCCTCGGCGAGTTCGCCGTGCCAGCGCAGGATCGACGGGTCCACCACCTGCTGGGCGGCCTCCAGTTCGGCGACGCGGCGCAGGGTGGCGACCGCCTTCGCCGCCTCGCCGGTGGCCAGTTCGATCAGTCCGAGCGCGTGCAGGCTGCGGGAGAGGAAGACCTGGTCCTGTTCCTCCTGGGAGGCCTGGATGCCGCGGCGCGCGAAGCTCTCGGCGCGCGCGAAGCTGCCGCCCATGGTCTCGGCCATCGCCGCCACGTACCAGGCGGGGCCGGGCGAGAGGCCTGCCTCGATGGTCAGCTCCAGGGCCCGGCGGGCGTGGGCGGAGGCGGCCTCACACCGGCCGCTGCGCAGCTCCACCTCGGTGAGGCTGCGCAGCACCTCGAAGACGTCCTCGGCCGAACCGGTGCGCTGGACGGCCGGCAGCAGCACCATCAGCTGGCGGCGGGCGTCGGCGAGGCGGTCGTCGAAGAGGGCGTGCCGCACCGCGAGGTACTGCGGGGCGTTGCGCATGCCGAGCGGCACCTCGGGCGCGGGCAGGGCGAGTGCCTCGGAGAGGATCTCCTCGGCTCCCGCGTCCCCGAGGATGCGGCCCATGCGGGCCCGTACGGTCAGGGCCATGGCCTCGGCCGTCTGGTCGCCGCCGAGCGCCGCGAGGGTGCCGGCCTCGGCCGCGGCGTCGCGGGAGCGGACGGGGTCGCCGTCGCTGAGGTTGTGCTTCCAGGCGATCCGCAGCTGGACGGCGGCCTGCAGGGCGGGGTCCCCGGCGGCCTCGTCCATGGCGTACGCGAAGGTCTCGTCGAGCGCGCCGAGGGCCTGGCCCGCGGCGTCGATCACGGCGAGCCGGGCGCGTACCCGGTCGGCGGGCGAGGCGTCGCGGGCCAGCACGGCCCGGGTGGCGCGCCGCGCGAGGTCGGCGCGGCCCGCCCAGCCGGCGTCTTCGGCGGCGGTGACGAGGCGGGACAGTTCCTCGCCGGCCAGCCGGGACGGCGTACGTTCGGCGGCGAGCAGGCCCAGTTCGGCGGCGAGGGCCCGCTGGCCGCGGCTGCGGCAGACCGCGGCCGCCTCGGTGATCTCGGCGGCGAGCCACTGGTCGGGGGTGTCGACGGCCAGTGCCCGGTGGCGTACGGCCTGGACGGGGTCGTCGACGGCGGCGGCCAGTGCCGCGTGCCCGGCGGCGCGTTCGGGCCAGCCGGCGTCGGCGGCGAGCGCGGTGGGCAGGGCGCCGGCGGTGAACTCGACGGTGCCGTCCTCCCCGACCCTGACCAGCGCGGCCCGTTCCGCCTCGGCCAGCTCGGCCTCGGCGTCGGGGCGGCCGGCCCGGCGCAGCAGGGAGATGGTGGGGCGGGAGGCGAGGGCGGCGAGCAGCAGGGTGCGGCGGGCCTGGGCGGGGGCTCCGGCGAGGAGGCGGCGGGCGACCTCGCGCGCCTGTCCGGAGACGGGCAGGGGGTCGGCGTGGTGGGCGCTGCAGTCGCGGGCCTCGGCGGCTTCGGCGAGGGAGTGGCCGAGGGCGAGGGCGAGGCGCGGGTTGCCGCCGCTGGCCTGGTGGATGCGGCCGGCGAGGCGGGCGGGCAGGCCGTGGCGCAGGAGGAGCTCGGCGACCTCGTCGGCGCCGAGCGGGGGCACCCGTACGGCGGGGACGCCCGGGCCCCAGAGGGGTTCGCCGACCGGGGCTCCGCCCTGGACGCGTTCGGCGGCGAGGACCCGCACGCGGGGCGGGGTGAGGCGCAGGGCGAAGCGGAGCAGGTCGGTGCTCTCGGCGTCGAGCCACTGGGCGTTGTCGATGACGAGGAGGACGGGCTGGCGGCCGGCGAGGGTGCGGAGCACCTCGACGACGGCCAGGCGCAGCGCGACGTGGTCGCGGCCGGCGCGGGGGGCGTCGGCCTCGCGGCGCAGGAGGGCGATCGCGGTGCGCTGGGGGCCGGCGAGTTCTTCCAGGGCGGCCGCGGGAACGGAGGCGAGGAGGGCCGCGGCGGAGGCCTCGGGTATCCATTGGTCCGCCGCCTCGGGAGCCAGGCGGAGAACGCTCTCACGGCGCGCTTCGGCCGCGGCCGAGACGGCGCGGACGACCTCGGTCTTGCCCGCGCCGGCGGGTCCGGTCAGGAGCGCCCGGCCGTGCGTGGTCAGCGCGCGGTCGACCGCCTTGATCAGTTCTCCGTGTCCGACACTTGTGTCAGCGTGCCCCGTCGCCGCCACCACGCACAGCCACCAGCCTTCCAGTCCCCAGCTTCTGTGCCCTTCCTGTGAGAGGCGAGAATACGAGGTCGGGCGGCTGGTGGACCCGCATTGTGACGCAGAATTCAGTCACGTGGCACGCAAAACCCGGCGGACCTGCCGATACCCGTAGTATCGGCAGGCCCGGGGATTCAATTGGTCCGTACTATCGCTCCGTCAGGCGGAGTTGGTACCGGACCCCGAGTCGGCGGGAGCCGTCTCAGAAGGTGAGATTCCAGGAGTCGATCTTGCCGGTGTCGCCGCCGGCGTTGTCGTTGACCCGGAGCTTCCAGGTGCCGTTCGCGACCTCGGAGGAGGCGTTGACGGTGTAGACCTGGTTGATGTTGTCGGTGCCGCTGCCCGTGCGGTTGTGGAGCGTGTAGACGCTGCCGTCCGGGGCGATCAGGTCGACCTTGAGGTCACCGATGTAGGTGTGGACGATGTTCACACCGACCTTGAGGGCGGCCGGGGCGTTGCCGGTCTTCCCGGTGACGGTGATCGGGCTCTCGACCGTGGTGTTGTCACCGATGGTGACGTCCGTGGTGTTCTCGAAGGCCGGGGCCGGCGGGGTCGAGGTCACGGCGGCGACGGTCGCGGCGGCGTCGGCGAGGCCCGCGCCGCAGCCACCGGTGCAGGTGCCGGCGAGCGGACGGGCGTTGTTCTTGATCGCCGTCTCGATCTGGGCCGGGGTCAGCGCGGAGTTCGCCGACTTCAGGAGCGCGGCGAGACCGGCGACGTGCGGGGCGGCCATGCTGGTGCCCTGGTAGGGCTTGTAGATCTCGGCGCCCGGGGTGGTGGTGCCCGCGTTCAGGGTCGAGAGGATCGCGTTCTCGGGGGTGGTGACGGTGCCGGGCGTGTCGGTGGCGCGGCGGGTCTCACCGCCCGGGGCGGCGATGTCGATGATCGAGCCGTAGTTGGAGTAGTAGGAGCGGTCCCCGGCGCGGTTGCTGGCGGCCACGTTGATCACGTTGTTGCAGCTGGCGGGCGAGTAGCCGGCCGCGTCGGCGTTGCTGTTGCCGGCGGCGACGACGACGGTCGTGCCGCGGGCGACGGCCGCGTTGATCGCGTTCTGGTAGCTGGTGCCGCAGGCACCGGGGCCGCCGAGGCTCATGTTGATGACCTTGGCCGGGGTGGCGTTGGCCGGCACGCCGGCGACGGATCCGCCGGAGGCCCAGGTGATGGCGTCGACGATGTCCGAGGTGGAACCGCCGCACTTGCCGAGGACGCGGACGTGCTGGACCTTCGCGCCGTAGGCGATGCCCGCGACGCCCTTGGAGTTGTTCGTGGCCGCAGCGATGGTGCCCGCGACGTGGGTGCCGTGCCAGGACGAGTTGCTGGCCTTGGAGCCGACGCCGCACTCGCCGTCGGTGGCGTTCCAGTCGCCCTCGTCGGCGGGGTTGCTGTCGCGGCCACCGCCGTCACGGGCGTAGGAGGCGGTGCTGATGAAGTCGTAGCCGGCGACGGTGTTCGACGCGAGGTCCGAGTGGGCGACGTAGCCGGTGTCGATCACGGCGACGGTGACGCCGGAGCCGGTGGTCTTGTCCCAGGCGGCCGGGACGTTCATGCCCGCGGTGGACTCGAAGAGGTCCCACTGCTTGGCGTACTCGGTGTCGTTCGGGGTCACGGCCGTGGCGTAGGCACGGGTGTCGGGCTCGACGTAGGCGACGTCCGGGTCGGCACGGAACTGGGCCATCACGTCGGCGGCCTCGGCCGGCGCGACGGTCCCGCCGAGGTTGACCAGCGCGGCACCGGTGCCCAGGCGGCGGTCGAACTTCGCCTTCTTGCCGGCCTTCTTGCCCTTGGCGGTGGCGTCGTCGGCGGCGGCGCTGTTGGAGCTGGCCTCGGAGGCGGACGACTTGTAGCCGACGATCAGGTTCTCGACCGGCGCGGTGGGGGCGAGCGCTGCCGCGGGGGCCGCGGCGGGCGTCTCGGAGGCCACGGCCACGGAGGCGGTGGCGGTGCCGGCGAGCAGGGTGACGGACATGGCCACCACGGATATGAGCCTGCGTCTCGTTGCGTGCACGTGATCCCTTTCGAGGGCCGGTTCCGGGCAGGCCGGAGCGGCCGGTTCGGTGCAGTGTGGGAGGTTCCGGCGGCCGCGGGGCCGGGAGCGAGGTGGTCGGTCTCGCCCCGGCTGCCGCCGCACGCCACGTTGTCCCGGCCGCAACGGCGAGGCAGGGGCAACGGCGGTCCCGGCGCGCTTCCCCCGGTGGGAGGCCTACACGCCATGTGGGGTTGGAGTGTGTACCACCCGGCCTGGGGAAGATCGCCGGTGGGCAGACAGTAGGCAACGCGGGGATGAACTGGATACGGGGAAAACCCTTGTCCGCCCCCTGCGACTCCCCCCGCGGGTCCCTCAGCAGGGTGTGTGATCAGGCCTTTTTCCGGTGCGCTCCGGCCACCGGCGGGCGAGGGCCGGCCCGGTGGGCGGGGGTGGTGTTCAGGACTCCTCCCGGTGGGGCGGGAAGCGCTTGCGGAAGTACGTCCAGCTCGTCTCGTTCGGTTCGCTCCATTTCTCCGGTGCATGGGCGAACTCGGGATGACGGTCGGCGATGTAGGCGCGGGTGCGTTCGGGGACCTGCGCGTAGGCGTCGAGCTTGCGGCCGCGGCAGTGGAAGGTGAGGCCGCCGGGGCGCGCGCCCTGTTCCATCCACGGAAGCCACGGGGACATGCGGGTCCAGGACATCGTGGCCGGGACACTCGCCTCGTCGGCCGTCAGGGCGGTAGCGGGTGCGAAGAACTGGAAGAGTTCCAGCGCCCGGTAGGTGTCGTCGGCGGAGTGGTCCGGGTACTCCTCGACCGGCAGCGGCGAGGGGTAGGCGAGCGGGATCTCCAGGCTGAAGCAGATCTGGTCGCCCAGCTCGGTCACGGGGATCGGGAAGGGGCGCCACTTCTGGTTGGCCGGGTCGTTCCAGACGTGGACCACGGGCCTGTCCTGCCAGGTCTCCATGATCTCGCGGGTCACCGGGTCCAGGTAGAACGCGGCCTCCCTGGACAGCAGCTGGTAGCCGCCGCTCTCCTCGTCCGCCACGAGGCGCGCGACGTTGAGCCCTTCGAAGCCGAAGATCCGCCGGTAGGGCTCGCCCGGTGCCCAGGAGTGGACGTCGCCGGTCCACCAGTAGGTGACCTCGCCGCCGTCGAGTCGGGCGCGGGTGCGGGCGAATGCGTGCAGGAGCTCGGCAGGTGTCGCGGCTGGCGTCATGCGCCCACTGTGTCCGGTCGCCGTGCGGCCGGACAAGCGGCTCCACGGACAACCCCCGGCCGCCTCGGGGACGGTTGGCCCGGACGCTCCTCCACGGCGGTCGCCGCCGCCCGGCGGGCCGGTGGCGCGATCCCTTGGAATCGGGCACTTGGGAGCCGCCCGGAAAGGGGGCGTACGCGGCCTCGGCGGGCCCGCGGCCGCGATTCGGCCGCGGTCGGCACCCCTGCGGCCGACCGGTGCCGGGCAGCCCCGCCCCCGCCCGACCAAGCCCTCGACAAACCCACCCTGACCTGCCGTTTTCCCGCTATTCGCCTAGCCTGGCGAGGTCTGTCGGACACCATCGGAGGGGGACCTCATGAGTGCGGAATCGACCGGGTACGACGCGGCACGGATCACGGTGCTGGAGGGACGGGAAGCCGTCCGGAAACGGGCCGGAATGTACGTCGGCTCGACCGGCCTCCGCGGCCTGCACCACATGCTCCTCGACGAGGTGGGCCGGGCGGTGAACGCGAGCCTGTCCGGCCGCGGCGGCCGGGTCGAGGTCACCCTCACGCCCGACGCAGGCGTGCGGGTGACGGACGACGGGCCCGGCATGCCCTTCGAGGACTGCGCGGACACCGGCCGTCCCGGTCTGGAAACGCAGTTGACCCAACTGTTCGCAGGAGCACAGGAACGCCACGGCCGCCGTACCGTGTTCATGGGTCCCTGGGCCGCCGCGCCCAGCGTCACCAACGCCCTGTCGAGCCGGCTGACGGCCGAGGTGCGGCGCGAGGGGGTGCGCCGGGTCCAGGAGTTCGCGCGGGGCGTCGCGCTCTGCCCGCCCACCGACGCGGGGCCGGCGGCCGAAAGCGGTACCACGCTCACGTTCCGGCCCGACGCCGCGATCTTCGAGACCGTCGAGTGCTCGTTCGCCGCGCTCGCGGCCCGCCTGACGGAGCTGGCCTTCCTCAACCCCGGCCTGGACCTCGTACTGACCGACGAGCGCTCCCCGGACGGTCCCCAGCGGGCGCGGCTGCGGTTCCTCGGCGGGGTGGGGGAGTTCGTCGCCCTCCTCGACGCCCAGGCGGGCGAACACCTCGGCGCGGACGTCATCGCCTTCGAACGGGAGGATCCGCGGATGGCGGGGAACATGGAGGTGGCCCTGTCCTGGTCCGGCACCCATGAGGAACGGGTCCGGGGATTCGTCAACAGCATGGCCACCCTCAACGGCGGCACCCATGAGACGGGGCTGCGGGAGGGCGTTGCGGCCGCAGTCGACGCGTACGCGCGGGCGCAGGGGCTGCTGACGGCCGCCGACCCCGAGGTCCGCGCGGACCGCGTCGGAGCGGACCTCACGGCGGTCGTGTCGGTCAAGCTGGACCATCCCGAACTCATCGACTGCACCCGCCGGAGTCTGGGCAACGTGGCCGTGCGCGCCTGTGTCGCCGAAGCCGTCCGGGAGCACCTCGGCACGTGGCTGGAGGAGCACCCGCGGGAGGCCGGGAAGGTCGTCGCCCGGATCCTGCGGGCCCCCGTCCGGGACTGACGGGGCGAACCGCCACACGTCACGGGACGGCCCCCGTCGGAACGCACGAACGCGGTGCGGCGACCGTCATACGGATGCCAGGTTGACGACGGGGTCGCCACCGGTAACCGTGACCGCCATGGGGAAAGAACGCCGACTGCTCACTCTCGTCATCTGCCTGGTCCTGGGGGGTGGGCTGACCGCCGCGGTGCTGGGCGCCACGCGCGCGGCCGGTCCGCACGCGGGCGTGGCGGCCGGCGCCCCGGCACCGTCCGACTATGTGGACATACGTGACGTTCCACCGGCCCCGGCCGTCCCTCCAGCCACGCCCGCCGATCGGAGCGACGGCTCGCCGGGGTCGGTGGCGGTGGACTGCGGCCGCAACGAGCAGAGGCACTACAACGAGGACAACCTGGTGGTCTCGCCCGGCCTGCGGGCCGGCGCCCACCACACGCACTCCTACGTGGGCAACCTGTCCACGGACGCCATGTCGACCGACGACTCGCTTGCTGCCGCCGCCACGAGCTGCGCGGGCGGCGACCGGTCGACGTACTACTGGCCCGTCCTGCGCCGCCTGGACCGGCCGGGCACACACCCCCACGAGACGTCCGCGGGGCACGGGAACGCCGGCGCGATCGTGCCCGAGACCTCGGTGCGGGTCGAGTTCCGGGGCAATCCGGTCAGCAAGGTCGTGGCGATGCCGCCCTTCCTGCGCGCGATGACGGGCGACGCGGTCGCCCGCACGGCGGGCAGCGACGCCCATGTCCGGGCCCGCTGGGGGTGTTCCGGCTCCCCGGACCGCTCCACCACCCTCTACCCGCGCTGTCCCGAGGGCGACCGCGTCACCCGCACCCTGATCTTCCCGAGCTGCTGGAACGGCCTCGACACCGCGAGCGCCGGGCACCGCTCGCACCTGCTGTTCCCCGGGGGCAACGGAGTCTGCCCCACCGACACCTTCCCCGTGCCCGAACTGCGCCTCTCCCTCGCCTACGAGGTCCCCGAGGGGGTGCCCGTGGCGATCGACTCCTTTCCCGAGCAACGGCACAGCCCCAGGACGGACCACGCGATGTTCGTGAACGCGATGACCGATCCGCAGATGGCCGCTGTCGTCGACTGCCTCAACGAGGGCCGCTCCTGCCGGACTTGAACATCCGAACCTTCGAGTGACGCAGGTCACATGAACCGTATCGGCCCCGCCGGCGTGTTCCGACCGCACCACGCAAGCGAGGAAGACGGAGAGGGTGAGATGGCCGGACCACTGTGGCCCCGAACTCGGCGGGGCTCGACCGATGAGGCACTGATCAAGTCGGTGTACGAGGAGCACGGTCACGCCCTGCTCGCGTACGCCACCCGGCTGACCGGGGACCGGGCCTCCGCCGAGGACGTCGTGCAGGAGACCCTCATACGTGCCTGGCGGCACTCCGAGGTCCTGGTCAACGGAAAGGGCTCGGTGCGCGGCTGGCTGCTCACCGTGGCCCGCAACATCATCACCGACCGGTACCGGGCCAGGGCGGCCCGGCCGCCGGAGGTCTCCGGTTCGGCCGCCGCTCCCCCGGTGGAGGCGGACCACGCCGACTCCGTGGTGGACAGCATGACCGTGCTGGGAGCCCTCGACCGGTTGTCCCCGGAACACCGGGACGTGTTGAAGGAGTTGTACTACCGCCAGCTGAGCGTGGCGGAGGCCGCCGACACCCTCGGCATCCCGGCGGGTACGGTCAAGTCGCGTTCGCACTACGCGCTCAAGGCCCTGCGCGACGTCTTCAGGGACGACGGCTTCCGGGAGAACGGCACAAGAGACGGAAAAAGATCGGGCAGGCCGCCCCAGCAGCCGGCCGGACTGCGTGAGGTGGTGGCATGAACCGGCAGCGGCACGAGGAGGAACTGCTCGGCCCGTACGTGCTCGGCGTCCTGGACGACGAGGAGGCCCGCCGGGTCGAGGGACACATGAGCGGATGCGTGCAGTGCCGGGAGGAGGTGGCCGCGTTGCGCGAGATGGAGGCGGCACTGGGCGAGGTGCCCGAGGAGGCGTTCCTCGACGGACCGCCGCAGGGCGGTGACCTGCTGCTCCAGCGCACCCTGCGGCAGATGCGGGGCGAGCGGGCCGGTGCGGCACGCCGTCGCGCGGCGTTCACGGGACTGGCGGTGGCGGCTTCGCTGGCCGCCGTGTTCTGGGCCGGTACGCAGTTGGGTGGAAGCGATCAGGGCGCGATCGCGCTGCCCGTGCCCCCGTCGCCGACCGCTTCGGCGGACCCCTCTCCCCCGCCCAAGGGGACCACGCTGCACTCCGCGACCGACGCGGGCACGGGTGCGCGGATGACCGTACAGATGACGCCGGCCACCAAGTGGGTGCGGTTGCGGGCGGCGGTCACGGGAGTGCCGCCGGGCGAGCGCTGCCGGCTGATCGTGGTGTCCAAGGACGGCAAGCGCACCACCGCGGGCAGCTGGGTCGTGGGAAGCCAGGAGAACGGCGAGGCCAAGGGCGCCGGGCTGGACGGTTCGGCGGCCGTCGACCGGGCGGACGTCAAGGCCGTCCTGGTCGAGAACGAGGCCGGCAGGACCTTCGTGTCCGTCCCCGTGTGACGCGTGACCGCGTGACCGTGGGGCGAACGTGACGGAGCCCGGGAGCATATCCAGCTCCCGGGCTCCTGTTTGCCACCCAATTGCGCACACCGGCACGTTTAAGAGTCGCGGATCATTCTGAGATCGACGTGTTCTACCTTTGAACTACCGCGCCATGGAAGAGGCGCAGGAGGGACTTGAACCCCCGTCCGTCGATGGTCGTCCACGCTCGGTCGATCCGGTGTTCGGCGGCGAATACTGAGACTGGAGCGAGAATCTGAGATTAACGGGGCCGCCTCTACCGGCTTGGGCCACCCCGGCACGAAATGCCGGGGGAGGGATTCGAACCCCCAACTGACACCCCTGTTCAGCTTCAACATCAGTTTCAGCTTGCGCTCTCGCGCACCTCCCGCAGACATACGGGAGGGGTTTCGTGGGCTACCTGAACAGGTAGCCGAACACCGCGTCCCCGACCCTCTGGTCGGTGACCTCGGCGCTGTTGGCCTCCTCGCGGGCGTACTTGACGGCCTGCTGGAGCTTCTCGACGCGGTCGAGCAGCTCGTTGACCCGCCGTGCGGGCAGCGCGCCGGAGAACTTCACGGTCGTCCAGTACCCGACCGGCACGTCCTCGTAGTACACCTCGACCTGGGCCGGGTGCTTCTCGGTGGCCTCGGCCTTGACGTGGTTGCGCGGCACCTTCTTGGTGCGGATCGTGCGCACCGGGTCCGTCTTCCAAGAGTCGGTGGACGGGTCCAGGTTCCAGGATTCGGAGGCGTCCAGCACCGGCAGCTTCCGCACGAAGGTGTGCAGGTCCGTGAGCTGCTTCTCCAGGAAGAGCAGGTACGGGACGGGCACCTGGGCAAGCAGGACGTTGCCGTCGACGACCACGTCCGCGGCCGCGCTGCGGTTCGCCCAGTCCTTGGTGGCCGTCACGTCGAAGAGCCGCGTGAGCGTCCCGGCCGTCGCGCGCAGCACGTCCTCCGCCTTGACCTGCACCCGGGTGGACTCGGGCGGCAGCTGCTCGCCCTCCTCGTCCTTGGGCTGGTACGTACGCGAGATGCCGGCCAGCAGGGCGGGCTTCTGCACGTCGTGGTGAGCCTGGGTGAGCTCCTGGAAGGACTTGGACTTGACGCCCTTTTCGACTGCGATGATCTGATTCAGCTTCGGCACGTGATCAACCTAGCAGCCGCTTGTCCGATCATTCACCCGGATTTCCGGCACCTGCGCCCGGCCCGGGAGGCGGCGTGCTCGGGCTCGCCCGAGCGGGAGGCCCACAGGTGGACCGATCGTCACATTGCGGTCCATGACATCCTGTGACGTCACAACTCGCCGGGCGGATTCGGCGGACGTCCGGGAATTTGGGGAAGGTCGATGAGGCTCTGCTTCCTGGTGGAGGAGCACTACCGTCACGACGGTATGCCGAACGAGGTGATCGGACAGCTGACCGCGTGGGGGCACCGCGTGGACGTCGTGCGGCCGGGCGGCTCGCTGCTGCGCATGACAGAGGCGGTGGACGCGGGCGCCCACGACGCCTGGGTCCTCAAGACGGTATCGGGCGGCCCGGGACTGACCCTCCTCGAAGCCGCCGCCGCGGCCGGGCTGACCACCGTCAACGACGCCCGGTCCATCCGCGGCGTACGCGACAAGGCGCTCGCCGCCGCCATCGGGCGCGGCCGCGGACTCCCGCTGCCGCCCACGTACGCCGTCGCCCGCCCCGAGTTGCTCGGGGAGATACCGGCGGCCGAGTACCCGCTCGTGGTCAAACCCGCCGACGGCAGCTCCGGTCGGGCCGTGCACCTGGTGCCCTCGCCCGAGCGGCTGGAGGCGCTGCTGCCCGCGCTCGCGGGCGAGGGCATGCTCATCGCCCAGCCGTACGTGCCCAACTCGGGTACGGACATCAAGGTGTACGCGGTCGGCGGGGAGCTGTTCGCGACCGAGCGCTGTTCCCCGCTGCACCCCGACCCCTCGGTGCGCGAGCGCCGGGTGCCGCTGTCGGCGGAAGTGGCGGCGATCGCCGCCCAGGTGGGGTCGGTCTACGGACTCGACCTGTACGGGGTGGACGTGCTGCTGGGCCCCGACGGGCCGGTGGTCGTCGACGTCAACGACTTCCCGAGCTTCCGGCAGGTGCCGGACGCGGCGGCGCGGGTGGCCCGCGCGGTACTGCACCTGGCGCGGGCCGGCGGCCCGGCGCCGGCGGCGCCCGCGACGCTGCCGTACACGCTGCCCCTGTCGATACCGGCCCAGGCCGCGGCGCAGGTCCCCGCCGCCGCGCAGGTCCCCGCCGCGGCGGGTGACGCCGGATGAGGATCGGCCTGATCACCCCGGAACCCGGGCATCCGCTGCTGGCGGACACCACCGCGCTGCTCGCTTCGGAGCACGAGGTGGAGGCGCTCGATCCGGTCGCTCTCGGGGACGACCTGCCTCTGCCCCTGGCCGATGTGTACCTGCTGAAGTCGCGGACGCCGCACGCGCTGGAACTCGCTCGGGACCTTGAGCGCCGGGGAGCGCCGGTGGTCAACACCGCGGCGGCCACGGCGCTGTGCCAGGACCGCACGGAGATGGCCGGGCTAGCCCTGCGGGCCGGTCTGCCGTTCGCCGCGACCCGTACCGTCGGCATCCTGGGGGCATGGGCGCGGGAGGCGCGGCCGTCCGCTCCCGTGGTGGTCAAGAGCCGGCTCAGCCGGCGCGGCGACCTCGTCGCCCGCGCCGACGGCACCGCGCGGCTGCGGGAGTTGGCGCGGGACTGGCCGCAGGAGCCGGTCGTGGTGCAGGAGTACGCGCCCAACAACGGCTGGGACCACAAACTGTGGGCCATCGGCGACCAGGTCTTCTCGGCCCTGCGCCGGTCCGAGCTCTCCCCCGGCGGACGCGGCCCCACCCACCCGCTCGCCCCGGACGAACTGCCCGCAGGCTGGGCCGATCTGGTGCGCCGGGTCGGAGCGGTGTTCGCGCTGGACGTCTACGGCGTGGACATCATCGACACCGGCGGCGGGACGCCCCTGATCGTGGACGTCAACGCCTTCCCCGGCATCCGCGGCCAGTCCGGCGCCCCGGAGGCCCTCGCGGCGCTGGCCCTGCGCCGGGCGTTGGCCGGCCGCACCTGACGCGGCTCTCCGGCAGGTCCGGACGGGGGAATGCGGGCGCCGCGGCGCCCGCGGCCCGGTGTCGTGACACGGACGGGCGGCGGACCCGGTGAGGATCGGGGCATGGGCGTCGTCCTGCCGGTCCTCTTCGCGCTGTTCGCGGCCTTCAGCAACGCGCTGGCCACCGTGCTCCAGCGCCGGGCCGCGCTCACCGTGCCGCAGAGCAAGGGCTTCCGCTTCGGTCTGGTCCTGGACCTGCTGCGCCGGCCCGTGTGGGTCGCGGGCATCCTGGCCGTGATCGCGGCCGGTGCCGGTCAGGCCGCGGCGCTGGCCACGGGCGCGCTGGCCCTCGTACAGCCGCTGTTCGTGCTGGAGCTGCCGCTCGCCCTGCTGATCGCCTCGCTGCTGACCCGGCAGCGGCTGCCGGGGGCGCTGTGGCTGGCCGTGGCGGGGGTGGTGGCGGGTCTCGGGGTCGCGCTGGTGGCCGCCTCGCCGGCGGGCAACCGCACCGACGTGCCGACCGAGCGGTGGGTGGTGGCGCTGCCGGCCTGCGCGGTGATCGTCGCACTCCTCGCCTTCGCCGGCCTGCGACGGCCGCCCGGCCGTTCGCGGGCCGGCTGTCTGGGCGCGGCCACCGCCGTCTGCTACGCGCTCACGGCCGCCCTGATGAAGTCCTCCATGCACGTCCTCGACGAGCACGGCATCGGCGCGTTCTTCACCTCCTGGGAGACGTACGCCTTCGGCGCGAGCGGCATCTGCGCCCTGCTGCTGCTCGAACACGCCATGCAGGGCGGCCCGCTGGTGGCGTCGCAGCCCGCCCTGACCCTCGGGGACGCGAGCCTCAGCATCGCGCTGGGGGTGGTCCTGTACGAGGAACACCTGCGCTCGGGCTGGTGGCTGCTCCCCCAGCTGCTGGGCGTGGCCCTGGTCTGCGCGGGGGTGTTCGCCCTGTCCCGGGCCGGGGAGGGCGCGCCGTGACGGCCTAAGGACGCGGGTGCCCCTGCGAGGAGGGCCAGACGTGGTTCTGCGGGCCCGGCGCCGCCGGGTGGGAAGCCCAGCCGGGGTCGGTGTCGTAGCCCCCGTACGGCACGCCGGGGTCGGCCCAGGTCTCGGCGGCCGGCGGGGCCTCGCTCCCGTACGGCCGCTCGGCGGGGGGCGCGGAGGCGGTGACGGGCACCTCGAGACTGCCGTACCGCTCCATCCGCTGCCAGCGCAGGCGGGAGCCGGCGACTGCGGTGAAGACCGACTGGATCACCACCAGGTACATGAGCTGGCGGTAGACGAACTGCTGGAGCGGCAGGCTCCACAGCGGTCCGGGGCGCTCGCCGTCCAGACGGAAGGCGTACAGGCCCATCAGTACTTGGAGCAGCAGGAAGGCCGTCCACAGGCCGAGGATGCGCAACGGGTCGAGGAAGACCAGCCCGTAGACGGCGAAGACGTCCACGATGGGCGCGAGCAGCGGCAGCAGGACCTGGAACATCAGGAGGTAGACCAGGCCCCGTCTGCCGAGCTTGCCGGCCTGTCCGCGCTGGGCGAGGGCCCCGCGGTGCTTCCACATGGCCTGGAGGGTGCCGTAGCACCACCGGTAGCGCTGCTTCCACAGGGCGCCGAGCGAGGCCGGGGCTTCCGTCCATGCCTTGGCCCGCTCCTCGTAGACCACGCGCCAGCCGTCCCGGCACAGGGCCATGGTCAGATCGGTGTCCTCCGCCAGGGTGGTGTCGCTGACGCCGCCGACCCTGAGCAGGGCCTCGCGTCGGAACGCCCCGACGGCACCGGGGACGGTGGGCATGCACTCGGCGAGGTCGAACAGACGGCGGTCGAGGTTGAACCCGACGACGTACTCGATGTGCTGCCAGCGGCCGAGCAGACCACCCCGGTTGACCACCTTGGCGTTGCCGGAGACCGCGCCCACCCGGCGGTGGGCGAAGGGCTGGACGATCATGCGGACCGCGTCGGGTTCGAAGACGGTGTCGCCGTCCACCATGACGAGCAGGTTGCAGGAGGCCGCGGCTATCCCCGTGTTGAGGGCGGCCGGCTTGCCCGCGTTCTGCTGCCGGATGACCCGTACGCCGGGCAGCCGGAGCGCCTCCACGATGTCGGCCGTGCCGTCGGTGGAGCCGTCGTCGACCACGATGACCTCGACGGGGTGGTCGGACGCGAGCAGGGAACGGACAGCCGCCTCGATCCCGGCGCTCTCGTTGTAGGCGGGCACGATCACGCTCACCGGCTCGGTCACCGGAGCGCCCCACGGCCTCCGCCGCATCCGCACGTGCCGCCGGGCGGCGACGAACACGGCGACCGCGCGGAGCAGGCTGATCCCGCCGGCCGCCCACAGCAGCCACGACAGCACGTCGAGGATCCAGCCGCTGGTGCGCATCGCGGTGATCAGTGCCAGTCCCTGCCACCGGTCGGCGGTGCCGGCGCTCTGCACGGTGGCGGGAAGAGCGACCGAGTCTCCTACTGTGGCGAACTTCCAGCCGGAGGCCTTCAGGCGCGGTACGAGCTGTTCCAGCGCGGCGACCGTCTGCGTGCGGTCCCCGCCCGCGTCGTGCATCAGCACGATCTGCCCGGCGGAATCCGCAGGGGTGGCGCCGGCGACGATCGCTTCGACACCGGGGCGCCGCCAGTCCTGGCTGTCCAGGGTCGTCAGGACGGTCAGGTATCCCTCTTGCCCGGCCTGGACGACCGCCTTCCAGTCTGCGTCTCCGAGCGCCTTGTTGGTGGAGGAGTAGGGCGGGCGCAGCAGCGGCGTGGTGACCCCGGTGGCACCGGCGATGACGAGCTGGGTCTCGCGCAGCTCCAGGGAACGGCGCCAGGCGGACGCAGTGCCGAGGTCGGTGTGCGTGAAGCTGTGCAGGCCGATCTGGTGGCCCTCGGCGACGATCCGGCGGGCCAGGTCCGGGTTCTCGGCGACGCGGGTACCGACGGTGAAGAAGGTCGCGCGCACGTCGTTGCGGCGCAGCACGTCGAGGATCTTCGGGGTCCAGAGGGGGTCGGGGCCGTCGTCGAAGGTCAGGGCGATGGTGCGGGGCGCCGGGGTGGCAGTGCGGCCGGCCGCCCCCTCGATCACCGGGCCACCGGAGCCGATCGCGGCCGGCACGGACGTTCCGGGTGCCTGCCCCCGGGGAGCCCCGTCGGGACGGTCGTCGAACAGGTGCTGGGTGTAGCCCTCGAGGAGCAGCGCCGCCGAGAGCGTGAGCACGAGGGTCGTGAGCAGCAGCCAGTGTGTGCGCAGGGGGACGTTGCGTACGGGGGTGTGCCGGCCTTGCGATCGGCGACGACGGTTCTTCGACACGGGGGTGGGGCTTCCTGACTGCTGCGTCGGACAATGCGACACGTGCGGTGTGGGCGGTACCGGGCTGCGGGCTCAGGGCCGGCCGGTGGGCTTGCCGCCGCCCTGGCCGGGCGGCGTGCTGAAGCGGCCTCGGCCCTGGGGGGACGGCTGAGCCGGGTTCGCCGGTCCGTTGGTGGCCTTCGTCGGGCCGGGTGCCGTGACGAGTGCGGTACTGCCCGCCCCGGGTGTGGCGGCGGCCGGTGCGGGTGCGCTGGGCAGCGAGGCGGCCGGAGTGGCCCGGGGGCGTCCGCTCACCGTGCCGCGGGGGGACGGGCCCGCTGTTCCGGCCTTGGCCGACTCCCCGGGCCCCGGGGTGTGCGGGGCCTGGGCGGAGGGGAGGAACGGCGATCGGAAGGTGGGGCCGCCCAACAGCGTGCTCAGGAGCAGGGTGACGTAGGCGGCGGCCGGTATCACCAGCAGGTAGCCCCATCGGCGCACGCGACGCTGCCTGCGCCCCGAGGTGTCCACGAAAACGGGGGCTGCGGCGAGGGGAGGGTCCGGCGGTCCCTGCGCCGTATGGGCCGCGCCCACATCACCGAGGAAGAGCTCCATCGTGTCTTCGTCCGGGGCGCCGGGGGCTGGGTGCATGCGTCGTGGCCTCTGGGGGTCGGGCGACGGGTGTCGGAAGTCGTGGCGGGAACGCGGTCACCGTGGGGCGACCCATGCCCCTCAGCGCTGGAGTCGCCCCTGGTGTCACTCCGGGGTGCCCGAACCGGGCCGTTTCCACACGATGTGGTGCGACGGGGGGCGCGCGGCCGGATGCGGCGCGCCCCGCTGGGCTACGATCACCCGACTCGGAGGACGGACGGACCCGTGAGCGGGAACGGCGGGTGGTGGATGTGGGTCCCAGGGGCAGGGTCACGGGTGTCGTGATCGTGGCGCTCGTCGGCGCCCTGGCGCTGGGCGGCTGCTCGGGCGAGCCGGCCGGGGCGAAGCCGGTGGTGCCGGCTCCCGCCTCCGCGTCGTCGACGGCCCCGTCGGCTCCCTCCCCCTCGGAGCCGGCGAGCGCGCAGCCGTCCACGCCGGCTGCGGAGCCGAGGCCTTCGGCCACGGGCGGGCCGGAGCCGGAGCGGACCCCGGCGGGTGCTTCGGACGTCCCGCAGAACCCGAACCGGGGACCCAACCCGCCGCCGGCGCCCGACCGGCCCCCGCTGCCGACGTGGAAGCCGGCGCCGTTCGACCCGAAGGACCCGTCGGTCCCGAACTACACGGTGCCGCCGCCCATGCGGTGACGCGCGGGCCCGGTCCCTGTACGCGACCGGGCCGACGCGGCCCTACGGCCGCCCGGGCAGCGGGGTCCTCGCGTACGCTCCGGAGAGCAGGTGGCCCGCCCCCGGGGCGACGGCGTCCAGATCCAGGGCCCGGAGCATCTGGTGGGCGGTGCAGACCGCCGCGGACACGACGGGCTTGCCCAGGAGCTGTTCGGCCTCCTCGATGGCTCCCAGGGACGGCATCTGCACGCACGCCGAGAGCACGACCGCGTCCGCGTCGGAGTACTCCAGCGCCCGTGCGAGGCCCGGCAGGCGGGCGGGGTCGTGGGCGGCGACGTCGAGGTTGTCCGCGATCTCCAGGGCCTCGTAGTCCAGTACCTCGATGCCCTCGTGCGTGAGGTAGTCCACGACGGTCCGCGTGAGCGGCCGCATGTAGGGCGCCAGCAGCGCGATCTTGCGGGCGCCGATGGTGTGCAGCCCGTGGACGAGCGCCCCGGCACTGGTGACGACGGGGGCGGGGGCACCGTTCTCGGCGGTCCGGGTGTGCAGCCGCTGCTCGGAGACCCGGTGGTAGCCGAGGCCCATGCTCATGATGGCGACCAGGCAGGCGTAGCCGAGTACGTCGACCCGGGCGTCGGAGAGCTCGACGGCGCAGCGGTCGGAGTCGGCGTCCATGGCCTTGAGCTGCTCGGGGGTGACGTGGGTCATGCGCATGCGGCTGGAGTGGAAGGTGAAGCGCTCGTCGGGTGCGACGGCCTGCCGCGCCCGGAGGACGGCGGGGACCTCGGTCTCCATCGTGACGTTGGAGCTCGGCACGATCTGGCCGATGCGGTAGGTGCGGGGTGACACGGGGGCGGCTCCTCTTGGCCTGGCGGGTCAGCGGGCGTCGACGACGGGGTTGGTGAGGGTTCCGATGCCTTCGACCGTTGCCTCGACGGTGTCACCGGGGCGCAGGAACTGCGGCGGAACCATGCCGGCGCCCACCCCGGACGGCGAGCCGGTGGCGATGACGTCGCCGGGTTCCAGGGTCATGCCGGAGCTGATGTCGGCGATGAGCCGGGCGATGGGGAAGAGCATGTGCCGGGTGTTCGACTTCTGCTTGGTGACTTTGTTGACGCGCAGCGAGAGGTCGAGGGCCATGGGGTCGCGGATCTCGTCGCGGGTCACGACCACCGGGCCGAAGGGGGCGTAGGAGTCCTGGCCCTTGGAGAAGAACCACTGGCCGGAGCGGCGCTGGTCGCGGGCGCTGATGTCGTTGAGGATGCTGAAGCCGAAGATGTGCTCGTACGCCTCCTCCTCGCTCACCCGGAAGGCGGTGCGGCCGATGACGACGGCCAGTTCGCATTCCCAGTCCAGCTGGGTGGTCAGGTCCGCGTTGTGCAGGATCGGCGCTCCGGGGCCGGTGACGGCGGTGGCGGGCTTGCCGAAGAGGACGGGGCGCGGCGGCAGGTCCTTGTCGGTGTCGAGGCTGCGGCTGGACTCCTCGACGTGCTCGATGTAGTTGAGGCCGACGCCGATGATCTTCCCGGGGCGCAGCGGGGCGCGCAGGGTCACGTCCTCCAGGCGGTGCACGGCCTCGGCGGGCCGGCCGGCCGGGTCGGCGGCGAGCAGTTCCCGGGCGGTCTCCCGGGCGGCCGGGCCTGCCTGGACGAAGGAGAGCAGGTCGTGCGGGAGCGGTACGCCGGCGTGGCGGGCCAGGACCGCGAGGTCGAGGACGGTGCCGTCGGTCTCGGCGCCGAGGCGTCCGGCCGCTCGGCCGGCTGTGGCGGCGGAGTCAGCGGCGTCGGACGTGTCGGCTGCGGCGGTGAAGGTCAGCAAGCGCATGCTGGGGGCTCCTTGCGGTTCAGGCGGCGGTGACGGGCTGGTGCCCGCCGTTGTCGGCGTACGCCTCTTCCCGGTGGAAGCCGAGCGAGCGCATGACGGGGAAGTCGTTGAAGGAGAAGAGGCAGGCGTCCTCTGCCGGGTCGAGGTTGTGGTGCTCGTGCCAGGCCCAGGAGGGGACGCAGAAGATGTCGCCCTGCTTCCACTCGAAGCGCCGTCCGGCGATGACGGAGACGCCGCGGCCCTTGGCCGCCGTGTAGATCACCGAGCCGGTGTGGCGGTGGGCGAGGGTGGCCTGGCCGGGGCGCAGGAGCTGCATGTGGGCGCCCATGGTGGGCATGACCGGGCCGCCCGTCACCGGGTTGGTGTACTCGGCGATGACCCCGTCGTACGGGGAGCCCTCGGTCGCCTTCGCCAGGTTCCGCAGGGCTTCGTAGGTGGGCTCCCAGGGGTAGGCGAGCAGCGGCGAGTAGGGCCGGGTCCACTTCTGCGCGCCGTAGGGCAGCAGGTTCGCCCCGTAGGTGAGGACCGAGGAGTTGATGACCTTCCCGGGCGTCTGGTACAGCTCGGGGTGGACCTCGTAGAAGCCGGCATCGAGGGCGTTGACCAGCGGGATGTCCAGGCCGTCCTGCCAGATGACGGGGGCGTCGTCGGCGTCGTTGCCGTGCTCGTGCCAGGTGCCGTTCGGGGTGATGGCGAAGTCGCGGGGGCCGACCTTCAGCTTCTGGCCGTCGACGATCGTCCAGGCGCCGGTGCCCTCGTGGACGAAGCGCAGGGCCGCGGCCTGGTGGCGGTGGGCGGTCATGGCCTCGCCGGGGCCCATGATCTGGAGTCCGGTGTAGAGGAGTCCGGCGGCGGCGCTGACGTCCCTGCGGCCCGGGTTGACGAGCATGACGACGCGGCGGCCGGCGTCGTCGGCCCGGACGAGGCCGAGGGCCTTGTGGACGAGGGGGCGCAGGTCGTCGTAGCGCCACAGGACGGGTACGGACCGGGGGTGCGGGTACCAGGGCTCGATGTCGTTGGCGACGGTCCACAGGGCGCCCGCGTCCAGGGCGCCGAGCTCGTCGTAGTAGGCGGTGAGTTCGGGGGTGTCGGACACGCGGGCGCGGCCGAGCGCGGTGTCGTCCTGCTCGATGGTCATGCGTCCTCCTCGGGGCTGGCGGTGCCGGCGGCGGGGGCCGCGGGCGCGGTGAAGGTCACGGGCGGGCGGGGGCGGTTGTCGACTTCGAGGCGGAAGATGTCGAAGCGGTTGTAGTGGCCGGTGATGTCGTGCATCTGCCGGGGCTGGATGCAGCGGGCGAGGTCGATCTCGGCGTAGACGATGCCCTCGTCGTCGACGAGGGGTTCGGTCACCGGGCGGCCGTCGGGGCCGAAGATGCCGGACAGGGCGCTGCGGGGGCGGGTGAACTGCTTCCGCAGTTCCTCGTCGTCCCCGGCGAGGGCGTCCACGATCTCCGGGGAGACGGTGGAGCAGGCGACGACGGAGAAGACCTTGCCCTCGAAGCTGTGGGCGGCGGTGCGGACGGCGATGGCGTCGGCCATGTCGTAGTCGGCGGGTGCGACGGGCAGGGCGATGTAGCAGGAGGCGTGGACGAGTTCGCCCTGGGCCAGGAGCGTGAAGCGGGCCAGGGTGTTGGTGTTCTCGCCGCAGGCCAGGGCGCCGAGCGGGCCGATCGGGGTGGGGTGGACGACCAGGGAGCTGCCGTCGCCGCCGGTCCAGGTGAGCTTCTCGGCCCAGGTGGGGACCAGTTTGCGGTGGACGCCGAGGAGTTCGCCGTCGGGGCCGATGGTGAGCAGGGTGTTGTAGAGGACGCCGAGGCTGTGCGGGGCGCGTTCGTTGACCCCGATGACGAGGACGACGCCGTGCAGGCGGGCCGCCGCGCGCAGGGCGTCGACGTGCGGGCCGGGGATGTCGACGGAGGCGCGCTGGAGCCGCTCGAACCAGGGGGATCCCTGGACGGGGTTCATCGTCCAGTTCCAGTAGGGGTAGCCGGGGACGAACACCTCGGGGAAGACGACGAGTCGGGCGCCGTTCGCCGCGGCCTCCGCGATCAGGGCGACGGCCTTGTCGACGGTGGCGGCGGGGTCGAGGTAGACGGGTGCGGCCTGGACGGCCGCGGCCGTGAACCGGGGTAGGTCGTCCCCGGGCCCGGCGGGGGGTGTGGGCTTGGGCATGGGCGTCTCCGCTAGGAGCGGGCGGGTGCGGCGGCCGCGCGGGGCAGCCAGCGGCGGTGGACGGACGCGGCGGGCTGCCGCAGGAGTTGGAGCCGGGGCGGGATCCGGTCGGTCCGGGCGGAGGGGGGCCGTCCGCTGCCTGCCCGCCAGGCGCGCGCCCACGGCGCGGCCGGGCCCTGGTAGCCCTGGGCGGCGGCCGCGTGCAGGGTCCACAGCGGGTCGTGGAGCTGGGCGCGGCCGACGCCGCACAGGTCGGCCCGCCCGGCCAGGACGATCGAGTTGACGTCGTCGTAGGTGGAGATCGCCCCGACGGCGATGGTGGGGATGCCGGTGGCGTTGCGGATGAGGTCGGCGTAGGGGGTCTGGTAGCTGCGGCCGTACCGGGGCTGTTCGTGGGCGACGACCTCGCCGGTGGAGACGTCGACGGCGTCGGCGCCCGCCCCGGCGAGGGCTCGGGCGATCGCGACGGCGTCGGCCTCGCTGGTGCCGCCTTCGGCCCAGTCCGCGGCGGAGATCCGTACGAGCAGCGCCTTGCCGGCCGGCCACACCTCCCGTACGGCGCGCAGCACTTCGAGCGGGAAGCGCAGTCTGCCGTCGAGGTCGCCGCCGTACTCGTCGGTCCGCCGGTTGGTGAGCGGGGACAGGAAGCCGGAGAGCAGGTGGCCGTGCCCGTACTGGAGTTCCAGCGCGTCGAAGCCGGCCCGGTCGGCGCGGCGGGCCGCGCTCGTGAAGTCCCGTACGACGGCGTCCATGTCGGCGCGGTCGGCCTCGCGCGGTACGGGGCTCCGCTGGTCCCAGGCCAGGGCCGAGGCGGCGACGGGCCGCGGGCCTGCGCCGGCGGCGCGGCGGCCGGCGTGCGTGAGCTGGATGCCCAGGCAGGTGTCGGACTGGCCGTGGACGAAGCCGGCGATGCGCCGCCAGGCCGCTTCCTGGTCGTCGCTCCACAGGCCGGGGCAGCCGGGGGTGGCCCGGCCGTCGGTGCTGACGGCCGTCATCCCGGCGAGGACGAGGCCGGCCCCGCCGAGGGCCTGGGTGCTGAGGTGGACGAGGTCGAAGTCGCCGGGGATCCCGTCGCGCGCGGTGTGCAGGGCGGTGGGCGGTACGACGACCCGGTTGCGCAGGAGCAGTCCGCCGAGCGGGAAGGGCCGGAACATGGGCGGCACGGCCGAGGAGCGGTTGACCGCGGCGGTGAAGCCCTCGTCCCGCACGCGCAGGTTGTCGTAGGTGACGCGGCGGCTGCGGGTCAGGAGGTTGAAGGCGAACTGGTGCGGGTCCTGGCCCGTGTAGCGGTCGATGCGCTCGAACCATTCGAGGCTGGCCTGGGCCGCCCGCTGGGTGGACTCCACGACCGGTCGGCGCTCCTCCTCGTACGCCGCGAGCGCGGCCGGCACGTCCGGGTGTTCGTGCAGGCTGGCGGCGAGGACGAGGGCGTCCTCCATGGCGAGCTTGGTGCCGGAGCCGATGGAGAAGTGCGCGGTGTGCGCGGCGTCCCCGAGGAGGACGACGTTGCCGTGCCGCCAGGTGCGGTTGCGGACGGTGGTGAAGCGCAGCCACTTGGAGTTGTTGGGCAGCAGGCGGTGGCCGTCGAGGTGGCTCGCGAGGAGCTCCTCGCAGCGCCGGATGCTGTCCTCGTCGCTGGTGCCCGGCGGATGGTCGCGGGCGGCGTGCTCCTCGAAGCCGGCGCGCCGCCAGGCCCCCTCCTCCAGCTCCACGATGAAGGTGGAGCGGGTCGCGTCGTAGGGATACGCGTGCACCTGGAGGGTGCCGAAGTCGTGCTCGTCGACGATGAACGTGAAGGCCTCGAAGACCTTGTCCGTGCCGAGCCACATGTAGCGGCCGGCGCGTTCGTCGAGTTCGGTCCCGAAGACGTCGGCGTGTGCGGTGCGCGTGGCCGACCGTACGCCGTCGCAGGCCACCACCAGGTCGTGGGTGGCGGCGAGTTCGGCGGCGGGCGGGGCCTGGGTCCGGTAGCGGACGTCGACCTGCAGGGCGGCGCAGCGCTCCTGGAGGATGCTCAGCAGGCGCCGGCGGCCGAGGGCGGCGAAGCCGTGGCCGCCGGAGGTGAGGGTGGTGCCGCGGTAGCGGACGTCGATGTCGGCCCAGCGCGCGAACTCGGCCGACATGGCCTGGTGGACCTCCCGGTCGGCGTGGGCGATCCCGTCGAGCGTCTCGTCGGAGAAGACGACGCCGAAGCCGAAGGTGTCGTCGGGGGCGTTCCGCTCCCAGACGGTGATCTCCCAGTGCGGGGAGAGCTGCTTGGCGAGGGCCGCGAAGTACAGTCCGCCGGGCCCTCCTCCTATGACTGCGACGCGCACGGCATGCCTCCTGGTGCTTCTGCGGTGGTGAGTAGTTCCGGTTGCTGGGGGCCGGCCGCGCCCAGCAGGTCCCGTACGTCGTCGGGCCAGGGGGTCGACCCGGTCGCGTGCGCCGCCGAGTGCGCGACGACCATGCGGCCGGTGGCGGCCTCGCCGCCCTGCTCGCCGCGGACGGTGAAGGCGTAGTGCAGGGAGGCGGAGCCGACCCTGGTGACCCTCAGCTCGGTACGGACGGTGTCGCCGAACCACAGGCGGGCCCGGTAGTCGGCCTCGAAGTGGACGCGGGGCGTGCTCCCGAACAGGTGGGACAGGCCCAGCCGGTGGAGCAGGACCGCCTCGGCCGCCTCGACCCAGCGCACGACGGTGGAGTGGTGGTAGTGGCCGGCGGCGTCGGTGTCGGTCCACTCGACGCGGCGTTCGACGACGACGCCGGCCGGCGCCGCCGACGGGTGCGGCGCGTGCATCGGCGCGGACGTCCGAGGTCCGGACGACTGCGGTCCGGACGGCGCGGGCGGTGCGCTCCCCGTATCGGTGCGGGCACGCTCGCGCAGGGCGCCGCGCCGCAGCTTTCCGGTGCCGGTGCGCGGGAGTTCGGTGACGAACTCGACGGCCCGCGGGTATTTGTACGGCGCGATGGACGCCTTGACGTGGGCCTGGAGCTCGCGGACGGTCGCCCCGTCCGCCGCGGCCCCGGCGGCGAGGACGACGTACGCCTTGACGAGCATGCCGCGCCGCTCGTCCGGGGCGCCGACGACGGCGCACTCCTCGACGTGGGGATGGGCGAGGAGGGCCTTCTCGACCTCGGGGCCCGCGATGTTGTAGCCGGAGGAGACGATCATGTCGTCGCTGCGGGCGACGTACCAGAAGTAGCCGTCGGCGTCGCGGACGTAGGTGTCGCCCGTGATGTTCCAGCCGTTCCTGACGTACGAGGTCTGGCGCGGGTCCGCGAGGTACCGGCAGCCGGTGGGTCCGGTGACCGCCAGCAGGCCGGGCTGCCCGTCGGGGACGGGGGCGCCGTGCTCGTCGACGACCGCGGCGCGGTAGCCGGGGACGGGGCGGCCGGTGGCTCCGGGCCGGATGTCCTCGTCGGCCGCCGAGATGAAGACGTGCAGCATCTCGGTGGCGCCGATGCCGTCGATGATCCGCAGGCCGGTGGCGGCGTGGAACTCCTGCCACACCGGGGCCGGCAGCGGTTCCCCGGCGGAGACGCAGCGGCGCAGTCCGGACAGCCGGTCCACCGCCCCGGCCTCCATGATCGCCCGGTAGGCCGTGGGCGCGGTGAAGAGCACGGTCGCTCCGTGGTCCGCGACCAGGTCGGCCAGTTGCAGCGGGGTCGTCTGCTCGATCAGCAGGGTCGCGGCTCCCACGGAAAGGGGGAAGACCACCAGGCCGCCGAGTCCGAAGGTGAAGGCGAGCGGCGGTGTGCCGGTGAAGACGTCGTCCGGGCGCGGCTTCAGGACGTGCCGGGAGAAGGTGTCGGCGTTGGCGAGGACGTCGCGGTGGAAGTGCAGGGTCGCCTTCGGCCGGCCGGTGGTGCCGGAGGTGAAGGCGATCAGCGCCACGTCGTCCGCGGCGGTGGCCACGGTGTCGAACCGGCCGTCCTTGGCCGCGCAGAGCGCGGCCAGGTCCGCGGGACCGGTGCCGCCATAGGTGATCACGGGGAGGGCGGGGAGATCAGGCAGAGCGGGGGCTGCGGACCCCGCCGCCGGGTCCGCGGGTACGGGCGGGCCGGCCGGCTCCGGCGCGCCGGGGCTGCGCAGGGCTTCGAGCTCGTCGGCGTAGCGGTGGTCGCACACGGCGACCGCGGGCCGGCTGATGTCGGCGAGCTCGGCGAGTTCACCGGCGCGCAGCATCGGCATCGTGGTGACGGCGACCCCGCCGGCCTTCAGTACGCCGAACCACGCGGCGACGAGCCAGGGGTTGTTGGGCCCGCGCAGCAGGACGCGGTTGCCGGGCCGGAGGCCGAAGTCCTCGGTGAGGACCTGGGCGACCTGGTTGGCGCGGTGCTGCAGTTCGCCGTAGGTCCAGCGCTCGGTCGGGGTGAGCAGGCAGGGACGGTCGGGGCCGTGCTGCTCGACGGCTTCGTCGAGCAGGCGACCGGCGCAGTTGAGGCGGTCCGGGTAGTCCAACTCCGGTAGGTCGAAGTGGAGTTCGGGCCAGAGGGCGAAAGGCGGAAGCCGATCCCTGCAGAAGGAGTCGGCATGCGCGGAAGGGGAGAGCTCCATGGGGCGGCACCTCGATCGGGGAGCAGCGGGGGGAGACGGGAGCAAGGTATGTCGAATATTTAGCGGCCGTCAACATTCCGCGACATCCTGAAGGCGAGACACCCTCCGACAGGGCCTTCCGCCCACACGGCGGCCGGCTCAGGCGGCGGGTATGCGCACCCGGACCGATTTGCCGAACTCGTGCGCCACAACCGAGAGTTCACCGCCCATCTCGGCGGCCATCAGCTGCACGATCAGCAGCCCGCGGCCACTCTCGGACTCCGGGTCGACCTCGGCGCGGGGAGCCGGCAGCCGCGGCAGACCGGCCCCCTGGTCTGCGACGTCGAGGCGCAGCCAGCCCGCACCAGCGGCGACCCCGACCCGCATCCGGCCGGCGCCGGCGTGGCGGACGACGTTGCCGACGAGTTCACTGACGGCCAGCAGCAGGACGTCCGCGGCGTCGAGCGGAACCGCCCAGGCTTCCAGCGTGGCGCGCACACGGGCCCTGACCTGCGGAACGCTCGTGACGTCCGGGTCTGCGACCCAGTGGACGAAGCGCCGGATCGCGGGGATCACGGGGATCGCGGGGATCACGGATGTGCCGGTGGTGGTGAGCATGAGGTGCTCCCGGGAGGGGGAAGGCGGCGCGACCACTTCAGTGACTCGTGTTACCGACCCTGAAGTCGGATCGTTTCTGGGCTTGTCATCAGCGGAAACGCGTCGCTAAAGTCCTTGATTACACGTGTAACACGCTACGCCTCCCCCGGCTGCTCGCGCAAGCATTTCGGACAAACGACGCGAAGCCTGCACCCGCCCCGCCGGGACCCCGCCGATTTGGAAGGGCCGCAATGACGCAATCTCCTCCGACCGCGTTCGACATCGCCGACATGACCTGGCCGCCCCCGCCGTACCGGCCCCCCGTACCGCCCGTGACGGCCGCGGACGGAGTGCGCCGCTTCGACGGGATCACCTACGCGACGACGCCCGGCTACCGTCCCCGGCTGCTCGACGTGCAGGTGCCGGCCGGCGAAGGGCCGTTCCCCGCCGTCGTCTGGATCCACGGCGGCGGCTGGCTGGACGGCGACCGCCGCTACCCGCCGCCGACCGTGCCCGCCGCGCTGCTGCACGGGGCGGTACTGGCGGCCGGGCTCGCGCTCGTCTCCGTCGACTACCGGCACAGCCTCGAGGCGCCCTTCCCGGCCCAGCTGCACGACGTGAAGGCCGCGATCCGCTACGTCCGCGCCTTCGCGGGGGACCTGGGCATCGACCCGGACCGGATCGGCGTGTGGGGCGAGTCCGCGGGCGGCCACCTGGCCGCGCTCGCCGGTCTCGTCGGGCCCGCGGACGGTACGGACGGCGTCGCGCTGGAGGGCACCCAGGGGGTCGGATCGGGCGAGACCGGCGTGCTCGCGGTCGTCGACTGGTACGGCGTCTCGGACCTGGTCGCCCTGGCTTCCCACCCGATGCCGCCGATGCCGCCGATGCCGTCCGGTGTGGAGTTCCCCGACCCCTACGAAGCCCTGCTCGGGGCTTCCGCGGCCGAGCGCCCGGACCTGGCACGGGCGGCGAGCCCGGTCACGTACACCGAGGGCTCGACCCCACCGCCGCCCTTCCTCCTGGTGCACGGGACCCGGGACGGCCTGGTGCCGTACAGCCAGAGCGAGGCCCTCGCCGGCGCCCTCGAGGGCGCCGGGGGCGAGGTCACCCTCCGGCCGGTGGACGGCGCGGACCACATCTTCCTCGGCTCCCCGGACATCGCGTCGATCGTCGAGGAGAGCGTCGCCTTCCTCGCCCGCCACCTCGGCGTAGGCGCCTGACGCCCGGACCCGCTCCACCGCGGGGGCCGCCTCAAGGCAGCCCCCGCCCCCTCCCCCGCATCCCTTCACAGCACACACGCCCGCGGGCGCCCCCGCGGGCGCGAGAGGCAGCCATGTCCGCCAACCCGGCCACCGAACCGGCCCTCACCCCGCACGACAGACCCGGCAGACCCGACGGGCCCGGAAGTCCCGACGGGCCCGGCGCCGGCAGAGCCGACGGGTCCCGGCGATCCCGCCGTCCCGACGCATCCCGGGTCCGCCGCAGCCCCGGCCTCCTCACGGCGGGCCTCCTGGCGCTGGCCGCCGCCGCGGCGACGGCCCTGGTCGTCCGCTCCGACATCACCGATCCGCCCTTCCAGCGGCTGGACGACCGCTGGCTGGGCTGGATGGGAGGCCCCCACGACGGGCCGTACCTGGCCGCGGCCACCGTCCTGAACTGGTTCGGCGGCCCGGTCGGCGCCGTCCTGCCGCTCTCCCTGTTGCTCCTGCTGCTCTTCCGCAGGCGCTGGACCTCGGCCGGCTTCCTGCTGGCCGCCTACCTCGGCGGCAACATGCTCGTCATCCAGGGGCTCAAGCACCTGGTGGACCGGCCCCGCCCGGCCGACCCGCTGGTGCGGGTGGACCACGGCTCCTTCCCGTCGGGCCACGCGGCCACCGCGGCGCTCCTCGTCGTCGTCGCGGGGGCGCTGCTTGTGCCGGCCGCCCGGCGGCGGGCGTGGTGGTACGGGGGCGCGGTCTTCACGCTGGCCATGATGTGGAGCCGTACTTGGCTGCACGCGCACTGGCTCACCGACACGGTGGCCGGGGCCGTGGCCGGCGCGGGAGCGGGGCTCCTGACGTGGTGGCTCCTCCAGCCCGCGCTCGCCCGGGAGAGCCTCCGCTCCCACGACCGCCGGGGGGCGGCCGCGGGGGCGGACCCGGGCGCGGCGGCGGTGCCCGACGGCGGCTGACCGCCCGCGGCGCCGTGACGCGGCCTCCGGAGGAGGCCCGCCCGGAAGCTCCGGGCGGGCCCCACTTCGTACCCGAGCCGGCTCGCGGGACTCCGCGCAGTGGCGGGGACCGGGGCGACCTCGCCGGTGGCGCGGGCTGTTTCGACCAGGCCCTTCGGCCACGCGTTCCGGGCGTTCACCGGGCCGGCGCCGACCCGGTACGCGTCGCAGTCCGGCGGCGGTTCCTGCGCGAACATCCCGGCCACGCGCCGGACGGCCGGCCGCGGCAGGCCCATTGATTCCTTCCGAGAGCGACCGCTCACGACGCGCTAGTTTGGGGCACCCCGCAGCAGAGGAGAGCCCCGTGGGCAAGGTGGTCATGTACAGCTCGGTGTCGGTGGACGGCTTCGTCGCGGACGAGAACGACCAGCCCGGACCCCTGTTCGACTGGTTGTCCAGCGGTGATGTCCCGTTGGACGAGAGCGGCGAGCTGAAGGTGTCGCAGACGTCCTACGACTACACCCGGCCGTACTGGGACCGGATCGGTGTCACGATCGTCGGCCGCCGCGTCTTCGACCTGACGGACGGCTGGGACGGGAAGCCGCCGGGCGGGATCGACCACGTGGTCGTCGTGACGCACCGGCCGGAGCCCGAGGGCTGGTACCCCGCGGCGCCGTTTCACTTCGTCGACGGCGTCGAGGCAGCCGTGGCCAAGGCGCAGGAGCTTGCGGGTGACCGCATGGTCGAGGTCGCCGCCGGCGACGCGGGTGGCCAGGTGCTCGCCGCGGGCCTGGTCGACGAGGTGCGCATGGACGTCGTACCCGTCGTGTTCGGGTCCGGCAAGCGCTACTTCGGGTCGGTCCAGGCGCAGCACCTGTTGGAGGATCCTGACGTGGTGATTCAGGGCAACCGGGTGCTTCACCTGCGCTATCGGGTGCGCCGTTGACCGATCTGAGCGGGTACGCGAAGAAGCTTGCGAGGACCTTGCGGGGCGGCGGCACCAGACGGTACCCGGCAGCTTCATCACCGTCCACGCCGCCTGCGCCACGGCGCCTTCGCCGCGGCGCTCGAACGCGCGCCCCTGGACGACGACACCCGGCCCGCCTACGACTCCCCGTCCGGACCTTCCTCGCCCGACTGGACGCCAGCGGCCCGGACGGCGCCCCCTCACCGACGCCCACGACGGCCACTTCGCGGTCCGCGACCGCAAGACCCGCATGAAGGCCGCCCTCGGCCTCGAGCATCGCGCGCGGCATCACGGTGCAGATCTTGGGTCAGATCGCTCCCGACGCGTGTGGCGTCACCGTAGTGATCACCCGCACGGCGCGCGACCGGACTGCGGGGCGGGCGGCGTCGCCGTAGGGGCGCTCAGGAGGTCTGGCGGTGGATCAGTACGGCGTCCACGGCCGGCAACGGCGCCGCCGTACCCGTCTCGACCAGCTCGTGCACGGCCTCGGCGATCCGCGCGGCCGACGGCAGTTCCAGCCGGACCGTGGTGAGCGCGGGCTGCTGCAGCGCGGCGAGCACGAGGTCGTCGCAGCCGACGATGGCGACCTCGTCCGGTACGCAGATGCCCTCGGCCTGGAAGGCGTGGAGCAGCAGCGCGGCGTACTCGTCGTTGTAGGCGAAGACGGAGTCGAGGCCGAGGCTCGGCCAGCGCCGGGCCAGATCGCGGGCGGACTCCCGGGTGTAGGCGAGCTCCAGCGGGGTGACGGTCGCCAGGTGCCGGGCGGCGACCGACTCGGCGCCCGCGAGGCGCGGCCGGGCCATGATGCCCAGGCCCCGCTCCTGGGGCATGACCACGCCGATCGCGGTGCGGCCTCGGGCGATGAGGTGCTCGGCCGCGGTGGCGCCGATGTGGGTGTGGTCGAAACCGATGGTGTGCACGCCCTCGACCGGGTGGGACGCGAAGGCGAGCAGGCCGCGCACCCCGGCCCGGGTCAGCACGTCGGCCGCGGCGGCGGTGAAGCGGTCGCCGTCCAGCGCGACGACGGCCGCCGGGCGCAGTTCGGCCCAGGCCCGGGCGGCGTCGACGGGGTCGGCGAAGCGGCCCGCGTGGAGCACGGCCGTGTAGCCGAGGCGGTCGAGTTCGCTGTGCAGGTCGTCGACCCAGTCGCTGACGAGGCGGCCCGCGGCGGAGATCGACGCCGGCATCAGGACGAGGTTGCTGCGGCCGGCGCGCAGGGAGCGGGCGGCGGCGTGCGGTACGTAGCCCAGCTGCTTGGCCGCGTCGAGCACCCGGGCGCGGGTGCTCGCGCTGACCCGGTGCCCCTGGGTGTCGTTGAGGACGAAGGAGACCGTGGCGCGCGACACCCCTGCGAGGCGGGCCACGTCGGCGCTGGTGATCGATGCGGGGACGTGAGTGTCTTTGGCCATGACGTCCCTCGACGCTCCTTGTGCTCGATGTTCCTGGTGCTCCTCCCTTCTCAGGTTACACGAGTTAAATCAAGGGAGCGCAGGGCTGCGCGGACGTGGGCGCGGGGCCGTGCAGCAGTCGCGAGGCCCCCGCCAGGTCGTCGAGGGCGGTCACGACCGCGTCGAAGCGCATCGTGGTGCGCGACTGCGCGTCGTACGGGCGCCAGTGCGGCAGGTCCGGGTGGTTCGGGTCGCCGGTGCGGACGAATGAGATCCAGGCCCGGTGCATCGCGTACGCGAGGCCGTCGCGGGCGGCCGGGTCCAGCCCGGCCAGGAAGGGGGCGTGCGCCCACTGGTCGAAGTTGTCGAAGGCGAAGGGGAGTTCGAGGCAGTGGGCGGCCCCGAGCCGGCCCTCGTACGCGGGCGTGGGCAGGTCGAACTGGTAGGCCCACACGGGGTGGCCCGACGCGGCCCTGGCCTCGGCCAGCCGGACGGCCGGCACCCGGAAGAGCTCGTCCGTGATCAGGTCCATGAGGACGTCGACGGGACGGGAGCCGGGCCGGGCCCGCGCGTACGCCGCGTACACGTCGGCGGCGGCCTCCGCCCCGAAGGTGTGGGCGATCCGGTCGGTGACCTGCTCGCGGGTGGCGCCGGCGTACCCCGCGTCGAGGGCGAAGCCGAAGTTGGCCTCCTCGCGCGTCCAGCCGATCATGACGTCGATGTCCGCAGAAGCCCCGTCCAGCAGGGCCAGGGCCGGATGGGTCCGCAGGGAGGTCCCGTCGACCACGGGCAGGAAGGGGGTCGGCCAGTACCCCCACGCCGCGGTCCGGGCGAAAAGGCCGGCGGCCGCTCCGATCAGCTCCTGCCAGGGCAGCGCACGCAGTTCCGCAGCGTCCTTGGCTCCGGCCAGCTCCAGGTAGGCGGCGGTGCGCTCCCGGTACGCGGCGGGCTCGGGGAGGTCGAGTCCGAGCGGCGGGCTCTGCAGGATCACCCGCCGGATCAGGCCCTGGGCGAGCGGGTGTCCGGCGAGGGCGGCGGTGGAGAGCGCACCACCGGACTGCCCGGCGACCGTGACGCGGTCGGGGTCGCCACCGAAGGCGGCGATGTGCGCGCCCACCCAGCACAGGGCGGCGATCTGGTCGCCGAGCCAGAGGTTGGCGCTCTCGTCGTCATCGTCCGGGTTGAGGTAACCCAGGGGGCCGAGGCGGTAGTTGATGCTCACGACGACGAGGTCGCCGTCGCGGGCGAAGGTCTCGCCGGAGTAGCCGGGCAGCGAGCCCGAGCCGGACACGAAGCCGCCGCCGTGGATCCACACGAGGACCGGACGGCGGGCACCGTCGGCGGCGGGGGTCCAGACGTTGAGGGTGAGGCAGTCGTCGTCGAAGGGCGGCGACCCGTGGCCACCGAGCACCGGGTCGCCGCCTTCCGCGTACATCTGGGGTGCGCTGGGGCCGTCGGCGGTGGCGTCGCGCGTACCGCTCCAGCCGGGGTGCGGCTGCGCGGGCCGCCAGCGCAGGTCGCCGACCGGCGGTGCGGCGTAGGGCACGGCGCGGAAGACGGCGACCCCGCCCTCGGTCGTGCCGCGCAGGCGCCCCGCGGGGAGCTGCACCTCCGGCTGGTCCTGGCCTGGGGAGTGGGGCATGGGCCGTTCCTTCTCTCTTCGTGACTGCCGCGCGCCGGGGGCGCCGGACCCTCCCGACGTTATGGCGTAAATTTGCCGTGCGTCAATGTGTCGAGATATCTGTGGAGGGGCGGCCGCCCCCGAGAGGTGGCGCGTCACAGCCACAGGCTGTTCGAGGCCATGCGCTGCGCCTCCGTCTCCAGCAGTGGCGCGAGGATCCGCCACAGCACGAGGCAGGTTCCGGCGCCGAGGAGCGCACCCGCGACGGTGTCGCTGAGCCACTGGGCGTGCAGCCAGGTCCGGCTGCCCATCATGGCCAGGACGTACGCACCCCCGAAGGCCCAACACCAGCGTCGCGCAGGGGGCGGGAACACCACCACCGCGACCACGATCACGAGCGTCACCGCACCGAAGACCTGTCCCGAGGGGTACGAGCCGTCGTTGACCAGCACCCACGGGTGCGGCGGCCGCGGTCGATCGGCGAGCTGCTTGACGGGCAGGACGACGAGGGCGTTGGAGACCACGGCAGCCAGGAGGACGAACAGCCCGGAGCGCCAGCGCCCGTAGACGCAGAGGCAGCCGAGGAGGACCAGCGGAAGGACCATGCCGAGGGGGCCGCCGAGCCGGTCGAGGACGACGAGGAATCCGCCGGGCTCCCCGGACGCACCGGCGGAGGAATGGTCGACGGCGGCGGCCCAGCGGTCGTCGACCCCCTGGAAGAAGGGCGTGCGGTCCCACCGGAGCAGCAGGGCGAACAAGAGCGACAGGAGCAGGAGCCCGATCCCGAGGGCGAGCGCACGCCGCGGCGGGGCGGCCGGCAGATGGTGCCGGGGCGGGTGGGGTGGCGGTACGTACGCGGGCGGGGGCGGGGAGGGGTGCGAGGAGAACACGGCGGGCCTTTCGGCGCCGCTGAGCGGGCGGTGGGGGCGCTCGGGGAGCGGCACGAAGCGGGGACGGAGGAAGCGGGGACGGGAGGAAGCGGGGACGGGGAGAATGCGGCCCGCACGGCCGAAGCACGCCGGACCGGGCGGAGTCCGGGGCCGGACAGGCCGAGCAGGCCAGGCAGGCCGACCGGACCGTCCGGCCCGGGCAGACCGAGGCAAGCAGGGCCGTTCCGGAACCGGACCGAGCAGGCAGGCAGGCAGGGCAGGCAGAACCGGGCGGTAGCCGGGCCGACCAGGTCGAACCGGCGGGCCGGCCAGGCCAACCGGACATGCCGGCGACACGGACCCCGGGCAGGCCGACCAGGTCGACCAGGTCGACCAGGTCGAGGCAAGCAGGGCTGCGCCCGAACCGGAACGAGCAGGCCGGGCCGGGCAGGCAGGCCGCCCGACGCAGGCAGGGCAGCCCGGCCGCGGCGACCCGTGGCCGGTCGGGACGTCCCGACCGGGACTGAGCCGGATCAGGCCGACCGGCCGGGTGGGCAGGACAGCGGAACGCAAGGAGGCGGTGCGGAGCAGGAGCGGGGTGGATCGGTGGAGCGGGGTAGCGGACGCACCCGGTCGGCGGCCACGACCCCGCCGCCCTGCACCGGCCCCGCCCGCCCGGCCGAGCGCCGCGAATCGGCGGAGGATCACCCCGCACCTTGGACACAATCGGGCGCCCGGCGGCACGGTGTGAGCCGCACCGGACGGTCCGAACGGCGGGCGCCGCCACCGGGTCGGGACCGGTCGTAGCGGCGCGGCACGGAGTATTGCCGATGCGTGACGGCCGCCACAAGAGCAAGAGGGATTTTCGACACATCACCCCTGCCCAGAGGCCGTGCGGTGGTGGTTACACGTCATGGCGGGACACCTGCCACCGTTCACCGCGGCCCATCACGATCCGCACAACAACCCATCTCAGGGCCTGGCGAGGCCCGGAAATGGGTGCTACACAGTCTCCAGCGCACTTGGTGACACGTGTAACAACATTGCCGTCCTCCCGGAACGCTTTCGGCACCCCACCCCCGGTGACAACCGTTCCCGGCCCCCGCCCGCCCCGCGCGGCGCCCCTCTCCCCCACGCTTCGCCACCTCCCCGCTCCGTCCCCCGAGGAGTCGTCATGGCCACGCACGAAGTAGTCGATCCACCCGTCCCTCCGGCCCCCGAGCCCGCCCGCCGCCGCGGGCTGATGCTCCTCCTCCTCGTCGCCAACTCCGCGATGATGGCGGTCTACATGGGTGTCGGATCCGTCCTCCTGCCCACTCAGGTCGCCGCGATCGCACCCGACGACAAGGTCGCCGTCCTGGGCGTGATCGGCGGAATCAGCTCGATCTTCGCGACCGCCTTCAACCCGATCGCCGGAGCCCTCTCCGACCGCAGCGGCCGCCGCAACCCCTGGATCCTGGGCGGCGCCCTCGCCTCGCTCGCCGGTCTGGCCTTCCTCGGCAGCGTGACCACCGCGCTGCTCGTCGGCATCGGCTGGTGTCTGGTCCAGGCCACCATGAACATCTACCAGGCCGCGGTCACCGCGATCGTGCCCGACCGGGTCCCGGCGGCCCGGCGCGGCACCGCGTCCGCCCTGGTGGGACTGGGCCTTCCGATCGGCGGCACCGTCGGCGTACTCGTCGCCTCCCAGACCGCCGAGCACCTGCGCACCGGCTACCTCGTCTTCGGCGCGATCGTCGCCGTGGCCGCGCTGCTGCTCACCGGCTCCTTCCGCGACGCACCGCGCACCGGGCCGGCGGCCGACAAGCCGCCAGTTCCCTTCCGCGCCCAACTGGCCGCGTTCCTCTCGTCCCTGGCCAGTCACGACTTCCGATGGGCCTTCATCGGTCGGGCCCTGATGGTCCTCGGCTACTTCTCGGTCGTCGGCTACCAGCTCTACATCCTCGGCGACCACATCGCGCTCCCCGAGGGCCTCACCCCGCCCGCCGCGATGGCGGTCCTCACCCCGGTGTCGATGGTCGCGATGGCCCTCTCCACCGTGCTGGGCGGTCTGCTGTCCGACCGCTGGAACCGCCGCAAGGTGTTCGTCGGGGTGTCGGCCGCCCTCGCCGGCCTCGTCATGGTGGTCCCCGTGGTCAGCCCGACCTGGACCGGCATGCTCGTCTTCAGCGCGCTGAACGGACTCGCCTTCGGCTGCTTCATGGCCGTGGACACCGCGCTGGTCACCCTGGTCCTCCCCCGCGCCGAGGACGCGGCCCGCGACATGGGCGTCCTGAACATCGCGAACGCCGGTCCGCAGATCATCGCCCCCTTCGTCGCCTCGGCCGTGGTCACCGCCCTGGGCGGCTACACACCGCTGTTCCTGGTCGGCGGAGCGCTCTCCCTGATCGGCGCGCTGGCCATCCTCCCGATCCGCAGCGTGCGCTGACGCCCTCCCCGGCCCGGAAAGACCCCTGCCGGGGCCCGTCGGGCCCCGTCGGAACCGGGCCGACCGGCCGAACCGGTCGCGACCGGTCGAGCACTCCGGCGGGCGCGTGCCGAGGGTCGCGCGCCCGCCGGTCACCCTCACCTCTCACCCCCACCCTCTTCCTCTCCTCCCACCCCTCTGAAGGAGCCCCCGTGAGACGCAAGCGAGTTCTGCCGCTGGCCGCCCTGCTGCTGTGCGCACCGGCCCTGGCCGGCACGGCGCCCGCGGCCGCCGCGCCGCAGACCGCGCCCGCTCCGGCTCCCGCCTCCGGCGGTCCGTTGCGGATCCTGCTCACCAACGACGACGGCTACGACGCCCCGGGCATCCGCAAGGCCTTCGAGCGCCTGACGGCCGCCGGACACGACGTCACGATCGTCGCCCCGCTCACCAACCAGAGCGGCACCGGCACGAAGGTGATGAACGCGCCCTCGGTCACGGTGAAGCACCCCGAGCCGAAGGTCTGGGCCGTCGACGGCACCCCGGGAGACTCCGTCGCCTTCGGGCTCGCCGAGGTCTTCGCCGGCAAGGCGCCCGACCTGGTCGTCTCCGGCACCAACTTCGGCCCGAACGTCGCCGGGCTCGCCACCCACTCCGGCACGGTCGGCGGCGCCGTCGCCGCGCTCGAACACGGCGTGCCGGCCATCGCGCTGAGCACGGGCGGCCTTTCCGTTCCCGACCCGGTCACCACGGTCAACGCGATGGGGCCGACGCTCGACTTCGCGGTCAAGCTGATCGACCGGCTGCGCTCGCGCGCCCGGTCCGGTCCGCTGCTGCCCCAGGGCGTCGGTCTGAACGTCAACCACCCGGTCGTCGGTACGGACGGCAAGGGCAAGGCCGCCGGCGTGTCCGCGACCTTCCAGGATCCGCAGACCGTCCTGGAGCCGGACTTCACCGACGCGGGCGACGGCACGTGGAGGATGACCGTGAAGGTGGCCCTGCGGCCCGCGGCCCGGGGCGGCGACGTCGAGGCCGTGAGCGCCGGCCGGATCGCCGTCAGCCCGATGAACGGCGACTGGAACACCGGTCCGGCCGACCAGGCCGTCACCTCCACCCTCATCTCGGGCCTGCGCCCGTAACACCCGGAAACCGGCAGGGGGCGGAGCGACCTGCGGCCCCGCCCCCTGCCCCTGCCCCTGCCCCTGCGAAGCGCCCGGAACGACGACCACGCGAGATTCCTGGAGGACGGATGAAGAGGCCCGGGAAGCGGCCGTCGCGGCTGTCTTCGGTGAGACCCCTGCTCGGCACGGCCCTGGCCCTGGCGGCCCTGGTCGCCGCGGTACCACCCGCCGCGGCGGCACCCGGCGGACCACCGCGTCCGGTGGTGACCGTCGCGCAGGGCACGCTGCGCGGCCAGGCACGGGACGGCGCCCAGGAGTTCCTCGGCGTCCCCTACGCCGCTCCCCCGGTCGGGACGCAGCGGCTGCGGGCGCCCCGGCCGCCGGCCCGCTGGCAGGGGGTGCGGGACGCCGCCCGACAGGCTCCGGCCTGCCTGCAGTTCTCGCCGTTCGGCCTGGGCGATTCGCAGGCCGTCAGTGAGGACTGCCTGTACCTGGACGTGTACCGCCCCCGGACCGCCCGGCCCGGAGCACGCCTCCCGGTGGTCTTCTGGATGCACGGGGGCGGGTACAGCCAGGGAACGGGAGCCCAGTTCGGCGGGCGCACCATGGCCGAGCTCACCGGGAGCGTGGTGGTGAGCATCAACTACCGCCTCGGGCAGCTCGGTTATCTGGCGCTGCCCGAACTGGGGCGTGAGAACGCCCTGCGGTCGGGGTCCTTCGGGCTGATGGACCAGCTGGAGGCCCTGCGGTGGACCCGGGAGAACATCGGCGCCTTCGGCGGTGATCCGGGAAGCGTCACGGTCTCCGGACAGTCCGCGGGCAGCGGCTCCGTCTGCGCGCTGCTGGCCGCCCCGCCGGCCGCCGGCCTCTTCCACCGGGCCGTGCTGCAGAGCGGTCCGTGCACCCTGCTGGCCACTCTGGAGAGCGCGGGCGCGGAGGCCCGCGCGCGGTCCTTCGCCGCCAGGGCGGGGTGTTCCGCCCCGGCGGAGGTGGCCGCCTGCCTGCGCGGCGCGTCCGGAGCGGCCCTGATCGAGGCGGCCCGTACGCTGCCCACGCCGGGCCCGACGTCCGGTGACGGGCTGCTGCCCGTCGCCCCCGTGCGGGCGATCGGCAGCTGGGCCTGGAACAAGGTGCCGGTCCTGATCGGGAGCACCCGCTCCGAGGCCCGCTTCTTCGTCGCGCTGACGCAGCCGCGGCTGACGGCCGAGGACTACGCGGCGCAGGTCCTCGCCGGGTACGGGGCCGCGGGACCGGAGGTGCTGGCCCGCTATCCGGTCGCGGAGCACGGCTCGCCGTACCTGGCGCTCTCGGCGCTGATGACGGACTCGACCTTCGCCTGTCACACCGCGTGGACCGCGCAGCTCTTCGCGTCCCAGGTGCCGACGTTCGTCTACGAGTTCGACGACCCCCGCTCGCCCACCCTGGCGGGTGCGCAGGTGCCGGGTCTGGACCAGTCGAACGCACACAGCGCGGAGCTGGCCTACCTGCACGACTTCACCATGGGCGAGCGCCCGCTGACCCCGGTCCAGGTCGCGCTCGGGAACCGGATGAAGCGCTACTGGGGCGCGTTCGCGCGGTTCGGCGCGCCGGTCGTTCCGGGCCAGGCCGCGTGGCCGACGGCGGGCACGGGTACCGGTACCAGTACCGTCCTGAGCCTGCATCCGTCGGCGACGCGGACGACCACGTCCTTCGATGCCGACCACCAGTGCGCGTTCTGGCGTACGCAGCCGCCCAGGGTCCTCTGAGCCCGGCCCCGAGTGTCGGCTCGTCGGTTCCGGTCGGCCCGCCGCCCGAAGGCGACGGTCGGGGTGGGGGTGGCCCCCGGGCCGGGGCGGGCGTCAGCGGGATGGGTGTCCGGGCGGTGGCCCGGCAGGCTGAGGGGCGAAAGGGCACAGCCGGCCGGAACGGGGGAGACCGATGAATTCAGCGGCGCGGGCAGCGGCGTTACGGGTGGGGACGCGAACCTGAGGAAGGAGCGGCCCGTCCCGTGCACCGAGGCGCTGGGCCGGGCACAGGCCGCGGCACTGTGCGACTGAGCCGGCGTGAGGCCGGCGTGGGGCTCCTCCGCCCCGGTGAGGGGGCGGAGGAGCCGGGACTCACTTGCCGAGGATGTTGCCCGTCCACTGGCCGGCGGCACCCTGCGTCAGGGCCTCGTTGCTCAGGACCTGGGTGCCCGGCAGGGCCGCCATGCCGATGTCACCGGCCGGCGCAGCGCCGTTGTGGGAGCCGACCGTGTTGTCGCGGCCGGCGTTGAAGACGTCGTCGCCCGCGACCTGGGTCAGGTCGCCGAAGACGATCGAGTACGTGTTGCTGACCGGGGCGTAGACGGTGAAGGTGTCGTCGGCGGAGGCGGCGGACGCGCCCGCCAGGATGATGCCGCCGGCGGCGAGAGCGGTCAGGGCGCAACGGATCGAACGCACGAGTGCTGCCTTTCGTGGAGGGGTGGAGGAAGCAGTGCGAAGGTAGGACGCTTCGCACGGCGAGGGCCCGTACCCGCCTCCGTACGGCCCGAGTCCATCCGTACGGCTCAGCCTCCCGGGCCGCGTCCGTGACCGTGAGATCCGGTCTGGGCCGTGAGCCCGGAGAGCCGACGGCTTCGGCGGCGGCGGGTCCGTGCGTAGGCGGCGGACGCGAGCGCCGCGGCGGCCGCCGTGACCGTCAGGAGCCAGACCGGGATGCCGCCGCCCACCGTGAGCAGCTCGTTGCGGTAGACGGCCCGGCGGTACGGGGTGTCCTTCGGCGTCGCGCGCAGTTCGTGGTCGGCGTCGATGCGGTCCGGCTCCGGGAACTCCTGCTCGATCGCGGTCAGGAACACCGGCTTTCCATCGGCGAGGGCGGCGAGCGGGCCGTCCTCCGGCTCGATGGTGCCCGCGAAGGTCACCTTGGGTGCGGAGCCGCCGATCCTCGTGGCGGGTTCCATGCGGTGGTCCGCCAGTACGTACAGGCCGAGTGACTGCGGCGTCTTCGCCATGCGGGAGAGCCGCATCGGGTAGACCAGCCGGTCGCTGTCGAAGCGGATCTTCAGCGGATCCAGGTCGCCCCGGAGCACCTTGCCCTTTCCGGCGTCGCGCGGGGCGAGGCGTATCGCCACGTACTCCCAGTGCTGGTCGACGTACGGCTTGACCTCGGTGGCGAGGCGGTCGGGGAGCTGGAAGCCGTTGCTCTCCAGCCAGTTCTTCAGGGCGTCGGGGTCGGTCGCGGTGAGCCGGGCCACGTCGAAGTCGCCGAGCTGCTCGCGGCCGACCACGCCCACGGGCGGGGCGGCGCCCGGCGCCGGGGCGCCCGCGCCGTCGCCCGTGTTGCGGGAGAAGGGCCAGTCGCCGTCGCGCGGCCAGAAGTAGCTGCGGGTCCTGCGCTCGGGCCGGGTCAGTTCGCGCAGTTCGTCGAACATGTCCCCGTCGCCCAGTTCCACGGTGGCGCGCCCCGGCACCGGCATGATCCAGGCGGCCCGCTGTGCGTTCCCGCCGACGGTGAAGCGCATCACGATCTGTTCCGTGCGCCCGTCCCAGCGCACGACGGAGGTCTCCCGGTCGACGCCGATGCGGGACTGGCCGTCGGGGATCATCGCCCCGCAGCCGCAGGCGTAGGCGGGGTTGACCAGCGCCCCCACCTGCGTCGCAAGCAGGGCGAACAGCAGAATCAGGATCCTTCGTTTCATCCACACGGGGTCTGGGACGGCCGACCGGGTGATCCGGTTCCGCCCCCTCTCGCTGCACGATCCGCCCTGGCTCATACTGTGGCGCATGAGGGGGAGTGAGAAGCAGCCGCACGCTCTGCGGCGCCAGAACGCGCTACCGCGCAGCCCGATGGTTCCGGACTCCGTGGTGGCGGAGATCGCCCGGCACGACTGGGAGGGCATCGAGTGCGGCTGCGGCCGGTCCGCGGGCCATCTGGTGGACGCCGTGCGCGACGCCGCCGAGGGGCATCCCGCCGCGTTCCACGCGCTGGAGGGCCATGTCTTCTTCGCACAGCATCTGAAACCGCCTGCTCCGGCGGTGTGCGCCGTGCTGATGGCGGTGTGGTCGGCGCGTCCGCCCCGGCGGGCGACCCGTGAGGCGCTGCTGTGGACCCTGCTGGCCCTGTTGTGCACGGTGGACGACGGCGGCACGCACGAGGCGGGGCTGCACGGGCAGTGCGCCGCCTTCATCCGCACCGGTGTAGACGGTTTCCGGCGGGAACTGGCCGCCGTACCGGGCTCCGGGACGGCCGCGTACGCGGAGGGCATCCTGGAGATCCTCGGCGTGCCGATGTCCTGACGCGACAGGTCGGCGACAGGTTTCGCTCCAGGCAGGCGAGGGGTCCGAGACGGGTCGGCGGCCGGCCCCGTCAGGCGGTGGCGCGTGCGGTCTCGGCGACCGCGCCGGGCAGCCAGTCGGCGACCCGGCCGAAGGTGAAGCCCAGGGCCGCGGCCCTGCCGTTGTCCATGGCGTAGGCGCGGTCGAAGGAGAACGGCGAGGCGTCGGCGCCCGCTTCGACGACCCGGTGGCGGGGCCGCCGTCCGAGCTGTTCCGCGACCGTCGCACAGAGTGCGAGCACGTCCGGGGCGCCGTGCGAGGCGGCGTTGACGGGCCCGGTGAAGGTCTCCCCCGCCGTCCACCGGAGGAAATCGGCCATCTCCAGGTGGTGGATGAACGAGGTGCCGTACGGGGACCGGTGGACGTCGACCGGGGTCCCGGCGCCGATCCGCTCCACGTAGTGCGCGAGGCGTCCGGTGAACTCCGCCCGGCCGCCGCCGAGGACGTGCGCGGTCCGCACGCTGACGTAGGGGAAGGGCGGCTCGTGCAGGAAGACGGCCTCGGCCCGACGCTTGCCCTCCGCGTAGGCGTGGGCGGCGTCGGCCCGCGAGGGACTGCCGGGCTCCTCCCCGAGCGGAAGCGGCGGGCGCGTGGGGTCCAGGGACTCCTCGGCGACGGGTACGGTGTGCGGCGCGGAGCCGGCGGGGAGGGTGGCCGGGTCGTACACCTCCATCGTCGAGGTCATCACGTAGCGCCCGGTCCTTCCGGCGAACACCCGGCGGGCGACGGCGGCCTGGAGCGGTGTGTAGCAGACCTGGTCGACGACCACGTCGAAGTCGCGCCGGCCCAGCGCCGCCCGCAGCCCGGCCTCGTCGTCGCGGTCGGCCAGGAGGAGGCCCACGCCGGGAGGTGGGGGGCTGGAGCCCCGGTTGAGGACCGTGACCGTGCTCCCCGCGTCGCGCAGCTGCGTGACCAGGGACTTCCCGAAGTACCGGCTACCGCCGATGACAAGAATCCGCTTCATGCGTCCGACTCTCGCGTTGTATCGTCCCCAGCGGAACCGACCAGCTGCTGAACGGGTCGTAAGGAAAACTGATGATCGATGTGCAGCGGTTGCGCGTCCTGCGGGCGGTGGCCGAGCACGGCAGTTTCAACAAGGCGGCCGGGGCACTGCTGCTGACCCCGTCGGCCGTCTCCCAGCACATCGCGGCGCTGGAGCGCACGCTCGGCCAGCCGGTGGCGGTGCGCAGCACGCGCGGTGTCACGCTCACGGAGCCGGGGCGGCTGCTGGTGGAGGCGGCGGAGACGATCTCCGCGGAACTGGACCAGGTGCGCCGGGCGATCGACCGGCTGGCGCAGGATCGGCCGCGGCTGACCGTCGCCACCTTCACCAGCGGGGGCCGGCATCTGCTGCCGGCGGCGCTCTCCCGGTTCGTGGAAGCGCACCCGGAGGTGGAGCTGACGGTGCTGGAGAGCGAACCGGAGGACGCCGTGCCGATGGTGCGTGGCGGGGCGGCGGACCTCGCACTCGCCTACCACTTCGACGGGCCGCCGCCGGTGCGTCCGGATGGGCGTCCGGGCCTCGCCTGGCGGCCGCTGGCGGAGGATCCGCTGTGGCTGGTGCTGCCGCGCGGCCACCGCCTGGCCGGCCGGCCCTCGGTGGACCTCGGCGAGCTGGCCGGCGACCGGTGGGTGCTCGGCTGCCTCAAGACGGAGGCCTTCCTGCGCCGTTATGCGGAGCTCGCCGGTTTCGACCTGCGCGTGGGTGCCTCCACCACCGACTACTTCTTCGCCCAGACACTGGTCGCGGCGGGGGTCGGGGTCTCCCTCGTCCCGCAGGTCGCGCTGGCCGGCGTCCCGGAGGCGGTCGCGGTCCGGGTCGAACCCCCGCGTCCCGCCCGGCACATCGGCCTGGTCCTGCCGCGCCGCCGCCACGCGAACCGCTGTGCCGAAGCGCTGGCCGATGCCCTCACGGCCGCCGCCGCCACCGCCGGCGCCACACCGATCGGAGCCCTTCCCTGAACCGCCTCCTGTGCGGCCTCGCCGCCAATCCCGCACTGCCGCCCGAGCTGGTCGACCGGCTGATCGCGCTTGCCACGGCGGCGCCCGACCCGTCGGACCCCGCCGACCCCTTCGACTATCTCGCCGACGTGCTGGTCTGGCACCTGTGCGAGCGCACCGACCTCGGCCCCGCGCAGGTGGCGGCCCTGGCCGCGCTCGACGAGGACACCCCGGCACGGCTCGCCCGCGACGGGCACCTGGGCGCCGACGACGTCGACCCGGCCGTGTGGCCGCTCGCGGCCCTCGCCCTCCTCGACGAGGGTCGCGGCCTCCCGGAGTGGGCCCGCCGGTTCGCCGCGGACCCCGACCCGTCGCTGCGCTGGCGGCTCGCCTCCTGCCCCGGGCTGCCCGCGGACGTCGAGGACGCCCTGGCCGCGGACCCGGACCCCGAGGTGGCAGCCGAGCTCGCGCTGTGGACGACGTCCGCCCCGGTGGCGGACCGCCTCGCTCGGCACCCGCACGCCGAGGTCCGGCGGGCGGTCGCCTACAACGAGGCCGTGCCGCCCGCCGCGCTGGCAGCTCTGCTCACCGGAGCCGGTCTGCCACCGGCCCGCTCCTGCCTGGTGTGCGACGGCCGGGAGATCCCCTTCATCCATGACCCGCACTGCCCGGACGCCGACTGCGATCTGCCGGCCGACGCCGCATGCGACGGGACACACGGCTCGACCGTCCACGGCACCCGGCAACGGGCCCTGGCCAACCCGGCCACTCCCCCGGAAGCCGTGGCGGCCTTCGCGGAACACCCCTCTGTGCTGCTGCGGTGGGCGGTCGCCGAGCACCCCGGTCTGCCGGCGGAGGTCTATGCCCGCCTCGCCGGTGATCCCGACCCCCGGGTACGGGCCTCGGTCGCGCGGAACCCGGGGAGCGGCCCGGAGGTGAGCCGCGTGCCGGCCACCGACCCCGAGGTCGAGGTACGACGGGCCGTGGCACACCATCCCCGGGTGCCGTTCGACGTACTGGAGCGGTTGACCTCCACGACCCGCCTGGGCCCGGAGCCGCTGCCGCGGATCTCCTGCGCCACCCCGGAGGAACTCGCGCAGGGGGCCGCGTCGGCGAACCCGCGCGTACGGATGCTCGTGGCGCACCGGCACGATCTGCCGCCGGAGCTGCGCGACCGGCTCGCCGCCGATCCCGACGCCTCGGTGGCCAAGGCCGTGGCCCCGCACCCGGGGCTGTCCCCTGAGCGGCTGCGGGCCATGGTCGCGCTGCACGGCCGACAGGTCCTCGCTCGGGTCGCGGCCAACCCGGACGCGCCCGGCGACCTGCTGGCGGAGCTGGCCCGCCACGAGCCGCCCGTACGACGGGCGTTGCGGGAGATCGCCTCGCACTCCAACGCGACCGCCGAGGCGCTGCTGCCCTGCCTGGGCGGCGGCAGGTCGCGGGTGCGCGCCGCCGCCCATCCGGCGCTCCCGGCGGCGGTCGTCGTCGGACTGCTCGACGATCCGGACCCGGAGGTGGTGGAGGCCGCGGCCGGCAACCCCTCGCTGCCGCCCGCCGTGATGGCCCAGCGGGTGCCGTGACGGCCGATCAGCCCCCCGAACCGGGTGTCACCAGGCCGGTCTCGTAGGCGAGGACCACGGCCTGGGCCCGGTCGCGCAGCGACAACTTCGCGAAGATGCGGGCCACATGGGTCTTCACCGTCGCTGCGCTGAGCGTCAGCTCCGCTGCCAGTTCGGAGTTGGAGCGGCCGTGGCCCATCAGGGTCAGCACCTCGCGTTCGCGCGGTGTCAGGGCGGCCAGCTCGCGGTGGCTGCCGGCCGTGCTCAGGCGGTCGCGGGCCGCCGCGCCGGGGGCGCAGCGCTCCACCAGGCGGCGGGTGATCGACGGGGCGAGCAGCGCGTCGCCGGTGCCGACCAGGCGGACGGCGGCGGCGAGGTGTTCGGGGGTGACGTCCTTGAGCAGGAAGCCGCTCGCCCCGGCGGCGAGGGCGGCGTACACGTACTGGTCGAGGTCGAAGGTGGTCAGCATGATCACCCGGCAGTGGGGGGCGTCGGCGAGGATGCGCCGGGCGGCCTCCAGGCCGTCCATGACGGGCATGCGGATGTCGAGGAGCACGACGTCGGGGCGCAGCCGGCGCACCTGGGCGACGGCCTCCGCGCCGTCGGCGGCGACGCCGACCACGTCGATCCCGCGGGCGGTCAGGATCAGCCGGAAGCCGGTGCGGACCAGGTCCTGGTCGTCGGCGATCACCACGCGGGGCGCCGGCCCGTCGGCCGCGGCGGGGGCGGCCGGGGCCGCGGGCGCGGTCACGGCCGGTCCAGGGGGAGGCGGGCGCGCACCCGGTAGCCGCCGCCGAGGCGGCGGCGGGCGTCGAGGTCTCCGCCGTAGACGGCGACCCGTTCGCGCAGGCCGAGCAGGCCCCGCCCGGTTCCCTCGGCCTTCGGCGCGCTGCCGCCCGCGGTGCGCGGACGGGGCCCGGGCGCACCTCCCGAGAGCACGCTCGTTCCGCCGCTCAGCACCTCCACGCGCAGCGCGTGTTCCGCGTACCGCACCGTCACCTGCGTCTTGCCTCCCTCTCCGTGTTTGAGCGCGTTCGTGAGCGCCTCCTGGACGATCCGGTACGCCGTGACGTCGATCCCGGCCGGCAGCGGGCGCGGGTCGCCGGACACGCGCACCTCCACCGGCAGGCCGGCGAAAGCGAACCGGTCGATGAGCGCGCTGAGCCGGGTCAGGCTCGGCTGCGGCGCCAGCCGGGTGGCAGCGGCCACCTGTTCTTCGTACGGGGCGTCCGCGCCGTCTTGCGCGGGCGCGAGCAGCCCCAGCAGGTGCCGCAGTTCGGTCATCGTGTTCCGCCCGGCCCGTTCCACCTCGCCCATGGCCGCCGCGGCCTCGTCCGGCAGGGTGGCGAGCACCTCGCGGGCGGCTCCGGCCTGGACCACCATCAGGCTGACGTTGTGGCTGACGATGTCGTGGAGTTCGGCCGCGATCCTGGCCCGTTCGGCGTCGACCGCGCTGCGCGCGGCGCTCTCCCGCTCCCGTTCCAGCAGCCAGCCGCGCTCCTCGATCGCCGCCCGGTGGGCGCGCCGGGCGCGCAGCAGGGCCGTGCCCAGTACCCCGCTCGCTGCCGCCGCGACGCAGGCGGCGGCCGTGGCGATGATCTGTCCCACCCTCAACTCCCCACCCTGCAAGCCCGGATGCCATTGTGCCGGACGGGCGTGTACATCCCCGGGATGACCTGCACCGGCCTTTACATCCGGGGGCTGACGCCCCGCCCCCGGCCTCCGCCTTAGGTTCGGGGCCATGACAACCGATCAGGACAGCGCACGTCAGGTCGTCGTACGACTGGACGACGTGCACAAGGAGTACGGCGACGCGAAGGCCCTGGACGGCCTCTCCCTGGAGATCCGGGCGGGCGACGCGGTGGCCGTGATGGGACCCTCCGGCTGCGGCAAGTCCACTCTGCTCAACATGGTGGCCGGGCTGGACCGGCCGACGTCGGGCACCGTCGAGGTGCAGGGGCATGACCTGGGCGGGCTCAACGAGACGGGGCTGGCGCTGTTCCGGCGCCGGCACATCGGCATGGTCTTCCAGTTCTTCAACCTCATCGACGACCTTCCCGCCCTGGACAACGTGGCGCTGGCCGCCCAGTTGACCGGCACCCCGGCCCGTCAGGCGCGCCGCCGGGCCCTGGAACTCCTCGACGAGCTCGGCGTGGCCGACCGCCGGAACAACTATCCGGCGACGCTGAGCGGTGGCGAACGCCAACGGGTCGCCGTGGCACGTGCCCTGATGAACCGTCCGGCGCTGCTGCTCGCGGACGAACCGACCGGCGCCCTCGACAGCCGGTCGGGCGAGCAGGTGATGGACCTGCTCATCGACCTCAACCAGATCGGCCAGACACTGCTGATCGTCACGCACGACCCGGAACTGGCCACCCGCTGCGCCAGCCGTCTGGTCGAGGTCGCCGACGGCCGCGTCGCCCGGCAGAGCCTGCTGGAGGCGACCGCGTGAGCGCCGTGTGGCGGGCCTCCCGCGCGGCCGTGAAGCGCCGCAGGCTCCAGACCTTCGTCATCGGGCTGGTCGTGCTCTGCTCGACCACGACCGTCCTGCTCGCCCTGGGGCTGCTCGACGTCGCCACCAGCCCGTTCGACAAGGCGTACGCCGCCCAGCGCGGCCCGCACACCGTGGCGGCGTTCGACACGGCGAAGGCCACCCCGGAGCAGCTGGCGCAGACCGCCCGGCAGCCCGGCGTCACGGCCGCGGCCGGGCCGTTCGGGCAGAGCGTCCTTGACGTGCCCAAGGGCTGGCTCTGGATGCCCGGCGGCTCCTTGAGAGTGGTGGGACGGGCCGACCCGGGCGGCCCGGTCGACCGGGTCCAGGTCCTGGAGGGCCGCTGGGCGACCGCGCCCGGCGAGATCGTCGTCGCCTGGCCGTCCGCGGGCACGCCCGGAACGAAACTGCTCGGAACCGCGCTGGAGGTCCCCGGATCGGCGCCGCTGACCGTCGTCGGATTCGCCGCGGGCATGGGCAAGTCGGCGGACGCCTGGGTCTCGCCCGAGCAGATGGCCACGCTGCGTCCGGCCACCGCGCAGATGCTGTACCGCTTCACCGACTCCTCGACGGACGCACAGCTGGGCGCCGCACTGGCACGGGCCACCGCCGGGCTGCCCGAGGGGGCACTGACCAGTGCGCACACCCACCTCGACCTGAGGAAGGCCTTCTCGTCGCTGGCGGACGCCTACCTCCCCTTCATGACGCTCTTCGGCGTGCTCGGCCTGCTGGTGTCCGCCCTGATCGTCGGGAACGTCGTCAGTGGCGCGGTCGTCTCCGGCTACCGGCACATCGGCGTGCTCAAGGCCCTGGGCTTCACCCCGAACCAGGTGGTCGCCGTCTACCTGGCGATGACGGCCGTGCCGGCCCTCGTCGGCTCCGCGGCCGGCACCCTGCTCGGCAACGCGCTGGCCGAACCCATCCTGAGGATCGCTTTCTCCGGCATCGAGACCGGCCGGGCCGCCGTAGGCGGTGTCTCCTCGTGGGTGTCGGCCGTCTGCCTCCTCGGGATGCCCGCGCTCGTCCTGCTCACCGCGCTGGTTCCCGCGCTGCGGGCGCACCGGCTGCCGGCGGCCCGGGCGATCAGCGCGGGCAGCGCCCCGCTGACCGGCCGCGGGCTGCGCGTCCAGCGCGTCCTCGGCGGCAGCCGGCTGCCTCGCGCCGTCAGCATGGGCCTGGGCCAGCCGTTCGCCCGCCCCGGCCGCACGCTGCTGACCCTGGCGGCCGTCCTCCTCGGCGTCACCACGGTGACCCTGGCGACCGGACTGACCAGCACGATGCTCGCGTACAGCCAGGCCGGACGCGGCGGCGGCGCCCTGGTCAGGGTGGACGCCGGGGGTCCGGCCGACGGCCGGTCCGCTCCCCTGCTGGGCGACGCCCAGATCGAGGAACGGCTGCGGTCCCTGCCCGGTGCGGCGGGGGTACGGGCCCGGGCGCTGGCCCAGGTGACCCTGGTCGGGCAGAGCCGGCCCGCCTTCGCCGACTTCTACCGCGGGGACGACGCCTCGTCCGCCGGTCGGATCGCCGAGGGACGGCTGCCCGAGGCGGCCGGCGAGCTCGTGGCCGGGCCGGCCTTCCTGACGCAGAACGGACTGCGGCTCGGCGACCGGGTCACCCTGGCGCTCAACGGCAGGCAGACCTCCGCGACCGTCGTGGGCGAGCTCATCGAGGGCAACGCCCGTGCCCTGGAGGCCTCCTGGCCGACCCTCCTGCCGCTGGCACCGGACGCCCGCCCGGTCGAGTACGAGGTGCGGCTGGATCCCGGAGCCGACGCCGGGGCGTACGCCGCGGCGGCCGAGGCCGCCGACCCGGGGCTGCGCGCCTCGGTGTCGGAGGGGGGGAACACCGCCACCACCACCGTCGTCGCCTTCTCCACGGTGTTCACGGTCCTGTTGAGCGCCGTCGCGTCGCTCGGCGTCTTCAACACCGTCCTCCTGGGCACCCGGGAGCGCCGCAGGGACCTCGGCATGCTCAAGTCCATCGGGATGACACCACGGCAGGTGGTGGCGATGACCCTGACCTCGGTGGCGGGGGTGGGCGCGGTCGGCGGGCTGCTGGGCATCCCGCTCGGGATCCTCGCGCACCGGCTGGTCGTGGACAACGTCGGGGTGGTCTCGTTCCCGGAGTCGATGAAGGACGTATGGGACGCACCGCAGTTGTCCGGCCTGCTGCTCGCGGGGGTGGCGATCGCCGTCGTGGGCGCGCTGGTTCCGGCCCGGGCGGCGGCCCGGACGACAATCGCGGCGGCCCTGCACACCGAATAGGCCCTCGAACAGGGAGGAATTGCGGATGCGGCCGGCGTCCGGGGCTTCGTAGGCTGCTCCCCCGGCACCCGGACATCCAGGAAAGGAGCCCCTGATGCCCCGCAATCCGAACAAGGCCCGGCGTCTGGTCGTGGACGGGCACACCTACACGCGGTCGGTGCGCCACTCCCACAGCAGACCGGGCGGACCCGACCGCGACTGCTGCGAGTCGCTCACCGTCCACCTGGCAGGGGCTCGCGGAGCCCTGCGCATCGTCTTCCGGGAAGGCCCCGGCAGGCTCGTCCCGACCGGCTACCCGATGGTCTCCGGGGAGGTGTCGCTCACCACGACCGAGTCCCTGTACCTGCACGAACCCGGCACCGTCCGGGCCCTGATGGAGGAGGCCCGGGACCGGGGGTGGCGTCCCGACGGCCCGTCCGGCCTGGAGATCGACGGCTGGACCCTCTTCGAGGCCGCCCTCCGCAGGCGGAAGGACCCCGCCGGCCCGCCGCCCGCCCCGCAGGAGTGATTCCGTCACTTCCCCGGGCCGGGGGTCGTTAGGGCCTGGGGGTTGACTCGGGGGCGAAGGGATGGCGGTATGCGGCAGTTTCCTCTGGAGATGCACCACGTGGCACCCGGCAGGGTGGTCGAGTGGCGGCTCAGGTCCACCGCGGCGGAGGGCGACGGGCCGGGTGACCCGGCGAGCCGGAAAGCGTCCTTCAACCAGGACAAGCACTTCACCGTCGCCGAGGAGAGCCGGGCCGCCGACGACCCCGTCGCGTCCTGGGTCGCAGTCACCTTCGAGGTGACCGGCCCTCTGGACGAACGGGCCCTGGCCCAGGCGCTGCTCTCCTTCGTCCAGCGGCACGAGGTCCTGCGCTGCGCGTTCCGGCGGCTGGCCGGTGAGGTGGCCTGCGAGCCGTTCGCCCCCGCCACGCTCACCCTCGATCCCGAGCTCGTGGGCACCTTCGAGGACGCCGGGGTGCTGAGCGACTTCCTCGTCGAACGGTTCAAGCGGAGCATCGACACCCTGTCCTGGCCGCTGTTCATCATGGGCGCGGTGGTCCGCGAGGACTCGGCGACCGTCTACCTGGCCTTCGACCACATCGTCTGCGACGGCATGTCGATGCCCATCGTGGCCCGCGAGGTGCTGACCGCCTACGAGGGCCTGTGCCGCGGCGAAGCAGCCGAACTGCCCCCGGCGCCCAGCTATCTCGACTTCGCCGAGGAGCAGCGCCGCCGCTACCTGTCCATCGACGCCGGCGACGGCCGTCTGGACTACTGGAAGGCGTTCATGGGGCCGGCGGGCGAGTTCTTCCCGCGCTTCCCCCTCGATCTCGGTGTGGAGCCGGGCCGCATGTACCCCATCGTCAACGAGGCGTCGATGCTGCTGGACGCCGGTGAGGCGGAGGTCTTCGAGAAGACCTGCCTGGCGGTCGGCGGGAAGCCCTTCATGGGCGTGCTCGGCTCGGTGGCCGTGTGTCTGCGCGAGGCCGGCGGGCCGGGCGTCTACCGGGGCTTCATGCCGGTCAGCGAGCGCGGCCGGAGCACCTGGACGAACTCGGTGGGCTGGTTCGTCAACACGCTGCCGATCGAGTTCGACGCCTCGCCCGGCCGGGACTTCGCCCAGGTGATGGCTTCGGTCCGGGCCGGGTTCGGCGAGATGATGACCCATCTCGACATTCCGTTCGTGCGCGCGTGGGAGCTGCTGGCGCCCGAGGAGTTCGCCGCCCGCTCCTGGCCGTACCCGGTGAACTTCTTCTCGTACATCGACATGCGCAAGTGCCCGGGCGCCGAGCGCCACGAGGACTGGCGGCCCACCACCCACGTGTGGTCGGCGCGGGCCAACGGGGCCTGCTCGTGGTTCCAGCGCGACACGGACGGCCTGCACATGAACTCCATCTACGTCGACACCCCGGCGGCCCGCCGCACCATGCGCGACTTCCAGGAGGCGCTGCGCCTGACGGTCCAGGAGGTCGCCCGCAGCGGTGGCTTCCGCCGGCCCGTCGCCCTGACCCCGCAGCGCCGGCCGGCACGGATGACCCCGCTGGACGTGGCCGCCTTCGCGCGTCGCGGCTGAGCGGGGCCTGGGGAGCGCGGATCAGAGGGCGGCCGCACGCCGCAGGAGCAGGGTGCGTTCCTGCTCGTTGCGGGTGAGCGAGGCCGCGCGTTCGAACTCGGCCCGGGCCTCGTCCGGCCGGCCGAGGCGCTCCAGCAGGTCGCCCCGTACGCTCGGCAGCAAGTGGTAGGAGTTCAGGGCCGGTTCGCGGGCCAGGGCGTCGACGAGCGGCAGGGCGGCCGCGGGTCCGTCGGCCATGGAGACCGCCACCGCCCGGTTGAGTTCCACGACCGGTGAGGGGGTCAGCTGGACCAGCCGTCCGTAGAGGGTGGCGATCCTGGCCCAGTCCGTGTCCTCGTAGCGGACGGCGGCCGCGTGGCAGCCGGCGATCGCGGCCTGGAGGGAGTACGGGCCGCTGCCGGCGCGGCTCATAGCCCGGGCGCCCCTGGCGATGAGCAGGCGGTTCCACCTGGCCCGGTTCTGGTCGGCGAGCAGCACCGGTTCGCCGTCGGGGCCGGTGCGGGTGGCGATCCGGGACGCCTGGAACTCCAGCAGCGCGGAGAGACCGTGCACCTCGCCCTCCTCGGGCATGAGGGACGCCAGGACGCGGGCCAGGCGCAGGGCGTCCTCGCAGAGGGCGGGCCGGACGAGGTCGTCGCCGGAGGTGGCCGAGTAGCCCTCGTTGAAGACCAGGTAGATGACCTCGAGGACCGACGACAGCCGGGCGCCGCGGTCGGCCCCGTACGGGACTTCGAAGGGCACCGCGGCCTTGGCGAGGGTCCGCTTGGCGCGCACGATGCGCTGGGCGACGGTGCTCTCGGAGGCGAGGAAGGCGCGGGCGATCTCCTGGGTCGTCAGTCCGCCGATCAGGCGCAGGGTGAGCGCGATGCGGGACTCGGTGGCCAGGACGGGGTGGCAGGCGGTGAAGATCAGGCGCAGCAGGTCGTCGTCGATGTCGTCGGGTTCGGCCGGTTCGGCGGGCGGCGGCTCGTCCTCCAGGGTGCGGCCGACCTCGGCGAGCTTGCGCGCGTACGTCTCCTTGCGGCGGACCAGGTCGATCGCGCGGTGCTTGGCGGTCGCCATGAGCCAGGCGCCCGGTCGGTCCGGGACACCCGACTCCGGCCACTGCTCCAGTGCGGTGACGAGGGCGTCCTGCGCGATCTCCTCGGCGATGCCGACGTCCCGCACGATGCGGGTGACGCCGGCGATGATCCGCGCCGACTCGATCCTGAACACCGCTTCGACCGCCCGGGCCGTATCCACTGCCGTCACGGCCACCCATCAGAGCAGCCGTGACGAGGCAGGGCAAACGCGGCACGAGCGGGCGGGATCACCTCTCCCGGATCACATCTCCTGGATCTCCCTGACCTCGGCGCTGACGTTCCATTCCGCCGGGTGGATCTCCAGGAACCGCCGGGTCCACTCGATCGCCTCGGCCTTGTCCTTGCACTGGCTGAGGGAGTAGCCGCCGACGACCTCCTTGGTCTCGGTGAAGGGTCCGTCGGTGTAGCTGATCTTCCCGCCGGACCAGCTGAGGCGGGTGGCCTCGGAGGTGGGGAGCAGTCCCGCGGTGTCGAGCATGACGCCGGCCTTGGTGATCTCCTCCAGCAGGGCGCCCATGCGCTGCTCGAACTCCGGCGGGAACTCGTTGGGGGGAAGGTCCTGCTCGTTGATGCGGATCATCGTCAGGAAGCGCGGCATGGTGACTCCTCGGTCGCGGGGGCGGGGTCCTTCCCCGCCTCTCACCCTTGCGTCGAACGGGAGGCGCCCGGATCGACAGCTCTCCGGAAATACTTCGAGGAATTTTTCGGGGCGGCCACCGGGGGCTCCGCCGGGTGCCCGGCGGGGCAGGCCAACGGCGGGGTCACCGGCAGGTCCGCGGCAGCTCAGCGACTGTCGCCGGTCCAGTCCCAGTGGCCCGGATCTCCCGCGCGGCGGCGGTAGTGGGCGCGGCCGCCCGCCCCGTAGCGCCCTATCTCGGTGGGGAGGCGGGCCTCCTCGTCGAGCTGGGGCGCGCTCCAGCCCGTGATGTCCAGGAGGAGCCCGTCGAGCGGGCCGCCGACCAGTTCGCCGTAGGTGTGGCCGGGGCGCGGGCCGGGGTCGGGGTCCTCGTGGTCGGCGCCGTAGACCCGGCGCCGGAGCATCCTGTCGTCCATGTCGATCAGCTTCACAGGCAGCACTGACAACGGCCCGGCGGCCGCCCGCCGGGCCGGCGGCGATGATGGAGGCCGCGCTCCCGGCGGAGGGGCGCACGAGCGAGGAGCGACACGCATGGCACACGGGGTGCACCGGCCACAGGAGGACGAGGAGTTCGACTTCGTCCTGTCGATGGCGAAGGGGCCCGTCCTGGCCTATTTCTGCGGCACCTGGCCCAAGGCGGTGGAGGCCTGCCGCGCGATGGACGCGGTCGTCGGCGAGCTGGTGCGGGAGTACGGGACGCGGTTGACGGCCGTCCGCACCGACATGACGCGCTGCCCCGGGCCGACGAAGCGGTACGGGGTGACCGGTGCGCCGACCGTCGTACTCATCGAGGACGGCGAGGCGGTCGCGAGCCAGGCGGGCCCGATGGACGTCGAGGAGTTCCGGGCGTTCCTGGACGCCCGCCTCTGACTGCGGGCCCTGCGGACCCGGCCGGCTCACAGGAGGGCGACGGCCCGGCGTTCCAGGGCCAGCGCCTGCTCCACGAGGGCGGCGAACTCGTCGAAGAGCGCGCGCCGGGCCGTGGCGCCCTGGTCCGGCCCGGCGGTGCGGGCCAGCTCCGCGAGCCGGGACCAGTGCCCGGCCGACTCGCGGAACAGCGCGGCCGCCCCTGGCCGCCCGACGAGGTCGAGGAAGTCGGCGTAGAGCGGCCGGGTGGCTCCGGGCGCGGTCCACTCCTGCTCCAGGCAGGCGTACAGCCGGCGGGTTCCCGCGAGGAAGGCCTCCGGGGCGGCGAAGCGGCGCTCCCAGCCGGTCCTGGTGCGGGTGTCGCGCAGGTGCGCGGCGAGCTTCTCCATGCCGGAGAAGCCGAAGTTGACGTCGAACCGGTTGCCGAGCACGGGTCCGGTGAGGCGTGCGGCCGTGGCGGCGAGGGCCCCTTCGACGTCGGGGTCCCCGGCGGCGGGGCCGGTGGGCACGATCATCTCGTGGCGGCCCTTGCGGTGCCCGGACCAGGCGGCGCCGAACTCCTCCTCTCTGATCCGGTACGGCGTCCGGGCCGCGTCCTCGACGTACAGGGTGTCGCCGTCGTACCCGGCGAGGACCACGGTGTACGGATCGGCGCCGGCCATCTCGTCGCCGGGGCCGTGCCACGGGAGCCCGGACCGGTCGACGGTGCAGAACACCGGGTGCCCGGCGTCGAGGGCCGCGTGCACGCGGTCCCAGCGCGGCCCGGCGCTGTGGGTCACGTCGTAGGGGACGCGGAGCCGGTCGAGCGCGGAGCGGATCCAGGGATCGGGGTGGGCCTGGGCGACGATCGTCAGCCGGGGCGGGCGGCCGGCGTAGTCGAAGACGAAGTACATGAAGCCGACGCCGCCTGCGAGGCCTGCGACGAGCGCCTCGTCGTGCGTGCTGCCGAGGGCGTGCCGGACGAGGGAGCTCTCGCGGTGGCGCCCGGTGCCGAAGTCCTCGTACAGGAGCATGCGGCCAGGGTAGCCGTGGGGCCGGACAGCGGACTTCCTGTACAGTTGTCCAGGAAGTTGCCCCGATACCCGTTCCTTCTCCCGAGAAGTGGAGGCGGCCATGCATGCGGTCGCTCAGATCCTGATCGGCCTGGTGGCCGCGCTGCACGCGTACTTCCTGGTCCTGGAGATGTTCCTGTGGCAGCGGCCCCCGGGCCGGGCGCTGCACGGCTTCGACGCGGACACCGCCCGGCTGACCGCGCCGCTCGCCGCCAACCAGGGCCTGTACAACGGCTTCCTCGCCGCCGGTCTGGTCTGGGGGCTGGTCATCGACTCGCTCGCCACGCAGGTGTTCTTCCTCGTCTGCGTGATCGTGGCCGGCGCGTTCGGTGCGGCGACGGCCAACCGCCGGATCCTCGTCGCCCAGGCCGTACCGGGCGCCCTCGCGCTCGGTGCCGCACTGCTGGCCGCATGAGCCCGGAGGATCCGCGTACGGCCCGGACGAAGGGGCGGCTGCGGGAGAGCCTGCTGGCCGAGTGCGCCGGCCGGACGCTCGCGGAGGTCAGCGTCTCGGCGGTGGTCCGCCGGGCCGGCGTCGGGCGGGCCACCTTCTACCTGCACTACGAGGACCTCACCGCGCTCGCCGTCGACGCCTGCGCGGACGTCGTGCACGCGGCGGTCGACGCCCTGCACGCCTGGCAGACCGGCCCCTCGGCGCTCCCCCCGGTGAAGCCCCCGGCCGCACTGGCCGGGTTCCTGGCGGGGGCGGCAACCCGCGCACCGCTCTACCGCACCCTGCTCCTCCCGGGCGGCGGCGGCCCCCTCGGCGACCGGCTGCACCGGGAGCTGCGCGCCCGCGCCCGCGCCGAGCGCGCGGCGGTGGGCGCGCCCCGGCCCGAGCTGGTGGCCTCGGCGGTCGCCGCGGCCTTCACCGGGGTCCTCGCGGACTGGCTGCACGAGGAGATCCCGGCGGACCCGACGGCCCTTGCGGATCACCTGTGGCAGCTGCTCCTGGCCCTGCACCGGGCCCCCACCGCCTGAGGCCGGGTCCGGGACGCCGAAAGCCCCGCCGGCGGACCGGCGGGGCTTCGTTCACGGCACGCGGCTCGTGGTGGTGGCTACCCGATGGGGACCACGTTCTCGGCCTGGGGGCCCTTCGGCCCCTGGGTGACGGTGTAGTCGACTCGCGCGTTCTCCTCCAGCGACTTGAATCCCTGGGTCTGGATCGCGGAGAAGTGCACGAACACATCAGGACCGCCGTCGTCCTGCTGGATGAAGCCGAACCCCTTCTCCGAGTTGAACCACTTCACGACACCTGTTGCCATCTTGCTGATCCTTCACAATGGTCCACTGCGGGCCGCACGCGCGGCCGTCTCGATCCTGCCCAACAGTCCCTCAGAGCACACGCCGGACGCGGCCAACCGGGGCGCGTCGCGCATTCGAACTTGCGCTCGCCTTGTCCGCGATACGAGGGATCGGGCCCGCCCGCCACGGGCTCACGCGCCCTCCCCGGCGGCCGGCAGCCGCGCCGCGGGGCGGGGCCGGGCGGCCGCGACGGCCCGGCGGGGTCCACCGGCCCGGCAGCCCAGGCAGTCGGCGTGCCCGGCACCGGCCGCGGTGTCGCGGGTGCGCCAGTCCCATTCGGATTCCGGGCGGGGGCCGCTCGGCTTGCCCCACCCGGCCAGGTGCAGCAGCCAGGTGACGACCCCGGCCAGGACGACGACGGCGAGGCCGATCAGGATCCCGGGCGGCCAGGCCGCGCAGACGGCGGCGCCCGCCCCGGCGAAGCCCAGCAGGGCCAACGTGGTTCCGGTCCAGCCGGCCACCGTGTGGCCGAGATCGACGTGACCGTGCGCGCTCATGGTTCTCCCTGGTCGAAGGGGCAGCAGTAGGCTCAGGACAAGGAGATTCTTATTTCGCGAGGTAAGTATCTCACCAGCTAAGTAACTTAGATGCTAAGGAGTATTTGCGTGCAGGGCAAGCCCCGCCCCGCGGCCACGGCCGCGGAGGCGCTTTCGCGCATGGACCAGTTCGTCGCCCTGGGCATCGTCGGCCAGCAGGAGGTGGCGCAGCGGCTCGGGCTCAACGTCACCGACCTGACCTGCCTCGGGCACGTCCTGGGCGCCGGGGAGAACCCCCTCGCCGCCGGCGACCTGGCCGAGCTGGTGGACCTCACCACGGGCGCCGTCACCGGCGTGCTCAACCGCCTCGAGAAGGCCGGCTACGCGCGCCGCCGGCCCGATCCGGCCGACCGGCGCCGGGTGCGCGTCGTGGCCGAGCCCGCCGCGGCGGCCCGCGTCTTCGCCGTCTACCAGCCGTTCTACGACCGGCTCGGCACGCTGTTCGCGGACTACACCCCCGACGAGACCGCCGTGATCGCCGACTTCTTCGAGCGCGCCGCGGCCGAGGTCCGCGCCCACTGCGCCCAGGTCCGCTCGGGCGAGCTGGACGCCCCCGGGGCCCTGCCCCCCGCTGGTACCATGGGCGGTTGACCATCTTCTTTTCTTCTTCTCCCCTTGCTTCGAAAGGTCCTGCATGAGGAACCCGTCAGCTCATGGCCGCTTCGGTGTGAAGGGCGGTGCCAAGGCCGGTTCCAAGACCGCCGCCAAGGCCCCCCGGAGCCTCGGGCCGCAGGGTGAGTTCGCGATGCCCGAGCCGAAGGCGCCGGCGCTCGCGCCGGTGGAGTCGTTCTCGGAGCTCGACCTGCCCGTGGAGCTGGCGGAGACCCTGGCCTCCCAGTCGGTGACGCAGCCGTTCCCGATCCAGGCCGCGACCCTCCCGAACGCCCTCGCCGGGCGCGACGTCCTCGGGCGCGGGCGGACCGGCTCCGGCAAGACGCTGGCCTTCGGCCTGGCCCTGCTGGCGCGCACGGCGGGACAGCAGGCCGACCCGAAGCGGCCGCTGGCGCTGGTCCTCGTACCGACGCGCGAGCTGGCGCAGCAGGTGACCGAGGCGCTGGAGCCGTACGCGGCGGCCCTGCGGCTGCGGATGGCCACGGTGGTGGGCGGGCTGTCCATCGGCCGGCAGGTGAGCGGCCTGCGGACCGGCGCCGAGGTCGTCGTGGCCACCCCGGGGCGCCTCAGCGACCTGGTCGGGCGGCGCGACGTCCACCTGGAGCGGGTACGGATCACCGTGCTCGACGAGGCCGACCAGATGTGCGACATGGGGTTCATGCCGCAGGTCACGGAGATCCTGGACCAGGTGCACCACGCGGGCCAGAAGATGCTCTTCTCGGCGACCCTGGACCGCAATGTCGACCAGCTGGTGCGCAGGTACCTGAAGGACCCGGTCTCGTCGTCCGTCGACCCGCAGGCGGGCGCCGTGACGACGATGGACCACCACGTCCTGCACATCCACGCGGCCGACAAGATCTCGGCGGCGACCGAGATCGCGGCCCGCGACAACCGGGTGCTGATGTTCCTCGACACCAAGCACGGCGTCGACCAGTTCGTGAAGCACCTGCGCGCGATGGGCGTACGGGCTGAGGGACTGCACAGCGGCAAGTCGCAGCCGCAGCGCACCCGGACCCTGGCCCAGTTCAAGACCGGGGCGGTCACCGTGCTGGTCGCGACGAACGTCGCCGCGCGCGGCATCCACATCGACGACCTCGACCTCGTCGTCAACGTCGACCCGCCGGCCGACCACAAGGACTACCTGCACCGAGGCGGCCGGACCGCCCGCGCCGGCGAGTCCGGCCGGGTCGTCACGCTCGTCACCCCGAACCAGCGCCGGGACATGGTGCGGCTGCTGTCCGACGCCCGGATCCGGCCGACGATCACGCAGGTGCGGTCCGGTGAGGCGGCGCTCAGCCGGATCACCGGCGCGAAGGCCCCTTCCGGCGTGCCGCTGGCCGGCTCCGCGCCGACCGATGCCAAGGGCAGGCCGTCGGGGACGGAGCTCGGCTTCCGCGGCATCGGCACGCGGCCGGGCCGGCCCGGCAAGGGCAAGGAGTCCCGCAAGACGCTGGAGGCCCGTCAGCAGGCCGAGGCGCGCCGCGCCGCCAGGGTGCGCCGCGGCATCTGACCGACTGGCCACACCCTGGGGGTGCCCACCCGGTCAGCCCCGTTCGAAGGCGTGCGAGTGGCCGATGACGCGGAAGCCGCGCCGCTCGTACCAGTGGCGCGGCCAGTCCGTCGCGTCGGCGGTCAGGAAGCGGGCGTCGCAGCCCGCGGCCGCGGCCAGACTCAGGGCGGTGGCCACGACGGCATCGGCGTGGCCGCGCCGGAAATGCGCCTCCGAGGTCATGAGGTCCTCGATCTGGGCCGTGCCGGCGGCCGGGTCGAGGTAGAGGTCGGCCCAGGAGGCCACCTCCCCTCCCTCGGCGCGGGAGCCGATGAAGCGGACGTCGTCGGCGCCGCGCAGGCGGGCCTCGCGCCGGTCGACGAGATGGCGCACGACTTCGTCGTCGACGTCCGGGAGGATGCCGCGCCAGCGGGTGGTGAGCGGGCCGCGCAGTGCGTCCAGGTCGACCTCCTGCGCGTCCGCGGGGGCCGGCACCGGTCCGGTGTGGAGCATCACGAGGTAGGCGGAGTGGGTGTAGCCGGCACGGACCAGCGGTCCGGCGCACGCCCGGGCGGTCTCGTCGTCGAGGACGGAGACCAGGCGGTGCGGCAGGTGGCCGAGGGCCTCCTCCGTGAGGGCGGGCAGCGCCTCGGGGTCGACGGCCCCGTCGATGACGACCTGGTTGTTCCCGCGGGAGTGGGCGAAGGCGTCGTCGTAGGCGGCGAACCCGCCGGGCAGCCGGACGGTACGGGCGGCCTGGCGGCGGGCGAAGGACGCCATGAAGCCGTTGATCCTGGAGAGGTGTTCGCTGGTCACCCGGGCAGCCTAAGCCGCGGGCCGACGGCGGGTCACCCGGGTTCAGGCGACCGTGCCCCGGCGCAGGCGCTCGGCGGCGGCGTTGCGGACGCGGCGGGTGCGGGCGTCGGCGGCCAGCAGTTCCAGGGCTTCGTGGGAGCCGAGCAGCCGGACCGCGGTGCGCTGGCACCAGTCGGACGCGCCCGTCAGCTCGGCGGCGGACCAGGGCTCGCCCCGGGTGACGGCCTTGAGCAGGCTCCACTCCCGCAGCCGGCGCTCGGGGAAGGCCCGGTCGGCGAGCACGCCGGACATGGCCCGCGCCCAGACCGTGAACCCGTCGTCGGCGAGCAGGCCCACCGCCCGGCGGTCGAGGTGGGTGACCACCGCGGCCTCGGCCATCACCCGGTCGGGATCGCCCAGTACGGCGGTCACGACCTCGGCCTCGGCCTCGGCGTTCCCGCCCGGCACCGCGGCCAGCGACTCCAGGTGGCGGGCGTAGCGCCAGTGCTCGGAGGGCGTGTCGGCGTCGGGAAGGCTCATCGGGCGGCCCCCTCGCGGACGTGTCCGGTCCGGCCGACACCCGTGACGGACATCGCCCGGCCCGCCCCCACCGGTATGACCAGCACCTCCGGCGGCATGCCCATGGCGGGTCGCCGCTGCTTCTTGCCCTTCCGCATGGCACCCATTCCACACGATCACCGCGGCGGGCCGGTGGTCAGGGTGCCGTCGAGGCGTTCAAGGGGCGTCCCGGGGGCGTTCTCAGGGTCCGGGCGGCCACATCAGGGCCTCCGCGCCGACCGGCCGGTATCCGGCCGCCTGGAAGGCGCGGATGCTGCGCGCGTTGCCGGTGGCCTGCTGGGACCAGACCGGCCGGCCGTCGGGGACGAGGTGGCGGGCGGCGAGCGCCAGTTGCCTGCCGAGCCCGCGGTGCCGGACGTCCTCGTCCACCTCGATCGCCGCCTCCCAGCGGCCCGCGAGGCCGCGGCCGAGGACGAGGACTCCCCCGTCGGCCGACCAGACCCGTACGTCGTGACGGCGGCGCAGGGCCCGGCGTACGCGCGGGTGATCGGGATCGGTCGTCTCGCGGAGCTCCAACGCGGGCCCGCCGGGCAGCGGGCCGGCGACGGTGAGCAGGTCGATGGTGTCGGTCCGGCGCCCGGTGCGGTCAAGGAGCGCGGCCAGGAAGTGCGGGTTCATGGTGGCGGCCAGCGGGTCGCAGTCCAGGAAGGCGAGGGTGGCGAGCACCCAGTCCGGGTCCTCGTCGGTGAACACGACGGAGTGCGCGGTGAAGGCGATGACGCCCGCGTCGCGGTGGTGTTCCTGCGGCACCACGGTCATGCCGCCGTCGGGGGGCGGGAAGAGCCCTTCGGCCGCCGCGTCCAGGATCTCGCTCAGGGTGCGGCCCATGCCGTCAGACCTGCTCGAAGTGGAAGGACTTGATGAAGCAGTCGCGGGGCTGGCCTATCGCGAAGAAGACGCAGTCGACCAGCGACTGCGCGGTGAGGGGGTCCTTCGCGGTGCGCGGGGCGCCCTCCCACGCGTGCGACAGCGGGTCGTGGTTGTCGAAGTCCGGCGGGTAGAGCGAGATCACGCGGACGCCACGGTCGCGCAGCCTGCGGGAGAGGATCTCGGTGAAACCGGCCTGGGCGCTCTTGGCGGCGTAGAAGGCGTCGTGGGCGTCGGAGCGGTGGTGGCCGGTCTCGCCGCAGCCGGACACCATGGTGACGATGTCCGGCTTGGCCGACTTCAGCAGCAGCGGGAGGAACGCCTTGGTGGCCAGTACGGTGCCGGTGGCTCCGGAGGCGAGGGTGTCGACGACGTCCTCGTCGGAGGCGGACAGCAGGTCGGTGCCGTGCTGGTAGCGGGAGCCGTTGTTGACGAGTACGTCGACGTGGTCCGTGCGCGCGGCCACCGCGGCGGCGAACTCCCGTACGGAGGCGGGGTCGGTGAGGTCGCAGGCGTAGGCGTGGACGCGGTCGGCGGCGTGGCCCTGCGACCGGATCTCGCCGCGGACGCGTTCGGCGGCTTCGAGGGTCCGGGCGGAGAGGTGGACCTCGGCCCCCCGGCTCGCGAACCGGAGGGCGAGGGTACGCCCGAAGTCGCGGCCGGCGGCGGTGATGACGACGCGATGGTGTTCGAGTGCCATGTCTGCGCTCCTGGTTCGTGGTCCGTACACATGATCTCAGGTGCGGTGCGCGGCAGTTCGGATGGGGCGGGCGAGGAGTGCGGAGGGCCGGGCTCCGGGCGGCCGCCCGCGGCGCCCGCCGGATCTCAGTGCCCCCTGATCAGCCCTCGCGGGTCCCGCGGCTCTCGTGTGCCTCGTATCCGCCGGCCCCCTGGCTCGTCTCGTGCTGCGGCTCGGGAAGCGGCGCCCCGGTCTCCAGCAGGGTCTTGAGGCTCGACGCCAGCATCGGCCAGGCCCGCCCGCACATGCCGATCAGGGTGCCGCCCGGCACGAAACCCTCGTGCCGGATCGTCAGCCGGGCGAGGGTGTCGCCGACCGGCTCGATCTCGTACGTCACCTTCGTGCGGGGCTCCTGCGCCAGCTCGGACCGCAGCTCCTCGTCGATCCCGACCGCGGCCGCCCACTGCGGGCTGAAGGTGTGCCAGGTGTAGGACAGCAGGCGGTCCGGGACGCAGCCGAGGACCAGCTGGCCGGGGTCACTGGTGCGGGTGCCCCGCTCGACCCAGTCCATCGCCGAGCCCACCGACCAGTCGGTCTCGAAGCTCAGGCCCCAGTACCGGCGGGTGAGGGCGGGGTCGGTGAGGGCCTGCCAGACCCGGGACGGGTCGGCCTGGATGTAGAGGGTGTAGGTGATCGCACTGTCGCTCATGGCCCCATGCTGCGGGACCGCGGACCGCGGACGAGGGATTTCCCGATCACGGCGGTGGCGGGCGGCCTCGCCGCCGGGTCACCAGCGCACGCCCTCCTCCGGGAGCTCCGCGAGCGGGGTGCGGGCGGGGGCCGGCAGGCCCAGCCGGGCGCGGGCCGCGTGGACCGCGGCGACCTCGTCCTCGCCGGCCCGGCCCCAGTCGCTGAGTTCGCGGACCTGCTCGGGGGTGGCCAGCAGCCGGGCGTACGCCGGGTCCGCGGCCGGCGGGAGCCCGGTGAGGCGGGCCGCGACGCGGGCGTGGGCGCCCTCCGTGCCGTACCGGTAGCCGAGGGGGACGGAGCACCCGGCGGCCGCGGCGGCGGCAGGGGTCGGGAGGTGGGCGGCGCCGGTGGCCCGGGCGATGAGGAGCAGGACCCGGCCGTCGGGGGCGAACAGCCAGGCGGAGACGTCCCGTACGGGCACCTGCGCGGGGACCGGGCCGCAGTGCCAGGCCCCGCGCTGCGGGATCCGGGGGGTGCGGAGCACGCCGAGCCGGTCGAGGGCGGTCGGTGCGGTGGGCCGGCCGTCCTCCAGCAGGGCGGCGCCGCAGCCGTTGATGCGGGCGCGCAGGGCGGACAGGGCGCGGCGGGCGTCGCCGGGGTCCATCAGGGCGGGCAGGTCGGCCGGCTCGGCGAAGTGGATGCCGGTGATCTCCTGCGCCGGGAGGCGGACGGCGTCGATCCGGTCCGGTGTCCAGGTCCCGCCGTCGTAGACGTGCAGGATCTCGCCGGGGAAGCGCATCTCGGGCGGGAAGCCGGGGGTGTCGGCCGGGATCCAGTCGACGGCCAGGCCGCGCGGGTAGCGGCCGTCGACGCCGAGCTCCTCGCGCAGCTCGCGGGCGGCCGCCGCGGAGGGAGCCTCGCCCGCGTCGATCGCCCCGCCGGGCAGGAGCCGGTCGGCGCGGTAGTCGACGCTCTGGACGAGGATCCGGCCGTCGGTGTCGGTGACGAGGACGACGGCCGCGGTCCAGACGGCGGCGCGCGAGGCTCCGTACTCCTCGGGGGTCATCCAGGTCCCCGGGGCGCACTCACGGTCGTCGGTCGCGCCGTGGTCGGTCAGCTGCGGCATCGGGACTCCGTTCACCTGGGTGGACCCGCCGCCTGTGCAACAGCGGGCACGGCCCCCGGGTTACGGCGGGCCGTGGAGCCGGAACCGGCAGACCCGCTTTGCCACCGCTATACCTCCTTATTACCTGGTTATGTCTTCGTTGGTACGGTGCGGGAGCGGGCTGGCGGCATGAACACCGCCGGTCCGACCAACTTCGGGGCGGAGCGGAACGGCAGTGGCGGGGACAGCGGTGGGAACAGGGGCCGGGACGGGTGCCGGAAACGGAGCGGGGGCGGACGGGCGGGGCGGCGGCCCCGGCCGGCTGGCCGGGGTCGACGCCGTGCGCGGCATAGCCGTCCTCGGCATGTTCGCCGTGCACGTGGGTCCCAGCCCGCAGCCCGAGGGCGCCGGGTACCTGCTCGTCGCGGCCGACGGGCGCGCCCCGGCCCTCTTCACCCTCCTCGCCGGGTTCTCCCTGGTCCTCGCGCAGCGCGCCACGGACCCGGCGCGGCGCCCCGAGGGCTGGGCGTCGCGGTGGCGTCCGCTGCTGATCCGCTGCGCCGTCCTGGCCGTACTCGGCCTGTACCTGGCCTCGTTGTGGCCCGGGATCCTGGTCATCCTCGCCTTCTTCGCCGTGTACTTCCTGGCGGCCGAACCCTTCACCCGGCTCTCCACCCCGGTGCTCACCGCCGTCGCGGGCGCGTCGGTGGTGGTGGGGCCGCTGCTGTCGTTCCTGCTGGGCCCGCTGTTCGGGTACGGGTCCTCCGGGCGCGGCCTGGTCCCCGAGGCCGCGGACCTGACCAGCTGGCCGGGG